>CAXTOB010000049.1:0-17674 GCA_964245505.1 uncultured Acetobacteraceae bacterium | reverse complement strand
CCGACCTATGACGGATGCTGCCGAGAGCATCTAAGCCTGAATGGAAATTACGTCCTGGTAAGGGGATAGTGTCCGCCGTCCCCACCATGCGGGCCGGGCAGCCTGCTCTCGTCTGCGTGGACGTTAAGAAAGAGCCTTGGCCGGGCCTGGCCGTGCAACTCGAAATCCAATGGGAATCGAAGAATGGCAGCATTTGACAGACTGAAGGAGGCCGTGCGTCCGGCCAACACGATCGAGGCGGTCCAGCTCCCCGAGCTGCAACGACGTGCGGCGGACTTGCATGGTGCAAGTCCTAACGCCCCCGCTGAAGGGCCGCAGGCTTCGGCTAGGAAGGCCGCAAACGACTTCAAAGCGCCTGCTTATACGACTGAGCCGGAGGCAATCGGGAAGGCCTACTACGTCGAAAACCGCGGCAGCGAGCGTCGATACTTCGATGACTACCAGCGCAAGGCGTTAGCGATCCGCGCCGATGATACCACGATCAACAGCAAGCGCGAGGACCTGACGACCATCCGCAACATGCTGACTATCGCAGAAGCGCGGGGCTGGTCTGAGGTCAAAGTCAGTGGTTCCGCAGAGTTCAAGCGTGAAACCTGGATTGAGGCGTCAGCCCGTGGCATCACAGCTCAAGGCTACAAGGCCAACGATCTCGACCGGCAAGAGGCCGATCGGCGGCGAGCTGAACGCGGACCGGACCAAGCACGTCCCACTTTACCTGACGGCACCAACGAAGTGCGCCGGGTCGCTCCTGCTTCGCAGACGGCCGCGCCCCCACCCTTCCAGCCCGCGGTTGACCCAAGCCAGGCACCGGCCCGGCTTGCCCCCGTTCGCGAGAATTGGAACGCGGCAATAGAGCGTTTCAATGCCGAACGCTTTGCTCTCAATGAGGCAAGATTCTCAATAGTAACACTGGCGGCAGCTATTAAAAGCCGTGACACTGAACCACAAGGACAACAGGCGCTTGCAACCAGTTTTGTAAATACCGGCGTCATAAAATCAAGCAACGCACTTGAAAATGTATGGAAACAGCCCGAGTTGGCGGCTTCTCTTTCCGCTCAAAGCTTAACTCTCAAAGGACTGCAAGCCAATCTAGCCACCGGACGCCTCGACGGCATCACTACCGCTCTCGACATGACTGAGAAAGACCTTAACAAAAGGCAGAAAACATTCGCCGATGCGGTGTTGCCTAAAACCCAAGCGGACCCGAATAGGGAAGCGGATCAGCTTTTGAAAAGCACGTTCCCGCCTGTGAAGTCTGAGGCGCCCGCCGTCACAGCCGCCGAGCTTTCCTTGCCATTAACTGTGAAATCTGCCCCTGACGTGTCGGCCAAGCCTGTCGCGCCTGTGCAGCAGCAGGCAAAGGCAGAGAAGATTATTCATACCGAGGCCGCGCCCTCTGTAGATCATCGCAAGGCACTGCAAATCGCTACAGCCGCCCTCTCCCCTGACGGCAGGCTGATGCTCGGCGCGCTCTCTGAGAAGATCGACAGGCAGATGAACAAGCTGAATTCGGAAGCGAAGGCAGAAATGAAGGCCTATGTCGCGACCGAGCTGGTGAAGAAGGAAAAGGCTGAAGGCCCCGTTGTGCTGTCGGCCGACCTAAAGCGCGCAGCAACCGCGCCGGAACCTTCGCCGCAGGTCAAGTCAGTAGCCCAGCCGCAGCAACCGACAGCTCGCCGCGACGAACCAGAGGAACCCCGCCGCACCCGCGGCAGGTGACAACGGGTCGGCAATGTCATCCGACGATGAAGCCGTTTGGCGGCTCCCCTACAAGAGCCGGGGGAGCGATGTCCGGCTAGGGGGGAAAGGGGCAACCTTTTCCCCCTCTCTTTCACCAGGCGGCAAAGCGCGTCTCCAGCGCATCGTCAAACGCGCCCCAGAGGTCATGGTAAAGATCACGGGGCGTTCTCGTGGCACGGTCCATCTCAAGCAGCATCTCGACTACATCACCCGCAACGGGCGGCTCCTGGCCGAAACACAGGATGGCACGAAGATAGAGTCCCGCACCGATTTGCGCGCTCTTCATGATGACTGGCTTGCGGCCAATGCCCTCACAGAGCGTAGTAAGCCCAACCCGTCTGCGGCCCAATCCGTAGGTGTAATCCTCTCGATGCCGGCCGGCACGCCGCCCGACAAGGTGCATGAGGCAGCCCGGACCTGGGCGCGCCAGTCGCTGCCGAATAACGACTGGCTGTTAGTGCGGCACGAAGATAAGGACCATCCCCACGTCCACCTGACGGTGCGAGCCGTAGGATACGACGGGAAGCGCCTCGTCACGGGGCCTGCCGATCTGCAACGCTGGCGTGAAACGTTTGCGCGTGAGCTGCGCCGCTTCGGTGTCGAAGCTGAGGCTACGCCGCGCCAGGCTCGAGGGGCGGTGCGCCGAAACGATGGGCCTGCCCTTCATCGGCTGTCCATCCGCGAGTCTTCGTCGGTTGTAGCGAAGCGCCGGGATGCGGAGGCCAACCGGGAAGCAAGCGGAGCTAAGCCGTCAAAGGTTTCTACCTGGGACAGCACCATACAGCATCGCCAACAGTCCATTCGAAACGCCTACCTGGCCCATGCCGACACGCTGGAGGGTGGCAGTAAAGAGGATCAGCGGCTGGCGCGGGATGTTCGCGCCTTCGTTGCTGAAATGCCCGTGCCCCTGAACAGGCGACAACTCATGAGCACGACGCTGCAATCCATTCGAAACCTGGAAACAGAACGGGAGGAGCCGGCCTCGCCTTCCGTCGCTAGTCGGACTGAGGGAGGCCAGGCCGGAAGGGACCAACCGCATACGGACCGGCAACAGTCGGCATCACCGCGGCAGAGACGGTAGTTCAAGCCGTGAAGGTGTTAGGGGTCCAGCTGCAGGGGAACCGAAATTCAATTCCACCGTCTTCACAACCTCGGCGAGGGAAGGTTAACGTCGGGGGGCCTTCTCTTGGAAGGACGCACGCAAACCCGAGCGAGAACAGTGCTTGAATGTCATGGGACTTAGAAGAGCCGGAGTGCCTATCAGAGGCTCGATTGATGGTTGCGCCCCCGGAGTTCGCCTACGAACAAATCAAGTTCTACGGCGAAAATGTAGTTGCGTTTTGGGGGGAAAAACAGAAGCTTGAAGCGGCTCTGCTAGGACGGAATGACAAGCTCATTGATCTAGCCTTGGCTCAATTTGCAACCCACGATAAGGTCATCCAAGCTATCTATAACCGTGCATCCTCTGGGACAGCAGACGACGACCAAGCACGCCACAATCTCGGCCTTCGCGTTGCGTGTCTCTCCAATCGACACCTTGGCTATTTCAACCGGGTAGACTTCGGTCTTGACGCTTTGATGGCTAGAGGATTTACCGTCGAGGCAAAGACCTTGCTGACCAATCCGGCAATCCGCGAGTCCGTCCTGCTCTCGCTTTATAAAAAGTCTGAATGCTTCGACCAAGTCGCCGAAGTAGACTGGCTTGCTATGATCTACGTTAGTTCCGGCAACGAACGCTTCAACACAAAAAAGGATAGCCGCGACAGCCCTGACCTTGATCTCTGGAACATACAAAAAGCAATCTTCGGTTTTCTGGAGACGGTGCCGGTCACTAAACACTCGGTTCATACCACAAGACACTTCCTGAACGGGTTGCACCCCGAGCACACGACGTGGCCAACGGAGATTTCCCATGTTCTAAAAAGATGGGGAGAGATCGAAATCAATAATTACAAGGGAGATGAGGAAGAAGGCTGGGTAACTCACCTGTCAATGAAGGAGGAACTGCGTTGCCTAATTGCGGCGCTCTATTCCCGTCGAAGTACAGATGTTAAAGAACTTCCTAGGTATTTTGGCTCAGCCGATGATCCAGACATTGCGCTACGCTGCGCGTTTTATAGCGGTCACGATCTATCCGAAAAGGAAATCACAGCTGGATTTGAAAAAGACTCGGATGTTTTTGTGTTTGCAGCGCTTAAGAACCTTTACGTTTTGCTTAATGAACGAAAGAGGGCGCTAATCGAAGGCCAGCTATATGGCGACATGATCGCCCAATATCGTCGCCGCTGCGAACAAATACATAAGACAAGGCCGGGGTTCGACCCTAGCCCTGTTTCCGACGAAGGACAGAACGTCCTAGAGGAAGCCCCTGAACAGGTTAGCAAAGAGATTTCATGGCTTGAGAAAATTAGCGTGCAAAATGATCGCTTGGCCGCACGTGTAGTCGGCCTGGAACGCGGGACATACTGGGTTGCCCTAGCTGTAATTGCGGCAGTTTACTTTCTGCGGAGATAGGTGGCGGAAACGGCCTGCGAGGTCACGATAGGCCAAATACCTGTCGGACTATAGGCGCTGCGACGTTCCATGCTCCCGCTACCCCCGAAATTGTCGCTGCCGTCTGTTGTAGGTCACTCAGGGTCGCCCGGATTACGCCGGGCTTACGGTCTTGCGCTGCTGCAACGGCTTGTTCGCTTAGAAAGGCGACTTGATCCGTCATTTCGTTTTTCTGCTTAAGGTCGATACCGTTAGCGGAGGCGATTGCTTCAGTTAGTTTTGCAAGCGCATCGCTCGCTCGGTCATTTCCGGCGTTGTGCAGTTGGGTCAGGTTTACGTCAATGGTCTTGACTGTTCCCATATTGATGGCACCAACAACGCTGTTATCCAGCTTTATATTGTTCAAGGTAAAAGGCGCTTGTGGGATGGGTGGAAGCACGATACGCCCTCCGCTAGAGAAACCGCTTATGGCATCCATTTGATCCATGGCGTGATTAGACATTGCTGCGTGCATTCTAAACTGCAGTACCTGTGCGACCGTCAGGCGGTAATAGCAATCCACGCATAGCGGAACGTTGTCAGGCATGTAGACGGCAGGCTTTCCGCATTGACCGCATGCGCGCCTCTTTGTCGACTCCGGCTTGTCGTCACTCACGCAGGAAGCCTTTCAATGATGCGTCGATCAACTCCGTAGCTCCGGGCAATGGCCCGCGCGCTTTCGCCTGCTGCCCATTGCTTCTTTGCCTCGCGTTGCTGGTAGGCCAGCTTAGGGCTTGGCCGTTGTCAGTCTGCCTAAACACTAAGCAGCCTGTCTGATCTTTGGTTTTCAAGGAGGAGCCGAAAACTGCCGGCTACTGGAGCCCGCCACTCAAACCAGTCCAAGTGAAGGACGGCTTCTTGATCCGCTTCTATCGTGGAACCCGGCCGTAGTAGGACCTCGTCACCGGGGTAACCATGCTGAGTAACTACTAGAACGTTGAGGGGTGGAAGGCCCTTTGAGAGGCACATTTGCCCGACAAGCTCCAAAGGTCTTCCAAGAGTGTGACCCGCTCTGGAATCGTAACCCATAAACTCGGCCAACTCGCCGTAGGTAATGGTTCTCTTTTCGGTCCGCCTTGTCATCATTGCATGAGCTGTCAGAACCCTCCACACCAGCTCAGCTTGCTCCCATACTCGGGATCCTCGAATAAGACGTTTGCGTAACATGTGCGTTATCCCACAATTTCAGAAAATCTGCCAATATCGTGTAGAATTGCACACACTGGGCATTTTTACAAATCCATTGTGGGCCGGATGGCCTGACTACATGAAACTCGTTCGATTTCGTTGCCGTCGAACCCTGTGTTGGTGGACTTGCGCCATGCAAGTCTTACTCCCTGCCTACCTCCCGATCATCCTCAACGAACTTAGCCGGACGACGGCGCGGACGAAGGTGACGGCGGAGCTTGTCAGCATCGAACCTGGCGCGCTCGCGGTCCTCCATGCCCGGCATCGCGGTGGGGCGGTCGGCGTCCGGCAGCCCCCAATAGTCGAAGTTGCCGGAGTAGATCGCCACCACCCGGCGCAGCTCCGATCGGATGTCCTGGACAGCACCCTTGATTGCCTCCCCTTGATGGGCCGGATACTCGCCCGCGTGAACGGCCGTATTAAGCGCCTTAGCGATCTGATTAACGTTGTTGCCAATCCGGCGGACCTCCATGCCAATTTCACGCAAGGCGGCAGCCTCTACCTCGCTCCACTGCGGCCGGCGGCCAAGGTGGACAATGGCAAGGCTGCGCAGCCAATTGGCGGGCGTGGTCGCCCGGGCCTTGGCTACTCGTAGCAGGGCGAAGCGGTCGGCGTCTTTCAAGCGAACGGTCACACGGTAGCCGGAACTGCCTGGCGGCGGTGAGGGAGCAACGCCATCCACGGCCTCAGTGACCATGCGGCGCAGCTCCGCGGATGTGCCGCCCTCTCTGCCTCGTGCCCATGCCTTGAAGCGGTCGGCGACGTCCGCCGGCACCCAGGCGGAAAGCAGCTCTTGTCCGTTGCGACCCGTCATGCCTAAGCCTATTGTAATACACTGACACCAACAAACATATCCCGCCCTGGTCCTACATCACTATACATAATCCTCTATGGGCTAAGAAAAAGCTGGGCAAGAGGAAGGGAAGGTTTGTAGGTTTGAGGCACTCGCCACCCTCGCCAGACTTGCATGGTGCAAGTCCTCGGCCCCCTCGTCAGCACCTGTGGGGACCCTCGCCAGACTTGCATGGTGCAAGTCCTCGGCCCCTCGTCAGCACCCTATCTAGCTACCCCAATGAGCTGAGCCATGCTCGTTGCAAGTCTGTCGGCCCCCGGTCGATGTCTGCCAGCCGGTCCGCCCGTAGCTGCTCGATCATTTCCGGTTGCAGGTCAACGTAGGGAGCAAGTGGCACCACAAGCGCCTCCGCAGTCGGGCACTCTCTTACCTCGGACCCCACCCAAAGAATGCACGAGCCGTCCACTCGATCCACCTGGGCGAAGTAAGTCCGTAGCGGATTGTCCCATCCAACCGTGATCGCAAGCTCCGGGCGCTTGCCTGGAATCTGTCGGCGGCTGCTCATCCCTTGCCCTCCAGGTTGGTCGCATCACCACCTGTAAGCTGCGCGTTCCAATCCTTGGCTGTGGGAACAAGCCGAGTGAAATCGACCGCATGTCCCGACGCCAGCTCGCGAAGTCGATGGGCTAGGATGTTGCCCCCAACTCCCCGGTCAGTAGCTGCAACAAGCACGCTCCCGCGTGGTAGTATGCTCCCAAGCGCATCGCCTGTTTCCGGCCTATAGCCACCTCCTGTTGACACGTAGACGGTGCCCTCCGGCCAACCCTCAAGGCTCGCAAGGCTTAGGCTGTCGATTGCGCTTTCGGTTACGGTCACTCTGTCAGCAACCGCTGGGTGCCCCAGCCAAAACAACGCCTTACGTCCGCCTTTGCTGAAACCTTTGTACTTCGGACCCCGCATTTCCCAACCCGTAATGCGACCCGATACCCCTTGGTGCATCGCCCATACTGTTCCGCAGATGCCTTCCCGTAATTCCGAAACCTTTAAGGCGCGCTCAATGGTCGCCTCGGGCAACCCGCGCGTCTCGACAAGGTAGGTCCAACCTTGTGATCCCTTGCGAAGCTCGCGCGCGGCCCGCCAAGCCGCCTCGGCGTCGATCTCCGGCACTTCAGTTTCACGATGCATTGGTGACAGCGTAGGGCTAAGGCCCGCTAAAGGTCTGAGGGCCTTCCGAGCGTGTCCAAGCGTTCCACCCCAAACGTGTTGAGCTAGGGCCAGCACGTCCCCTCGTTTGTCGTTCAATGGGTCGAACCATCCCCTCCCTTCATGGGTGACAATGACGATGCGTCCAGCGCCGGCTCTGTACTTCGCTGCGCCTCTCGTGCTCTCTCGAGCATCCAGCTCCCACCCGGCTCGCTCCAGGACTAAGCGGCAGTCAACTCGCGCCCGCAGATCTTCGAGTTCTGCGGCGTCTCGCCTCTCGTCACGTCCGCTCACGGCCGACTCTCGATCGAGTGCATCGTCAGCGTATGCAGCCCTAGGATCAGACCGCAGCAGCATACGGCTAGGCTGGCCTTTAAGGCATCACGCCACATCCCTGCCTCGGCGAACATCATGGCCGCTGACACGCCGCCTACGATCGCCACGACACAAAGGAGCACGACGAATGGGCGGGTCAACCGAAGCAAAACTGCCAGCACCATCCATGCCGCAAGCCAAAGGGGCATGACCACTATCCGAACAAAGAGCGTCAACAGCGCGGCCGCAAATGTCCTATGCGGCGAAGCCGACCGAATGGAGGGCAGGTTAAAAGGCTCGTCCCGCATGTCCCTGCCCTCCTGGGCTACAAAACGTTAATGCACCGCAGCTCAAGGAACGGTGTTTCCACGATCTGCGTGCCAATCCTGACGAAGGCGTAACCCGGCTTTTCCGATCGCCGGCTCGTCAACAGTGTCCCCTGCTCGCCGTCTGCCGTCTCCATAAGAAACTCCGGGGCCGTCTTGGTATCCTGAACTGGCGGACCTGGCCTCGTCGGCTCGGGTGCAGGTAGCGGACCTTCGATCCGTTCCGACGCCTCGGGCATTTCCGGCGGCGGTGTTGGCTGCTCTGGTCCGTCTAGCACTAACGGCAAAGCCGGGCCGTCTGGCGCTACGGCCTTCGTCGGTTCGCGAGATGGGACCTTGACGGACGATGCTGGTTCAACCGGAGGCGGAGTCGTTGCAACGCCCGGGACATCCTGCTTGCCTGACGGAACTATCCCGCCCGTCCACTTGCCCGTGACCGCTTCGATAACTCGGCGAGCCTCTGTGATCGTCAGGTAAACGTCCTCGGCCGGCATCCCACTCTCTACCGCTTCCGGGTGCTTGTCCCATGCACGTGATAGGTCATAGAGCGCCCTGATGTCCGCATGATCCAAGCGGCTGCGTAGAAACGCCGGTAGCTTCTCGACCGCTCGGAAAGCCGCAACTTGGTATTCTTTGAGATTGCACACTACGGCGATTTGCTTGACCGTCATCCCGTCCTTGAATAGCTGGTTTACTGCTGCGGCAAGATCGCTGTTTGCCAGTGCGGCCCGCGACTGGTTCTCGATTATCTGTGCCGCCAATGTAGCCTGCTCGGCTGTCAGTATGATCGCCGGAATACGTGTCTTTCCAGCAAGGCGAGAACCACGCAACCGGCGTGCGCCATAGACAAGGGCATACCGATCGCCTGCACCCTTCCTGACGCCGATTGGTGACAACACGCCAAGCAACTTGATGGTCTCCGCCATCTGGTCCAGCTCGGCGTCACTGAATACCTTGCGTGGCTGATTGGGGTCCTCGTCGATTTGATCAAGTAGCAGGGTTAGGGGTTCGCCCCCTCCGGTCCCGGCTGCTTGACGTAGGCCAGACAGAACTCCAGTCCCGAAAACGGGCTTTGCAGCCGAAGCCTTAGCCATGGGTCAACTCCATCATCTTCTCGACGGTCGCAAATACGCCTCTGACTTCTGCTCCAGCTTCCTTGGCTGCGGCGCCCTTCATCTGCCAAACCGGGATACGCTCGCCCGCGGCCTTTGCATAAACATCCCGCTTAGCGACAACGCCAGGAAACAGCAGCCCTCCGATCTCCTCGGCAAGTCCCTCGAACAACGACCGCTCCCGTACGCTGCGTCGGTCGAACTTCGATACCAGCAAACCCAAGAATTGCGGCTCATCCCGGCCGTAGTGCTGGGCAACTCCCTTGATGGCCTGTAACAGCCGTTGCACACCTGTGATCGAGTAGTCGCCCAACTCGATAGGCGCCAGCACCGCATCCGCAGCTAACAGGGCCGCAAACGTCCGAAGGCCAAGCATTGGCGGGGTGTCGATGATGCAAAGGTCGTAGGCGTCGGCATTTGCTTTGATGCTGGCCTGGAACACCTCAATAGCGGATTGCTCGGCTCTTTCGGCCTCTCCCAGCTCGTCCGTGGCTCTGGCAACGGTGAAGTGTCCGCGCCTGGGAACCTGCGTTGGTTCCTTGAACAATCCTATGGCGTCAACGCCAGACAGGTTGCCCTCAAGGGTGTATGAAAGGTTCGCCTGCTGGTCCAAGTCCAGAACAAGGGTGCGGTAGCGTTCCGCGAAGAACCATGCGGCATGGGTCGAAAGGGTCGTCTTACCAACGCCTCCTTTCTCATTCAGCACAACAAGGGTTTTCATCCGCGCCCCTTCGGCCGACCTGCCCGGCCTGCCCTGCGATCCACCAGTTCATCATCTGGCACGTCGAACCCGACAGCCTTTAGCGCCTTCATCATCACAGCCTTGACTGTTGTGCGTTCCTGCACCGCCCGCAACTTCACCGCGTAGTGCAGTGTCTCCGTGATCGGGAAGGCTATCGTCACCTGGCGCACTCCCTCGACTGGCTTGCCTGAGTCGGCCTGCTGCTGCTTGGGTGGTTCTGCGGGCTTCTTCGCCATACGGCCGCTCTCCTGTTCGGCGCTGCTGCTGCGCCGCTCCGTCCCTTCATCATCACACGCCCACTCCCCTTTAACAACATGGAGAATAGACCATAATTCTCCATGTTGTAAAGAGGATATTTCTATAGTATGAAATTATGGGCGGCGTATACGTGTGTTTTGGATGAACCTGCAAACCTAATACGAGCTTGCGGAGCTGCACCGGACTGCAAGGATCGGATAGCGGCCAAGGTCGGAATAGCCGCCTGGCATCTCTCCATCGCCCTGCTAGGACTTGCATGGTGCAAGTCCTAGGTGGTCCCCGTCACACCCCAAAACCTGCAAAGACCCTTGTTCAACGCCATCCTATCAGGGCAGGGATCACAGCTTGCACACTCTAGAAAAGGAAAGAGCGGCACGAATGCCGCCCTTTGTTGCTACCGGTGTTTCGGAGGTCCTAGCCAGCGATCTTCAGCGTAAAGCCCAGCCGCGACGATGGCGAAGAACGGCACAATGGTAACAAGGAACCCTAGCAGGATGTCCATTTAACCCTCCTTCGGGGGGATCACGATGGGAATATAGCTGAGAATGCGAAGGGCTAAAAGCTCTAAGCACCCCGCCAGACCGGCTGCCCCGAACCGGGTCCAAAGCGGAATGCTGATGGCAGAGTTGAAGAATGGAGACACGAACGAACCCACCAAAATCCCAATTGCGACAAGTTGCGTACCGCTCGCAAGCAGCTTAACCCGCTCTGTCTTGATAACAGGGTCGTCGCTTGCACGAATAACTAATCGAAGAACCATAGGGTAAATCCCTCTTTTCCGGCTAGAGCCAATACCCTGCCAATACCCTTATTATACAATCCTAACCTGCTCTGTCAATAGATAGTTTGCGTTATTCTTGTAACGGATGCGTGCTTCGATGTATAGGCTGTCTCCCATTGGGCCTTTTACTTCACTACCCCGCCCTTTGTTCGACGCCAGTCCGGCAGGACTTCTTGGGCGTCGATTATTGGCTAGGGACGCCCTTCGTCCCGACGCCTTCCGGTCAGCCGGGACGCACAGCGAAGGGCAGGGGCGGCGCGTCTTCGCGCCGGGACCGCAGCCGCCCGGAGCCACGCACAGCCCCTCTTGGGGGGCGAGCATGGCGAGGACGGCGAGGACCCACCCCTTGCCCGTAGCGAGCATCCTGGCCTCTTCCTGGCCTTGCGTCAGCGATGGAAGCCCGAAGGGCCGAGACACGCCCTTCGCGTGGCTCGGGGCGAAGCCCGACGTAGCGGCCCTGAAGGGGAGACGCCTGCGCTTACTGTCACACCGTACCGCTCAGACGCATGGGCCATCTTCTCCTAGGAACGATTGTTCTGCGCCTGCGATGCAAGCATTGCCGGGAGCGTCCTAGTAGGATTGCACTGTTGAAACATCCCGGTCCAAAGGCGGATCGAGGGCTACCTAAATAGCCAGCGAGGTCTAGAATGACGTGCCGTAGACTCTCGTTGTCGTCAGCAAGGCCTATGCAGAGCGATACCCCTCGGCAATGACAAGCAAAGGAATGGACGATGAACAGAAGCATTGTCGCTCTCACGACGTTCACGATTGTCGGCTTAGCCACCACAAAGGTGTATGCGGAAACTGTCTATCAATGTCCACAGGGGCCTTTGCCTGCTTCTGCAATGCCCTCAAAGGAGGGACTGAGTAAAGGCTGGAGCCTAACACAATATGGCCAGGCTATCGTTGCACTTGTTAACAAGGTTCCCGAAAATCATTCGTCAATGCTTGCTTGTGTAGGGCCGGATGGAAACACGGTTCAGCGAGAGGTCAAGGGCGTCTGTAAGGTATCCGCCCTCGAACCTGCGAGTATCGATACCGGCAGTCCCTTAGCAACACCAGATCGTCCGATCTGCGCTGAAGCCAGGCAGGGTGACTACCCGTCAACCGGCTGCCGGTTCATTTGCGAGAATTAAGCCACTTGGCTTTCTCATGCGTTCTCGGGAAACCTCCGTTTGGCGCGGTCGCCGTTGACCGGCCCAGACGGAGGACATTCTAGCCTCTAAAGTGCCCGGAAACCCTATCGGAAACCCTATCGTCGGATACTATAGGGGGTAGGTGAGTTTCCGAGGGTTCCCGTCCCATGTCACAGCTCGTAGGTTATGCGCGCGTTTCTACTTCTGAGCAGAATCCTGCGCTGCAATTGGACGCGCTCAACGCGGCCGGGTGTGATCGCGTGTACGTCGAGACTGCATCCGGTGCCCAAAGGGACCGGCCGGAACTGCATAAAGCGCTAGACTACATGCGTCAGAGTGATGTCCTCGTCGTTTGGCGGCTGGACCGGCTTGCCCGTTCTGTCCGCCAGCTCGTGGACACCGCGGGCGATCTGAGGGGCAGGGGTATCGAGCTGAGATCGCTGCACGACGCGATCGACACCAGCACCGCAACCGGCCGGCTCACCTTTCACATATTCGCCGCCTTGGCCGAGTTTGAACGTGACGTCATCCAGGACCGTACAAAGGCTGGGTTAGCCGCAGCTCGGGCAAGAGGAAAGAAGGGCGGGAGACCTCGCAAGCTGGCGGAAGGAGATCTAGCGATTGCCGGCGCCCTTCTGCGTGAAGGATCGACGGCCTTTGCCGAAGTCGCGCGGCGCGTCGGTGTGTCGCCCTCCACCCTCTACGGCTATTTTCCAGGCGGTAAAGTCGCTGACCCGTCGCCTGGTAACGAGGAGGGTGCGCCATGTCGGTAGAAAGCGCACTTGGTCACGGCAGCACTGCAATCATCGGAATGGTCATGCTTGGCATGATGGCCTGGGGAACGCTCAAATACGGGTTTTTCCGGCAGTTCGATCAACAACTCGGCCGCCGCATCATGCTGCTTGGATGGCTTGATGCCGTTGGACTGGTCATTTGGCACTAGATATGGGGATTCGGTGTCAGGCGGCGGTGTAGGTTCGCGATATCAATGGGCCTTAACCCAACAGTCGTGTCACCAGCCGCCACTTCACAAACCTGCGTCAGTCGTGCGGCTGGATGGAGTAGACGTTAGCGGCCGTCCGTCAAACCAACCCTGACGGACAGTGCCGGGCGTGGGCTGTACCACTTCGTCTGAGGGACGTTTGACCAAGTGGTACAGGCTGGTTAGGTGCCTGTCCCGCTCACTCCAACCACATCGGGATGATGGACGCGGCGAGCAGGACGCCCAGCACGGCGTTGAGCACCCGCCATTGCCTCTCGGTCCGCAGCAGCCGGGCGAGCAGCAGCCCGGCCATGCACCAGAGTGACAGCGACACGGCTGCCGCAAGGCCGAAGGCGGAACCGAGCAGAAGCGCGAGCTGCAACGGCCCGTTGGCAAGGGCCGCGAACGACGCCGCGGCGCCAAGCGCCATCGCCCAGCCTTTCGGGTTCAGCAGAAGCAGGCCGGCACCCCCCAGGAAGCTCGTGGGCACCCCCATGTTGGCGTTCATGTTCGGCTGCCCGCTTCTAGCGATCTTCCAAGCCAGCCAGAGCAGGTAGGCCGACCCCGCCATCCTCATGGCCGTTTGCAGCGACGGCGCCGCCAGCAGCAGGCCAGCCAATCCGGCCGCGGAGGCGGCAGCGAGCGTTGCCAGGCCGGCAGCGATGCCCGCCATCAACGGCACGGAGCGCCGGAAGCCGAACTGCGCGCCCGAGGCTGTCGCCAGCGTGGTAGCACCCCCTGGCGTGATGGTTGAGACAACCACGAACAGAACGAGTGGCAGGATCGCGTCAAACGCCATGTCGCCGTTCTCCCCGGCCTGAATGGGAACAAGTTAGGCCCGCCACCACATCACGGTAAGCTAATGTTTGTCATACCTTGCATTAGGCGTCATGATAGATGGCATGACCCGCAACCTGGACACCGGCCTCGTCCGCACCTTCGTTGCCGTCGCAGACAAAGCCAGCATGACGGCCGCCGCGAACGCGCTTCACCTCACGCAGGGTGCCGTCAGCCAACAGGTCAAGCGGCTGGAGGAAACGCTCGGGTGCAGCCTGTTCGAGCGCGACCGGCGCGGCCTGCGGCTGACCCGGCCTGGCGAACGCCTGTTCAGCCAGGCCCGAAAGCTGCTCGCCCTGCATGACGAGATATGGGCCGAGATGACCACGGTGGCCTTTGAAGGTCAGGTGCGGCTTGGGGCGCCTCCCGATCTGGTCAGCAGCCATCTGGCATCCGTGTTGAAGGCGTACGCGGACGCCTTCCCGCGGGTGGAACTCTCCCTGGTGTGCGCGCCGTCCCCGGAGCTGGTGGAGGCGCTGGCGATGGGGCAGGTTGACCTTGCCGTGGTCGAGGAGCCAGCCGGGCCGTCCGCGGGCGAGTGCCTCAGCATCGAGCGGCTTGTCTGGGTCGGGGCCAAGGCCGGGACCGCGCACCTAAAGCGCCCCTTGCCGGTTTCGCTGGTGGCCGACACCTGCGCGTTCCGTCCCGCAGTCCTGGCAGCTTTGACCGGGCATGGCACTGCATGGAGGGCTGTCTTTGAGAACGGCAGCATGGAGGCGGCGTTGGCGACCGTGCGGGCGGACATGGCCGTGTCCGCCTGGCTGGCATCCACCCTCCCGCCTGACCTCGACATCCTGCCTGCCAGCTTCGGCCTGCCAGAGCTGCCGGCCTTCGCGATCAACCTCCACCTGCCGCGCCACCAGGCCGGGGCAGCGGCGACCGAGCTAGCCCAGCACATCCGTGACGGGCTGGTGCGGCATCGTCACGCGGCCTGAACGGCTACGCACGATGGATAGGAGGAAGCTATGCAGCAGCGGGTGATCGGCTTGATCGGCGGTATGAGCTGGGAAAGCTCGGCCGAGTACTACCGGATCATCAACCAGGCAGTACGCGTCCGCCTGGGCGGCGTCCACTCGGCGCGCGTGCTGATGTGGTCCTTCGACTTCGGCGAGATCGAGGCGTTGCAGCACACCGGGCGCTGGGACGAGGCGGCGGCGCTGCTGGCGGACGCGGCGCGGCGGCTGGAGCGGGGCGGGGCCGACTTCGTGCTGATCTGCACCAACACCATGCACCGCATGGCCGACCAGGTGCAGGCCGCCATCGGCATTCCGTTGCTGCACATCGCCGATCCCACGGCCGAGCGCATCAAGGCGGCCGGGCTGTCCCGCGTCGGCCTGCTGGGGACGGCATTCACGATGGAGCAGGCGTTCTACAAGGGCCGCCTGGCGGACCGCTTCGGCCTGGACGTGCTGGTGCCGGGCGACGAGGACCGCGCCGCGGTCCACCGGGTGATCTACGATGAACTGGTACAGGGCCGGGTCGAGCCGGCGTCCCGGGACACCTACCGGGAAGTCATCGGGCGGCTGGTGGAGCGCGGGGCGCAGGCCATCATACTGGGCTGCACGGAGATCATGCTCCTGGTCCGTCCCGAGGACAGCGCGGTGCCTCTGTTTGACACGACCGCCATTCACGCCGAATCCACAGTGGAAAGGGCGCTCTCGCCTCCAGGACATGCCGCATAGAACACGCCTGAAAGCATATGAAATGGCTGTTGGTTCAACAAGCTAACCTGTCCGCCAAACGAACCTCAAGTGGACACTCGGCTAGAAGCGTCGGCTTTGCGATTGGTCGCATGCGACCGACGATCACCCTTTAAAGAGGCGGAATGGCCAACTTTCCAGTCAGGTCGATTTCGAAGGCAGGCGGATCGGTGACTACAAACGGCGCATCGTTGCGCCATTCCAGGCGAATAGCCGTGTCTGCCGGGAGGCCCGCCGCCGATATCCTGATTTCAAGCGTCTCTGACACCTCGTCTTGCAGGTGCTCAAGAATGCCGACAAGTCCGATCGCATCCCGCGTTGCGGCCATGCTCTTACCATTCGTGGTGAGCCCGCCGCCCATCCCAGCATGAATTGTGCCGTCCGACCGTTGCTGGAGGGCGTTGATCCCTACCGAGCGCAGTTTGGCCACCTCTTCGTCGGTGTAATTGTGCCTAAGCCCCAACACCTTCATGTGCGGACCGTCCTGGATAGCGTAAGGCGCCATGAGCTGCGGCCAGTTCGCGTGGATGATGTCCAGGAGTGCCTGCTTCGACCACGCCGAATGATCGAAGACGCCCAGAGCATAGAAATCGTTCTCTTTCAGGACCGCGAATAACAGCTCCTTCGTGCCTTGAATCAGGTGCGGGCGCTTAGGATCGGAGGAAGTCCCGAGATGGAAGTGCTGAATGCCGTAGTCGTTCAGCATCCCGTCTTCCGCAGCAACATTGCCGATCTGCCGGCTCTGATGAGGCCATAAATCACCGCCGGCCGCGACCTTCGCCAAAAGCTGCTGCTCGCCGTAGGCAAGGTGAGACGGGACGGTATAGCTCGCTTTATGCACAACTCTTACGCGCGGCCGAATACGCCGGTGTCGAATGCTTGCATAGGCTCTGATGACGTCCCGCTCGTCTGTCGGCTGAAACGCATATCCGGCTACAGACAGCATGTCGGCGCAACGAACTGCTGCATTCCTGATTAAATCGATTTTCGGGGCCATCGATCACTCCTAAAACTCACATGGGGCGGCCCGCCCCTGCTTTCACGTGAGGGGCGTCGACGCAGCAGCAGCTGCGATTCTGTTCGTTCCCGGTTAAGCAGCCAAAAGCTCTGCCCTGCCGGTAAGGAGCGGCCTGTCCGTCAAACGACCGTTGAGCGGTCACACGCTATCTGTCCGGAAACGCTGAACGGGCAAACGAGAAGCCGGACAAATTGATTGCCGGACGGGTAGACGGACAATGCAATAGTGTCGCGCGGCGGAACGCGTGATCAAGTGGCGGTTGGTAACACGACTGTTGGGTCAGAATCCAATGGCAGGTCTAATCGGCCGGAGGATCAACGCGGGGTGGTGGGCCAGGTGGATCATTCGCGAGTGCTGCCAGCCTGGAAAGCCAGTCGGCAACTCCGGCCGGAACGGGTGCGGTGGTGCCCCATCTGCGGACCTGGCGAAGCCCGGCCCCGGTCAGGTCTGAGACGATTTGCGGGGTCCAGCGAAGGATATCCAGGCAAGCATTGTATTCGTCGTTCGTCATGGCTTTGCGTGTCCTTCGGAAGGTCGAGGGAGTAGGTAAACCCGGACGATAGGCGGGAGGAAAAGCGGGGCGAAGCCCCGCCCTACTCTGGCGATGATACCACCTGGTCGGCCCAGTAACCACAAAGGTCCGAAAACGGCCATCTTGATTTTGTTTAGCAAACCGTCGTTTTAGCGACATAAATTGGCCTGATTGCGAACAAGGGCTTACGCGTCGCGCTTCGCTGTTGCACATGGAAGTGCTACTGCAACGGAGTTCTGCGACAGGTTTGTCATTCGTTCTGCGACTTGGCCGTTTTTCGGTCTATGAGGTGACTGGGCCTGGTCGGCGGTGCTGGTCGTCTGCTGCTGCTCGCCCTGCTGATCGGCAAGCGGGCTAACAAGGTCGAGGCAGGGAAGGGCCTCGCTTCTCTGCGCTGCTGGCGCCGGCGCGACGGCCGTGGCTGGCTCATTCTCCCGCCTCGGCAAAGAGGAGGTTGAGAACCTTGGTCCCGTCCGTAA
>CAXTOB010000048.1:7131-22368 GCA_964245505.1 uncultured Acetobacteraceae bacterium | reverse complement strand
TCCCAGTCCCATCCCAGAAGGAGCAGCCCATCATGGAACTCACCCGCCGCATCGCCCTGCTTGCCGCGTTTGCCATCCCATTGGCCGCACCCGCCCGCGCGGAGACGTCCGAGATCAATTTCGGCATTGTCTCGACCGAGGGCACGCAAAACCTGCGCAGCCAGTGGACGCCGTTCCTGGAGGACATGCAGAAGGCGGTCGGGGTGAAGGTGAACGGCTTCTACCCCAGCGATTACGCCGGGGTGATCGAGGCGATGCGGTTCAATAAGGTGCAGGTCGCCTGGTACGGCAACGCCAGCGCCATCCAGGCCGTGGACCGCGCCGATGGCGAGGTGTTCGCGCAGAAGACCTATGCCGACGGCAGCAAGGGCTACTACAGCGTGCTGATCGTCAACAAGGACAGCCCCTACCACACGCTGCAGGAGCTGCTGAAGGCGCAGCCCGGCACGCTGAACTTTGGCAACGGCGACCCGAACAGCACCAGCGGCTTTCTGATCCCCAGCTACTATGCCTGGGCCAAGAACGGCGTGGACATCCGCCACTTCTTCAAGAACGTCGTCAGCGCCAACCACGAGGCGAACCTGCTGGCCGTCGCCAACAAGCAGGTGGACGTGGCGACCAACAATACCGAGGATTTCGAGAAGTTCACCAAGGCGCAGCCCGCCCGGGCCGCCAACATCCGCGAGATCTGGCGCAGCCCGATCATCCCTGCCGACCCCATCGTCTGGCGCCGCGACCTCGACCCGGCACTGAAGGAGAAGGTGCGCGCCTTCTTCCTCGCCTACGGCACCGACCGCCCCGGCGCCGACGTGGCGCATGAGCGCAAGGTGCTGGCCGACCTCGGCGGCTGGGGCCAGTTCATCGCCAGCAGCAACGCGCAACTCCTGCCGGTGCGCCAGGTCGCCGTGTTCCGGGAGAAGCTGACCACGGAGACGAACACCACCCTGTCCGCAGACGAGAAGGCGAAGAAGATCGCCGACCTTGACGCCAAGCTGAGGAACCTGGACGCCGAGATGGCGAAGACTGGCAGCTAGGCTTGGCGTCGCAAACCCTCACGGCAGATGCACTGAGCGCCGCAGCGGCCCGCAAGCCCGGGTTGCTGCGGCTGTTGGGCTATGCCGCGATCGTGGCGGTGCTGGCCTGGTCGTACGACGGCGCCGGCATCAAGCCGATGGACCTGGTGCGCTATGGCGGCAACATCGGCACGCTGGCACGCGACTTTTTCCCGCCGGACTTCAGCCATTGGCGCGATTACGTCACCGAGATGGTGCTGACGATCCAGATCGCCATCTGGGGCACCGGGCTTGCAATCCTGTTCGCGGTGCCGTTCGGGCTGATGTGCGCCGGCAACATCGCGCCCTGGTGGGTGTCGCAGCCGACCCGGCGGCTGATGGACCTGTGCCGCAGCATCAACGAGCTGGTCTTCGCCATGCTGTTCGTGGTGGCGGTGGGCCTTGGCCCATTCGCCGGGGTGCTGGCCCTGTGGGTCCACACGACGGGGATACTCGCCAAGCTATTCGCCGAATCGGTGGAGGGGATCGACCCGCATCCGGTCGAGGGCGTGCGCGCCACCGGCGCCCGAGGGATCGAGGAGATCGCCTACGGCGTGATCCCGCAGGTGATGCCGGCATGGGTCAGCTTCTCGCTCTACCGCTTCGAGAGCAACGTGCGGTCCGCGTCGGTCATCGGGCTGGTGGGGGCCGGCGGGATCGGGCAGTTGCTATGGGAGATCATCCGCGCCTTCGAGTTCCAGCAGACCTGCGCGATCATGCTGATCATCGTGGTGGCGGTCACGTTGATCGACAGCGCCAGCCAGGCGTTGCGGCGGGCGTTTATTTAGGCGCCCCTGCGGCGGTTCAGACCCGGCGTAGAATTCTGGCGTGCGGTGGTCCGATAGGGTTAGACTCTGCGGACCGCTGGGATGGCACGGATGCCGCTCCGCGGTCGTCACCGCTCGCCGGATGGAGCTTACCTGCTATGGTCATGCAGGGATCAGCCCTTTCAAGGAGATGGTCGTGGCGCCTCCTCGCATGCCGCAACTTGCCGCCGTGTTTGCGTCAACCCTGGCCGGCTGGCCGATTTCCAGTCACGCCGCCACTCCGTTCGACGGGGCTTGGGCCGTCAGCGTGACATGTCCCACAGCCGCCGATGGTGCGTTCGGCTACGTTTACCACTTCAGCGCAGCAGTGGTGGACGGCGTCTTGCATGGCGAGAACGGCACCCGGGGCATGCCGAGCTGGCTCACCCTGGACGGCCGCGTCCAGTCCGACGGCTCGGCGATTCTGGCAGCCGACGGCCTGACGGGACCACCGCAGTATTCGGTCGGCCGGGTCGTGAAGCTCACGCCCTACCACTACCGGGTCAACGCACGCTTCACTAGCAGCCATGGGACAGGAACCCGGATCGAGACCCGGCCCTGCACCCTAAACTTCGCCAGGCCGTAACCCTCCCAGCCCTAAACGCTCTCCGGCACCCCCGCCTCCGCCAGCGCTGCCGCCTGCCGCTCCGCCACCTGCGCGCTGTTGAACCCATCCACCAACTCATGAAACAGCCGATACCAGTTCTGCTGCGCATGCAGCCGCGTGAACACGCTGCCCAGCCCCAGCGCAGCCCGGTCCATCAGCACGAACTCCCGCGGCGGCCGCACGCTGCCCGTTTCCTTCAACCCGGCATGCACCTGCTCGGCAACCGAACGCCCGAACTCCGGATCATTGTTCTCCTGAATCCGGCGCACCCGGTCATCCAGCAGCGGATCATAGATAAAGCGCGCCCACAGGTTCAGGTTGGTGATCTGCGCCTTGCTCAGGTTCATGAACCCCCAGCCCTCATAGGCATGCTGCGCCTTCGCCTCGTCCCCGTCGCGGATCGCCTCATACAGGTCGATCACGCCCTGCACGAACTGGGGCCGGAACACCCGGATCGCACCGAAATCCAGCAGGTTCAGCCCGCCATCGTCTCGCACCTGGTAATTGCCGAGGTGCGGGTCCCCGTGGATGATGCCGTAGCCATAGAACGGGATATACCAGGCCCGGAACAGCGTCCGCGCCATCTCGTTGCGCGCGACCTGCGGCGGCTCCGCATCGATCCACGCCTGCATCCCCGTGCCGGTCAGCCAGTTCATCGTCAGCAAGCGGGGGGTGCAGTAGCCCTCGATCGGCCGGGGAACCGTAACCGTCGGCTCATCCCGCAGCATGTTGCTATACAGCCGCATCTGCGCGGCCTCCCGCAGGTAGTCCAGCTCCTCCCGCAGCCGCTCGGCGACCTCGGTATAAACCTCGTCGCCCTCGATCACCTTGGCAACGCGCTTGAACACGCCCATTGCCAGGCGGAGCTGACGCAGGTCGGCGTCCACCGTGCTGGGCATGTCGGGGTACTGCAGCTTGCAGGCAACCTCGGTCCCATCAGGCAGCGTCGCCCGATGCACCTGGCCGAGGCTCGCCGCCGCCGCGGCTTCTTGGCCGAAGCTCTTGAACTTGCTTTGCCAATCTGCACCCAACTCGCCTGCCATGCGCCGGCGTACGAAGGACCAGCCCATCGCCGGGGCATTGGCCTGCAACTGCGCCAGCTCCTGCGCATACTCCTCCGGCAGCGCGTCGGGGATGGTGGACAGGATCTGCGCCACCTTCATCAACGGACCCTTCAGGCCGCCAAGGATGTTCTTCAAATCCTCCGCATGGGCATTGCGGTCGGTCTTGAAGCCGAACACCCGCTCGCCCGCGACTCGGGCGGCAATCCCACCCACGGCGCCGGAGGTGCGGGCGAACCGCCTGATTTCCCCAAACAGGTTGGGGCCGCGTACGTCGTCAGCCATCACTCGGCCTCCAATTCGTCTATGAAGCCACTGATGACGTCTAAGCCCCGCCGCCAGAATGCCGGATCGGAGGCGTCGAGCCCGAACGGCGCCAGCAATTCCTTGTGCCGCTTGGTGCCGCCGGCCCGCAGCATGTCGAGATACTTGCGCTCGAACCCTGGGTGCCCCCCCTGGAACACGCCATACAGCGCATTCACCAGGCAATCGCCGAACGCATACGCATAAACATAGAACGGCGTATGGATGAAATGCGGCACATAGGACCAGTAAACCCGATACTCCGGCGTAAAGTGGAATGCCGGGCCCAGGCTCGCAGTCTGCACCTGCATCCAAAGCTCGCCGATGCGGTCCGGCATCAGCTCGCCGGTACGCCGCTCGGTATGGACCAGGCTCTCGAACTGGTAGAACGCCGTCTGGCGAACGACCGTGTTCAGCATGTCCTCCACCTTCGCGGCCAGCATGCCCCGGCGCCGCTTCGGGTCGGTCTCACCCGCCAGCAGGGCGCGGAAGGTCATCATCTCCCCGAACACGCTGGCCGTCTCCGCGAGGGTCAGCGGCGTGCCGGACATCAAATAGCCCTGGGCGCCCGCCAGCACCTGGTGCACGCCATGTCCCAGCTCATGCGCCAGGGTCATCACGTCCCGCGTCTTGCCATGGTAGTTCAGCAGCAGATACGGATGCACCGACGGAACCGTGGGATGCGCGAACGCTCCGCCCGACTTGCCCGGCCGCGGACCCGCGTCAATCCAGGGCCGATCAAAAAACCGCCGGCCCACCTCCGCCAGCTCCGGCGAGAAATCGCCATACGCCGAAAGCACCCGGTCCCGCGCCTCGTCCCAGGGGATCTGCCGGTCCGCCTGGTCCGGCAGCGGCGCATTACGGTCCCAGTGCTCCAACTTCTCCAGCCCGAGCCACTTCGCCTTCAGCGCATAATAACGGTGCGACAGCCGGGCATAATCGGAGGTGATCGCGTCCACCAGCGCGTCCACCACCTCGTCCTCGACCATATTGGACCGGTTTCGGTAGCTCGCCGGGCGCGGGTAGCGGCGCCAGGTGTCCACGATCTCCTTGTCCTTGGCGAGCGTGTTGGTGATCAGCGAGAACAGCCGGATATTGCCCTCGAACGCCCTGCCGACCGCCATCGCCGCATCCTGCCGCACGCTGCGGTCCCGGTCGGACAGCTTGTTCAGGGCGGCACTGACCGTCAGCTCCTCGCCGCGCACCGACACCTTCATCCCGGCGACGGTCTCATCGAACAGCCGGCTCCAGGCACTGCGCCCGGTCACCTCCTTCTCGTGCAGCAGCCGCTCCAGCTCGTCGGACAGCTCGTGCGGACGGAACACGCGCAGGTCGCGCAGCCAAGGGGACCAGCGGGCCAGCGCAGGGTCACTCAGCTTGGCATCCAGCAGCGCGTCATCCATCCGGTTCAGCTCAAGCGACAGGAAGATCAGGTGCGAGCTGATGCTCGTCACCCGCTCGCTGGCCATCTGGTAGAAACGGCCCAGGGCCGGGTCGGTGCCGTCGCCGCTGAACTGAAGCTGGGCATAAGACATGATGCGCCCCAGGGTCTCCTCGATCTCCTGGAACTCCCGCAGCACGGCGGCCAACTCGCCCCCTGGCAGGCCAGACAAGGTGCCGGCACGGGCGGACTGGAACGCGCGCGCACGGGCCTCAGCGCGGTCCAGGTCGGCAGCCAGTTCCGAGCTGTCGGGCGCGGGGTAAAGGTCAGTCAGGTCCCAGGCCGGCAGGTCCTCCGCAACGGCTGAAGGCGCGGCGGCGGTGCCGTCGGGGGCGTGGGCGCTGCTGGTCATCTGGCGCTGGTCCTGTCGTGCTGGTAGGGGCAGTCCTCAAAGGTGGGACGGCACGCACCCACGGCAAGCATCGGAGCAGCACCGTGCACACCTCCCACAACCAGGAGTGGCCAAACCTAGCGGCCATGATGTTCGGTCTAGCACGCGGCTGGCCGTCCCGGCCGATGCTGCGCCACTACCAGGACGGCGCGTGGCATGGCGTGACTTGGGGCGAGTTCGCGCGCCGCGCCGCCTCTGTCGCCCGGCGGCTGCGGGCAGGGGGGGTCTCCGCCGGCGACCGAGTGCTGCTCTGCAGCGAAAGCCGGCCCGAAGTACCGATCCTGGAGGTCGCGCTGATGGCAATCCGCGCCATCCCGGTACCAGCCTACACCACCAACACGGCCGCCGACCACGCGCACCTGCTGCTGGACAGCGGAGCCCGGGTCGCGGTCGCCTCCACGGCAGCGTTGGCGGCACGGGTGCAGGCGGGCGCCGATCTCACCGGCGGGCTGGACCGGCTGATCGGCATGGCGCCGGGCCACAACGACCCGTTCTCCGCTTTGGAGGACGACCCGGCGCCCCCCGACGACATCGCCGCCGAGGCAGCCGCGATCCCATCCGGCGCCCTGGCCTGCCTGATCTATACCAGCGGCACCAGCGGCGCCCCGCGCGGGGTGATGCTGCCGCACCGCGCCATCCTGTCCAACATACGCGGCGCGCACGAGCTGGTCCGGCCGCTGCGCCTGAAGGACGAGGTCCACCTATCCTGCCTGCCGCTGTCCCACTCCTTCGAGCACACCGTCAGCCAGTTCTTCCTGCAGTCCCTCGGCACCGAGATCGTGTATTGCCGCGGGCTGGAGCACTTCGCCGCCGACATGCTGGCGGTGCGCCCGACCATCACCACCCTCGTGCCGCGCATCCTGGAGCTGGTCCGCAGCCGGGTGCTGCTGGCGATGACGCGCGAGCCGCCCTGGCGCCAACGCCTGTTCCAACGTGCGCTGGACGTGGGGCAGCGCCGGGTCGAGGGACGCATGACCCTGGCCGACCGCCTCGCCGACCCGGTGCTCGACCGCCTGGTGCGGCGCAAGGTGCGGGCGCGCTTCGGCGGACGGTTCCGCGCCGCCATGTCAGGGGGCGCCCGGCTGGACCCGGAGGTGCTGCGGTTCTTCCAGTCGCTCGGCCTGGTTATTCTCCAAGGCTACGGCCAAACCGAGGCCGGCCCGGTCATCAGCGCCACCAACCGCCTGACCGACCCGGCCGGCAGCGTCGGCCGGCCCCTGGACGGCGTGGAGCTGCGCATCGCGGACGACGGTGAGATCCTGGTCCGCGGCGACCTGGTGATGGACGGCTACTGGCGCCAGCCCGAGGCGACGGCGGAGGTGCTGCGCGACGGCTGGCTGCATACCGGCGACATCGGCACGCTCAACGGGGACGGCATCCTGACCATCACCGACCGCAAGAAGGACATCATCGTCCTGTCCGGCGGCGAGAACGTGTCCCCGGCCCGGATCGAGGGCCTGCTGATGAACGAGCCGGAAATTGCCCAGGCCGTAGTCTCCGGCGAAGGCCAGGCCGGGCTGTCCGCCCTGCTGGTGCCGGCGCACGACGGCGACGCGGTGACGGTTGCCGCCGCCGTCGCCCGGCTGAACCCCCGCCTGTCCCCCACCGAGCGCATCCGCCGCCACGCCCTGGTGCCGCCCTTCACCATCGAGAACGGGCTGCTGACGCCGAGCCACAAGATACGCCGCCGGGCGGTGATCAAGGCGCACGGGTCGGCGCTGGAGACCTAACGCTCGCGTTAACCAGTTGCCCCCTACGTCCAGCCGTGATTACTTTCACGCAAGTGAAAGAATCCGACGGTCATCAAGGCCGCGGCTATCGTAGGGGAGGGGCGAGGGATGGGTTTCAAGCACTTGGGGGCCGTGTCGGCCGTTGCTGTCATGATGGCGTTCGCCGGTCCGGCCACGGCCGCGCCGTTCAGCGCCGACTACGTGTTCGGTGACAGCCTGTCGGACACCGGCAACTTGGCCGATGCGCTGGGCCACAACTTCCCATCGCCGCCGTTCTATTATGACAGCTTCACCAATGGCCCGACCGCCGTGCAGGTGATGGCGCAGCAGATGGGCCTGACGGAAAACCCGTCGCTGTTCCCGACCGGGTTCCAGGACACGCACAACCTTGGCCTGACGTCCGGCACGAATTACGCGGTTGCCGGCGCAACGGCGGGCACCTCGATCCCAACCAGCGGCGCGCCGTCCCAGGGCGTGCCCGGGTTGAACCTCGGCGCACAGATCGGCGCGTTCCTCAGCACCGTCGGCGGCGTCGTGCCGGCCAGCGCGCTGGTGACGGTGTTCATCGGCGGCAACGACGTGCGGACGGCCGCGCATCAAGGCAGTACGGCCTACCTCACCGACGGGATCAGCGCCGAGCTGGCAGGCATCGCGCAGCTGGTTGCGGCTGGCGCCAAGAACCTGCTGGTCGTGAACGTCCCCGACGTCGGGGTAATCCCCGAGTTCACCACCTACTCGCCGGCTGGCCAGGCGGCGGCGGCCACCGCTGACAGCATCCTATATAACACCGGCATCGCCAACGGCGTCGCAACCCTCGCGGCGGCGAACTCGTCGGCGAACGTCAAGCTGTTCGACCTGTTCAGCTACAACAACTCCCTGATCGCCAACGCCGCCAGCCTCGGCATCACCAATACGACGCAGGCGTGCTACACAAGCTATGACGGCGTCACCAACACCCCTGCGACGTTCCTGAACATCAATCCGGCTTGCGGTCCCATAGACCCCGCAACCGGCCAGGCCGCCAATATCGGCCAATTCCAGTACTGGGATTCGATCCATCCCACGGCGAAGTTCCAGCAGGCCATCGGCGACGCGCTCTACGAATTCGAAGTGCCGGAGCCTGCCAGCATGGCTGTCCTGGGCCTCGGCATCGCAGGCCTGGCCCTGATACGGCGCCGCGCCGCCTGAAGCCCTGCCCGGCAGGAGGTGCGGCGAGTCTTCGCCGTACCCTGCCGCAAAGCTGGGCGCACCCCATATTGAAGCGATGGCTGATTTGGATACGGGCGGCTTCGTCCGCGTGATTGACCTGGAAACCACGGGCCAAGGCTTTGCAGATGGCGGCGTGGTGGAGATCGGCTGGCAGGACGTCGGCGCAGCCGAGGGGGGCTGGACCTTGCGCGGCGGCCCCGGTGCGCTGCTGGTCCGGCCGGGCCACCCAATCACCCCAGCAACCGCCGCGATCCACCATATCGTGGACGAGGACGTGGCAGACGCGCCGCCGTGGCAGTCCGTAGCGCCACCGGTGCTGCGGGCCGAACCGGGCTCGGCGCCCCTGGCGCTCGCCGCGCACCGTGCTGCGTTCGAGCAGCGTTGGTGCCGCCCAGTGCAGCCGGCCGGGGTACGTTGGGTGTGCACCTATAAATGCGCGCTGCGCATCTGGCCCGATGCGCCCACGCACTCCAACCAGGGCCTGCGTTACTGGCGCCGGCCTGCCGGGCTGGACCGCGGGGTGGGCCTGCCGGCGCACCGGGCGGGACCGGACGCCTATGTGACGGCGTTCCACCTGCGGGACATGCTGGCCGTCGTGGACCTGCCGCAACTTCTGGCTTGGTCGGACGAGCCCGCGCTGCTGGTGAAGGTGCCGTTCGGCCCGTGGCGCGGACGCCGTTGGGCCGAACTGACCGACGCCGCCTTGGCGGACGTCGCCGCAGCGGCAGGAGGCAACACCGACGTAGCCTTTACGGCCGGCAAGGAACGGGACCGCCGTGGCCCAGCGTCCGGTGTACCTGCGAAAGAACCGGCACAGAAGGCAATGCTGTAGCCGTTGCCGCCTCAGCCCGGCACTACATCCCCAACGCGCGCCGGTAAACGTCCAACAGGCTCTCTTGCTCCTCGACCTCCGCCGGCTCCTGCTTGCGGATGCGGATGATCTGCCGGATCACCTTCACGTCGAACCCGGCTGACTTCGCCTCGGCAAAGATGTCCTTGATGTCGGAGCCAAGCGCCTTGCGCTCCTCCTCCAGCCGCTCGATCCGCTCGATCAGGGAGCGCAGGCGGTCCGCAGCGACGCCTCCGACTTGGGCTTCCTTGGCCTTGGTCTCATCCAGCACGTCGTTGTCGAGGGCGTCGGCATCCTCGTCCGTGTCCCTCAGCTTATGCACGGCCATGCGGCACCCCTTCGTTCAGGCAAGCCTGGCTGGGTAGCGACGCCGCCCGAGTCGGGTCAATGCAGGAAACCTGCGCTGCTCCCTCTTCCTCTCGGAGAGGAGTGGGATGAGGGGGGCTCGGCTGCGGAGCGGAGCACAATGGTTCAGATGCCCCCCCTTCACGGGGGCAGGATCGGCGCGTGCCCTCGGAGCGGCTTGGGCAGCGGCAGGCATCCAGCGATCGTCAGACCCCACCCCGCGCCAATAAGCCGGCCAGCTTCAGTTATGCACTCCCCACCGCCGAACCGTCCGCTGCTCCACCGTCCGGAACACCAAATTCTCCACCGCCAGCCCAATCATAATAACAGTCAGCAGCCCGGCAAACACCGCCGGAATGTCCAGCACGTTCCGGTTCTCGAAGATGAACCAGCCCAGCCCGCCCTTACCGCTCGAAACGCCGAACACCAGCTCCGCCGCAATCAGCGTCCGCCAAGCAAACGCCCAACCAACCTTCAATCCCGTAAGGATCGAGGGAAACGCCGCCGGAATCAGGATCAGCCACACATACCGCAAACCCCGCAGCTCGTAGTTGCGCCCGACCATCCGCATCGTCTGCGACACGCCCAAGAACCCGGCATGGGTGTTCAGCGCCACCGCCCAAAGCACCGAGTGGATCAGCACGAACACCAGGCTGCCCGTCCCCAGCCCAAACCAGATCAGCGCCAGCGGCAGCAGCGCAATTGCCGGCAGCGGATTGAACATCGCCGTCATGGTTTCCAGGATGTCGGTGCCGATCCGCGTGCTGATGGCAACGATCGTCAGCGTCGCCGCCAGCAGAATCCCGGCAGCATATCCAATCAACAAGATACGCAAACTGGTCCAGGCCCGCGCCGGCAGCACCCCGTTCTGGATGTTCTCCCACCCGGACTGCAGCGTTTCGCTAAGCGTCGGAAACAGCAGCGGGTTGTCGAGGTAGCGGGCATAACCCTCCCAGAGCACGCCCAGCAAAATCAGGAACAGCGTCTTGCGCAGCACCCCGCTGTTCCACAGCCGCTCGCCGAACGGCAGCACGCGCTCGACCTCCGGCTGCCCCATGCCGGCGTCCATGACCGCCTCGGGATGGACGAGGATGGTGGCGTCAGACATGGGACGCTCCCGCACCGGCGCCGGCCTGGTCCACGTCCTCGCCCCCGCGCTCGGTGAACAGCAGGTCGTGGATGCGCGCCTCCAGCCGGGCGGCGCTGCCGTCGCCGGGGTCAATGCGGTCCACCCCGTCGATCTCGGCGCGCACGCGTCCGGGATGTGGCGACAGCAGCAGGATACGGTTGCCGACGCGTATGGCCTCAGCGATCGAGTGGGTCACGAACATGACGGTGAACTTCGTATCAGCCCAGAGCTGCAGCAGCTCGTCCTGCATCCGCCGCCGGGTCAGGGCATCAAGCGCGGCAAAGGGCTCGTCCATCAACAGGATATCCGGCTCCATCGCCATGCCGCGGGCGATGGCAACCCGCTGCTTCATGCCGCCCGACAGGGTGTGCGGCAGGCTATCGCGAAACTTGGTAAGCCCCACCTTATCAATGTAGCTGCCGGCCCGCGCCTCCGCGTCCCGCCGCTTCATCCGGCGAGCCACCAGCAGCGGGAACATCACGTTCTCCGCGACCGTCTTCCAGGGCATGAGCTGGTCGAACTCCTGGAACACCATCATCCGGTCGGCGCCCGGCCCAGTCACGGTGCGGCCCTTGATGCTGATCACGCCCTCGTCCGGGCGCAGGTAGCCGCCAACCGCCTTCAGCATCGTGCTCTTGCCGCAGCCGCTCGGGCCCAGCACCACGTAACGGTCGCCCTGCCGCACCTGAAAGCTGACCCGGTGCGTCGCCGTCACCAGCGACGACGGCGTCTTATAGCGCAGCGTGACGCCCTTCACGTCCAGCAGCGGTTGACCCGGCGGCGGTCGGCCGACGGTGGGGCCGCCCATGGCAGGCTGCTCTCCAGCCTGTTGGCGAAGCGGCAGCAGAAGCCGGTCCAGTGCCTCGCGTGCGTCGGTTGATCCGTTCATGGCTAGCTGCCCTCCAGGTCGGCAGAGATCGGGAAGAAGTAATCGGTCCAGGCGTGCGGCAGCGTCTTCAGCGTGCCGACGCGATACATGAGCTGCGCCAGGCGCAGTGTCCCCTGCGGCTGCGGCCGGTAGTCGTCCATGCCGGGCTCGCGCATCATCGCTAGCAGGTCGTCGGCCGGCGTCTTGTCGCCGGAACCTGCGCGATACAGCTCCACGGCCTCCCGCGGGTTGCTGCGGATAAAGGCCGCCGCCTCCATCGTCGCCTCCTTGATGGCCTGGATCACCGCCGGGTTGGCGGCGGCGAACTTGGTGGTGGCAAAGGACACGGAGTTGCTGACGGGTCCGCCGGCGATGGTACGGTCGTCGGTGATGCGATGGGCGCCGGGGACCGTCCGCAGCTCCTGGAACATATACGGCGGCGCGCCGAAGTGGGTCGCCACCTCATGCCGCGGGTTGGTCAGCGCCACCAGCGCGTCGGGATGGCTCATCTGCACGGTGTTGCCGTCCAGCCGGGTCGAGCCCTCTGGCCCAAACGCCTGCTCGGCGGCCATCTGCAGCAGCACCGCTTGGGTGCTGACGCGCACGGTGGGAACGGCGATCTTATCGGTGGCGGTGAAGTCGGACAGATGCTGCAGCCGCGGGTCGCGCGACACCATGATGAGCGGCAGGGCACTGCTGGCGACGATCCCCTTCACGCCGCCGTGGGTGCGGTCCCACAGCAGCAGCAGGTTGGTCGGACCCGTGTGGATCACGTCGATGTTGCCGGACAGCAGAGCATCGGTGGCGTTGCCACCGCCGGCGAACACCAGCCACTCGATATGCAGGTCCGGGACGCCCAGGGCGGCGGCATGCTGCTCGATCAGGTGCTGCTGCTCCATCACGTAGGTCGGCATGTAGATGATGCTGGGCTGGCGCGTGACCCTGATCTCGCGCGCCTGCTGGGCCTGGACTGCCAGCGGAGCGAGCGCCAGGGTCATGGCGAGCATCAAGATCGAAGCTAGGCGCCGCAAGATGCTCCGTTCTCCCCCCTTTGCTGCCGCAGCCTGCGGCATCGGCGCTAATAGAGGCATAACTCGGCCGTTAGGCTACCCATCTTCTGATGGGAACGGTGACTTGTTGTTCGGCTTGGTTGGCGCCGGCCTCCATGCCTTAACGGATAGGCTTGTCTTGACAGGCAGGCTCCGGCCCGTCACGGGCGAGCGGCTGTGCGTTGGGGGTGGGATGCGGATACTCGGAATAGGCAACCGGATAGACCTGGGCGACCTGTATATGGCGCTGCAGCGCGAGGGCCACGACGTCCGCGTCCATGCCGGCGACCCCGCGTATGCCGGCTGTTTCGGCGGCCTAGTGCAGACGGTGCCGGATTGGCGCCCGGCGCTGGACTGGGTCGGCCGCGACGGCATCGTGATCTTCGAGAAGGTCGGCCGCGGCCAGGAGCAGGACGCCCTGCGCCGCGACGGCTACCAGGTCATCGGCGGCAGCACGCTGGGCGACCGGCTGGAATACGACCGCGCCTATGGCCAGCAGGTGCTGCGGGACGCCGGGCTGCGGATCGCGGCGGGCGAGGACTTCGCCGGACCGGAGGACGCGGCATCGTGGCTGCGGTCCAATCCCGGGCGCTATGTGCTCAAGCACCACAACAACGCGCGGGCCACCTTCGTCGGCGACCACGGAACCGGCGCCGACGTGCTGTTCCAGTTGTCCCGCACGCCGCCGGGCCGGGTGATGCTGCAACGTCGCCTGGACGGGGTGGAGGTCGGCGTCGGCGCCTACTTCAACGGCCGCCGCTTCCTCCATCCGGCCTGCATAGACTTCGAGCACAAGCGCTTCTTCCCCGGTGAGATGGGCGAGATGACCGGCGAGATGGGCACCCTGGCGGGCTACGAGGGCGCGCAGCCACTGTTCGACGCAACCCTGGGCCGGGTGGCGCCGCTTCTCGCCGGCGCCGGGCACGTCGGCTACGTGAACCTGAACATGATCGCCAACGAGGACGGCCTGTGGCCGCTGGAGTTCACCTGCCGCTTCGGCAACCCCGGCTTCGCCGTGCTGGCGCCGTTGCAGCGGGACGGCTGGACGGACCTGCTGCGCCGCATGCTCCGCGACGACTCAACCGAGTTCGCCACATTGCCCGGCTGGTCCGTAGGCATCGTGCTCACCATCCCCGGCTTCCCCGAGGAGCTGCCCGGCGCCGACCCTGCGGCAGACCCGCCGGTGTTCTACCATCAGCCACCGGACGACCCGGCGCACTACCACCTCTCGGACGTACGCATGCAGGACGGCCAGCTTTTTGCCCGGCGCCGCACCGGCTACGCGATGGTGGTCACCGGAACCGGCGCCACGGTGCAGCTGGCGCAGGCAGCCGCCGCAGCCCGGGCGCGCAACGTGGTGATCCCCAACCTGCGCTGGCGCGGCGACATCGGCGACCGCTTCCTGGCCGGCGAGGAAGCCCGCCTGCAATCCCTAGGCTGGCTGCCGCGGCTGGACCGCGCAGCGTGAGCGGCCCCATCGCCGACTGCCTGGCCGGCACGATCTCGCCGGAGGTGGCGGTGGCCCGGCTGCTGCTGGGCGGCGCGACCGCTAAGGCCATCGAGGACTCACTCCGGGCGCAACAGTCGGACGCCCCGCGCTGGGCAGCGATGGCGCGGCTGTTGGAGGGGCGCCGGGCCGCGCTGGACGCCCTGGCGGCGGAGGTGCAGGCGACCGGGGCGCAGCACGATGCGTCCGGCGCGACGCCGGCGGACGGGGTGGCGCGCATTGCGGCGTTCTTCGACCACGCCGTGCAGCACTCGCCCGAGGCCAGCGTAGCGCTGTATTCGCTCGGCGATCCGGCGATCCTGGCGGCGGCCACGGCGGAAATCGTCGCCTGGCTGGCGGAGCAGGGCCTGCTGCGGCCCGACATGGACGTGCTGGACCTCGGCTGCGGCATCGGACGCGTCGCGGCGGTGCTGGCGCCGCAATGCCGGTCCGTGCTGGGACTGGACGTGTCCGTCGGCATGGTGGCGGAGGCGCGCCGGCGCTGCGCCGGGTTGGCCAACCTCCGGTTCGAGCACACGGACGGGCAGGGGCTGGACGCGTTGCCACCCGGAGCGTTCGACCTCGTGCTGGCAATAGACAGCTTCCCCTACATCATCCAGGCCGGGACGGCGGACCGCTACGCCGCCGGCGCCGCGCGGGTGCTGCGGCCCGGCGGCGCGCTGGCGGTGCTGAACCTGTCCTACCGCAACGATCCCGACCGGGACCGAGCCGACGCATCGGCCTGGGCAACGTCGCACGGCTTCAGGCTAACAACAGCCGGCGAATCGCCCTTCACCGTCTGGGACGGCACCGCCTTCGTGCTGCAACGGTGAACAAGGGCAGTGCCAACCCTGGCTCCTGCTCCCTCTCCCTCCGGGAGAGGGAGCAGGAAGCACCTGGTCCCGGTCAT
>CAXTOB010000048.1:0-7121 GCA_964245505.1 uncultured Acetobacteraceae bacterium | reverse complement strand
GCCCCTACCCGATCAGCGCTGTTCCCGCACGGGATGACACAACGCTTGCTGTTTCCCTCACCCCAACCCTCTCCCGGAGGGAGAGGGAGCAGGAAGCACCTGGTCCCGGTCATTCTCGCCTGCCTGCTGTCCCTACCGGCCCAAGCGCAAGCCCCGCATCGCGGCGGAGAACTCCGCCTGCTCGCGCGCAGCGCCGCCGGCACCATAGACCCGCAAGTCAACTACACCGCGCAGTACTGGCAAATTTTCGCCTTGGCCTACGACGGCCTCGTCGCCTTCCGCAAAGTGCCCGGCGACCGAGGCAACGAGCTGGTGCCGGACCTAGCGGACGCCCTCCCGGCGCCCGGTGACGACCTAACCTACGCCTTCCACCTACGCCCCGGCCTGCGCTTCAGCACTGGCGCCCCAGTCCGCGCCTCAGACGTCGCAGCATCGTTGCGCCGCATCTTCAAGATCGGCAGCCCAACCGCCGACACCTACTACGGCGCCATCGCTGGCGCCGCCGCCTGCCTGAGCAACCCCGAAGGCTGCGTGCTGGAAGGCGTCACCGCCGACGACGAAGCAAGCACCGTCACCATCCGCCTAGACCACCCGGACCCAGAGTTCCTGACCCGCCTGGCGCTACCCCACGCCAGCGTCCTACCCGCGGACGTGCCCCAACGCGACCTAGGCAACGCCCCCCTGCCAGGCACCGGACCCTACGTGATCCAGTCCTACGACCCCGGCGAGGGCATGGAGATCATCCGCAACCCTTACTTCCATCAATGGAGCGCCGATGCCCAGCCAGACGGCTACCCCGACCGCATCCGCTACGATTTCGGGCTGGAGGACACCGCGGAAATCACCGCTGTCCTGAACGGTCAGGCCGACTGGACCTTCGACGCGCCACCCGCCGACCGGCTAGCGGAGCTAGGCGCCCGGCATGCCGGCCTGGTCCACCTCAATCCGGCCTTCGCCATGTGGTTCCTGCCGATGAACACCCGGCTAGCCCCCTTCAATGACCTGCGCGTCCGCCGGGCCTTGAACATGGCGGTGGACCGGCGAGCCGTCGTCAAGCTGTATGGCGGCCCGCGCCTGGCCCAACCATCCTGCCAAGTGCTGCCGCCGGGCCTGCCGGGCTACCAGCCGTACTGCCCCTATCCACTGGACCTGCCGGCAGCCCAGCGCCTGGTGGCCGAAAGCGGCACGGCCGGCCAAACCGTTACCCTGATCACCGATGACAGCCCGGTGGCGCGGGCCATCGGCACCTACCTTCTGGACGTGCTGCGCGACCTCGGTTTCGTGCCACGACTCCAATCGCTATCGGCGAACGTGCAGTTCACCTACATCCAGAACACCCGCAACCAGGTGCAGGTCAGCCTGACCAACTGGTACTCGGACTACCCCTCGGCCAGTACCTTCCTCGGCGGAGTATTCGGCTGCTCCGCATTCCGTCCGGGGTCGGACGCGTCGCCCAACATCTCCGGCTGGTGCGACCCGGCGATGGACCGCGAGCTGGAGGCTGCGCTGGCCGATCCCGCCGGCGCCCCACGGCTGGCGGCGCTGGACCGGCAGGTGACGGACGCAGCACCAGCCGCGGTGCTGTTCAACCCGATGTATATCGACATCGTGTCGGCTCGGATACGCGGCTACGCCTATCACAACCAGTTCCGCTGGCTGATAGATCAATCATGGGTGGAATAAGCGCGGAACCGCCCCTTCTCCCTCTCCCTCCGGGAGAGGGCCGGGGTGAGGGAAGCCGCACGCACAATCCGTCCTGCCGCGGGAAGCAGCACCGTCATCGGCTGCTTTGGTCCTTGTGGCCATGCCCTCACCCTAACCCTCTCCCGGAGGGAGAGGGAGAAGCAAGTAGGCTATGACCCGCCTAGCCGCCGCCGTCCTGCTGCTCATCGCCGCCGCCTGCGCCCTGGCGCCAATCTACGCCCGCGTGGTTGCCGGCGCCGACCCGTTCCGCAGCAACGTCGCCGGCACCGTCCTGGTGGACGGCCGTCCCGCAGACGTCCTAGCGGAAAACACCGAGGGCCTAGGCCTAGGCGTCACCCCCATCGGCCCAACCTGGCGCGGTGCCTACCTGTTGGGCGCCGACGGGCAGGGCCGGGACGTCGCGGCACGGCTCCTATATGGCGGACGCACATCGCTGGCCATCGCCGCCGGAGCGACGATCCTGTGCCTAGTGCTGGCGGCAATCCTAGGGATCGCGTCCGGCTTCCTAGGCGGCTGGGCGGACAACGTGCTGGCCGGGCTGCTGGACCTGCTCTGGGCATTCCCGGTCTATCTGCTCGCGATCTCGCTCGGCATCGTCCTCATCGGCCAAAGCCTGCACATCGGACCCCTCCGCATCGCCGGCAACAGCCTGCTGCTGCCGGTGCTGATCCTAGGCGTGGTTTACGTGCCCTACGTCGCCCGGCCCCTGCGTGCCGAAGTCATCGCGCTGCGAGGCACTGACTTCATCGAGGCCGCGGGCGCCACCGGCGGCACCCCCTGGCACATCCTACGCCGCCACGTCCTGCCCAACACTTGGCCGACCCTAGTAGGCTTTCTGCCCATCATCGCCGCCATGACGCTGCTGACCGAGGCGGCACTGTCCGTGCTCAACATCGGCGTCCAGGCGCCGGCCGCGAGTTGGGGCACCTTGATCGGGGACGGGCAGGCGCTGCTCTATACCCGCCCGGTGGTGGCTATCGCCCCCGGCCTGGCAGTGGTGGCGACGGTCCTCGCATTGAACGTGCTCGGCGAAGCGCTCCGCCTGCGCCTCGACCGGGGCCGGCAGCGGTGACGGTCCCGGGGAGCATGCTGCGCCCGCTGCTGGTCCGAGCGCTGCGCTCGCTCCTGGTGATGTTCGGCATCAGCGTCCTGGTGTTCCTGATCTTCTTCGCCACCCCCGGCGCCGACCCAGCCGCTCGCCTCGCCGGACGCGGCGCCTCGGAGGAAACCCTGGCCGCCGTCCGTGCCGAGTATGGCTTGGACCGTCCCCTGCCAGTCCAATACGCCGTCCTGATGCGACGTCTGTTCATCACCCGGGACCTGCCATCCTTCGTCAACCGTGGTCAGCTCGTCGTCCCGGAGGTGCTGCGGGCAGCGCCCATCACCTTGTCCCTGGCGGCCGGAGCCGCGGTGCTATGGCTCGCCGCCGGACTAGGCATCGGCCTGCTGGCAGCGGCGCGGGAAGGTGGCCCGGCGGACCGGCTGGCGACCGCGCTGGGCCTGGTTGGCGTCTCGGTTCCGGTGTTCTGGCTCGGCGAGGTCGTGAACTTGCTGACGCAAAGCCGCCTGCACGATACCTGGGCCTTCCGCTGGGTGCCGCCCCTGGGCTACGTGCCGCTGCTGCAGGATCCCGGCGGCTGGTTCCGCGCGCTGGTGCTGCCCTGGACGACGCTCGCGCTGCTGTATGCCGGGGTGTATGGCCGGGTGCTGCGGGCGTCGCTGATCCTGGCCTACCGCCAGGACTACATCCGCACCGCCCGTGCCAAGGGCGTCAGCGAAGCCCGCGTGCTGCTGCGCCACGCCCTGCGCAACGCGCTCGTGTCGGTGATTGCCCTGTTCGGCCTGGACATCGGCGCGCTGATCGGCGGCGGCACCCTGCTGACGGAGGTGGTGTTCGGACTGCGCGGCATCGGCAAGCTGACGTACGATGCGCTGCAGAACCTGGATCTGCCGGTGGTGATGGCATCGGTGCTGTATGCGTCGTTCTTCGTGGTGCTGGCCAATGCGGCGGTGGATGTTGTGCAGGCCCTGCTGGACCCGCGGCGGCGGTAGGGGTTGATCGGAGTAGGCCGAGCCATGATAAAATACCGCATGACGCTAGATAAATGCATGGCCGGCCTTGCCGACTTCAAGACTGCCTTGCCATGGGAAGCCATGAACTGGGCGCTCGGCCATTGGGACGAGGCTGGGCCGCGCCTCGCCGCGCTGCTGGACGCCTACGCGCGCGGTGAGGACCGCTCGGAGGCAACGGCCAAAGCCCTGCTCCCGGCCATTTACATGCAGGCCGAGAAGTCGGACGCCACTGCCTTCGGCTCGCTGTGCCGCCTGTTGCTCGACCACGAGGCGGCATCTATCGTGCTCGGCGACGCGATCACGGACACCCTCGGCCGGATTCTTGTCAACATGTATGACGGCGACCTTGCGATGCTGGCGGCGGTGGTCGAGCACGGTGATAACGAGGGCTACCAAGAGTCTATCCGCTATGGCGCCCTGCTCGCGATGGCCTACCTGACCCGAACGGGTCGCATCGCCCACGAGGAGATGCGCGCCCATTTGCTGTGCTGGCTGGACGGGCTGAAGCCGCGCTCCGAGAGCGCCATCTGGGAAGGCTGGGCCCGGGCTGTCGCGCACCTTGGCTATGCCGATCTGGCCGGGAAGGTTGAAGAGCTTTATCTTAAAGATATCATCGACCCTTCAGTCATGCGCTTGTGGGAGTTCCGGAAGGAGTTGCAGGCAGCGGTCGAAGACCCAGCGCGCATGAAGGGCTTCGAACAGGACGGCACCGGGCCGTTCGGCACCGCGGCTGAGGAGCTTCGCTGAGTCGGTCCTTCCGACGGCCTGACAAATTCCAGCATCGGGCAAGGGGACAGGAAGCTGTCCCTGGCCCGGGAACCGATTACAACGCCGGTCACCAACCCATTGCGCGACGTCGGCCGCAACGACCCGTGCCCCTGCGGCAGCGGCAAGAAATACAAGAAGTGCTGCCTGGTGTAGCGGACCAACCGCCTCGACCGATGGGACCGATCCGGGCATCCTGACGATCCCACCGGGATGAGGAGCCTCCATGCCCACCCTCGGCCGCGCCCTGCTCACGGCGCTCCGCGACCATGGAGCGCAGGAGATCTTCGGCATCCCCGGAGACTTCGTCCTGCCGTTCTTCAAGGTGGTCGAGGAAAGCGGCATCCTCCCATTCTACACCCTCAGCCACGAACCCGCGGTGGGCTTCGCCGCCGACTCCGCCTCCCGGTTCCGCGGCGCCATCTCGGTCGCGGTCGCCACCTGGGGCGCCGGCGCCTTCAACCTCGTGAACTCCATCGCCGGCGCCTACGCCGAGCGCGTGCCCGTGGTCGTCATCAGCGGCGCCCCCGGCGTCCAGGAGCGCGCCAGCGGCTGGCGCCTGCACCACATGAGCCGCGAGATCGAAACCCAGACCCGCATCTTCCGCGAGATCACCTGCGACCACGCCGTGCTCGACGACCCGGCGCAAGCCCCCGCCCTGATCGCCCGCGTGCTCCGCAGCGCGCGGGAGAACTCGCTGCCGGTCTATTTGGAACTGCCGCGCGACCTGGTGGGCGCCGAGGTCCAGCCCGTCCCAGTCCTGCCCCCCAGCCCCGTGCTGCCCGGCGCCCTGGCCGAGGCCGCCGACGAAATCCTGGCCCGCCTGCACATCGCCCGCACGCCCTGCCTGATGGTGGACGTGGAGGTCCGCCGCTACGGCGTCGAGGACCGGGTGGCGGCGCTGGCGGAGCGGCTGGGCATCCCGGTCGTCACCACCTTCATGGGCCGCGGCCTGCTGTCGGCGCATGCCGGCCTGGTGAGCGGCACCTACCTGGGCGCGGCCGGCCGGCCGGAAATCACCGAGCTGGTCGAAGGATCGGACGCGCTGCTGCTGCTCGGGGTGATCCTGTCCGACACCAACTTCGCCGTCAGCACCCGAAAGATAGACCTGCGCCGGGCCATGCTGGCGATCAGCCGCACGGTCCAGGTGGGTCATCACAGCTATGCCGACGTGCCGCTGGATCGCCTGGTGGATGCGCTGCTGCAGCGTGCCGGGCCGCGCCGCGAGCGCCCGCCGCCGACGTCGGCGCCGGAAACCTATCCTGGCGACCTGCCCGCCGACGACCAGCCCATTGCGCCCAGCGACATTGCCGCGGCGGTCAACGACCTTTTTGCCCGTACGGGCGCGCTGCCCATTGCGGCGGATATCGGTGACTGCCTGTTCACGGCGATGGAGATCCGCGACACCAACCTGGTTGCGCCGGGCTACTATGCCGGCATGGGCTATGGCGTGCCGGCCGGGTTGGGCGCTTGCGTCGCCGCCGGGGCGCGCCCGTTGATTCTGGTGGGCGACGGCGCCTTCCAGATGACCGGGTTCGAGCTGGGCAACTGCCGCCGTTACGGCTGGGACCCGATCGTGGTGGTGTTCAACAACGCGTCCTGGGAGATGCTGCGGGTGTTCCAACCGGAGAGCGCCTTCAACAACCTCGACGACTGGCGCTTTGCCGAATTGGCGGGTCCCCTGGGCGGCGACGGCGTGCGCGTCGTAACCAGGCGTGAGCTGGTCGCGGCGCTCACGCGGGCGCAGGCGACGCGCGGACGCTTCCAGTTGATCGAGGTCATGTTGCCGCGCGGGCAAACCTCCGACACGCTGGCGCGCTTCGTGGCCGGGTTCAAGGCGGCGCGGGAACGCCCGCACAGCGATGGGATGTAGGGACATGATCGAGGGAGTTGGCCGCGTCGCGGTGCTGGGCACCGGCATCATCGGGGCAAGCTGGGCGGCGTTCTTCCTGTCCCGCGGCCTGGAGGTCGCCGCCAGCGACCCTGCGCCGCATGCCGAGGGTTTCCTGCGCCACTTCATCGACAACGCCTGGCCGGCATTGGAAAAACTGGGCCTGCACCCCGGCGCCGACCCGGGACGCCTGACCTTCCACGCTGGCCCGGCCGCAGCGGTGGAGGGTGCCGGCTTCGTCCAGGAAAACGGGCCGGAGCGCATCGAGCTGAAGGTGGAGCTGTTCCGACAAGTGGACGCCGTCCTGCCTCCGGACGTGCTGATCGCCAGCAGCAGCAGCACCCTGCTGCCCAGCGCGATGCAGGCGGGTTGCCGCCATCCCGGGCGGCTGGTGCTGGGCCATCCGTTCAACCCGCCGCATCTGATCCCGCTGGTGGAGGTGGCCGGCGGCGTCCAAACGACACCAGACAGCCTGGACCGGGCGATGCGCTTCTACGCCGCGCTGGGCAAGCACCCGATCCGTCTGAACAAGGAGATTGCCGGGCACGTAAGCAACCGCCTGCAGGCGGCGGTGTGGCGGGAGGCGGCTTACCTCGTGGAGCAGGGCGTGGTGTGCGTTGCCGACGTGGATGCCGCCATCAGCCAGGGGCCGGGCCTGCGCTGGGCGCTGATGGGGCCGATCATGACG
>CAXTOB010000047.1:16269-22678 GCA_964245505.1 uncultured Acetobacteraceae bacterium | reverse complement strand
GCCCCCATCTGCACCATCGCCCCGCGCACCCGCACGCCAGCCCCCAGCACCACCCGAGCCACCGCACCAGCCGCCACCCGCATCGCCGTCTCGCGCGCCGAGCTGCGCCCGCCGCCGCGGTGGTCGCGGATGCCATACTTCATCTCATACGACACATCGGCATGCCCGGGCCGGAACTGCTCGGCGATCGCGCCATAATCCCGGCTGCGCTGGTCCACGTTCTGGATCTCGAGCGCGATCGGCGTGCCCGTGGTCAGCCCATCCAAGGTGCCCGACAGTATCCGCACCTGGTCCGGCTCCTGCCGTTGCGTGGTGAACTTGGACTGCCCCGGCCGCCTGCGGTCCAGCCAGGGCTGGATGTCCGCCTCCGTCAGCGGCAGCCGCGGCGGGCACCCATCCACAACGCAGCCGATCGCCGGCCCGTGGCTCTCACCCCAGGTCGTAACGCGGAACAGGTGGCCAAAACTGTTGTGGCTCATCAAGGACTTTCAGGTCCAACCAGGTTCGTAGGTGGGCAAAAGACGTGTGGCTGCTTGGAGCAAGCTGCTTTGGATCAGTCGGACGGTTGAGATGTCCGGCGGGAAACTGGGTTTAATAAGGTTGCCGCATCCCGCAATATGAACGATAGCGTAACCCTACTCGAGATGGCCCCAGACAATGCCCGTCCTTGAGAAGCCTGTATCGGGGTGTATGTAAACCTCAATTCCTAAAATATATAACAATAGAGCCGCTTCGATTTCAAATTATGAGAATGCTAAGCGTGTCCACAGCAGCTTAGTTCAAATTTTGAGACTTCACCGGAATTCTTTGTCATATGACCCGAAACTCCCGATCCACCAGCGTCGCCAAACTCCTGCAAGTAACCGGGATGGAAATCGGACATTTGCTTCAGGCCCCGCCAGTTCAACACCGTAAGGGTGTTCCGGCTAAACTCTGCCAATCCGTCGGCGCGCAATTGCTGGAGCATGCGGCCAACATGGATCGCAGTGAGGCCGAGCGCGTCGGCCAGCTCCAATTGGGTGAGCGGCACATCATAGGACGGGCCTGACATGCCCAGGGCGCTTCGCACCCGCGCGACAATCTCACACAACAAGTGCCCGGTGCGCTGATAGGCCGTGCGCCGCCCGACATTGACGATCCACTCGCGTGAGATGGCTGCATCCACCATGACCGTCCGCCACAAGAACTCGCTCAGCCGCGGCTGGAACTTGCTCCAGCTGAGCACGGTCGAATGCGGGATGAACACCACTTTTGCAGGCGTGAGGGTCCGCGTGGTGCTATCCAGCTGCTTCAGGTGCAGGCCTGTCACGTCGCATAGGTCGCCTGCCATATGGAACGCGAGGATCTGGCGCCGCCCGTCCTCCATCGTCTTATAGCGGCATGCGAGGCCGTCGAGAAATATCACGAACTTCGACGGGCGATCTCCTTCCCGCATCAGGTCGCAATCAGCCTCGACCTGCTTGACGGCCGGTCCGATCTCCTCGACCAGACGCCGTTCTTCGTCGGTCAACCTGCCGAAGCGTTCGAGAGTTTGTAGTAAATCGACCATACAAGTCGATAAATGGCCAAACCCGGAATGGGCAAGGGCATGCATTGGTATGTTCACAAAAGTGTTTATACCGGGACCGGAGGCATGTACGACGTCCTTCCGGAAGGTTTGTACCATAATGGGCAAAAGCATGCTTTGGCCTGTTCGAAGATTTGGCTAGCCGAGTGACTAGGGTCATTCGATGCCGTTTAGAAGCATCCGTTCGACCGGATCTCTGTACGATTTCGGCATTTTAAGTGGCTAATCCCGTACTGGGGAGAAGATGCCTGAAAACTTCGCCAGACATTACGGAGCGTAGGCCCAGCCTTGTGTGAAGCTTTCGTAACCGCACCTAACACAAATTCTTATAGTATTGGTTCAATACCAGTCCTGGCGAAAGCCCGGGTCAGACCCGCCCAAACCTTTCTGAAGCGGATCGGACAGCATTGATGAAGTCCCGGATCAGTCCGGCATCCTTCACGCCTCGCGTCCGTTCCACCCCCGACGACACGTCCACTGCCCGTGCGCCGGATGTGCGTATGGCGGCCGCTACGTTCCCGGGATTGAGGCCGCCAGCCAGCAACCACGGCGCAGGCGGCGCCCAGCCTTGCAGGACGGCCCAGTCGAACGATACTGCGTTGCCGCCGGGCCTCGTTGCCCCCGGCGACGGCTTCGCATCGAGTAGGATGCGGTCAACGCCAGCAGCGGACTCAGGCAGGTCGCTGGCCGCCTTGACCCCAGCCACATGCCAGACCGGCACGCCGAACCGGACGCGGAGCGCTGCAGCCCGTTCCAGGCTGGCATGCACCTGGATGGCGTCGAGGGGAACGATGGCCAGGGTGCGCGCCACCTCCTCGTCGTCCGGCTCGACGAACAGGCCCACCCGCGCCGGGCCACGCCGGTGGGCGTCCAGGGCCGCCGCTTCAGCCGGGGTAACGGCACGGGGGGACGCCGGGAAGAACACATATCCCAACCAGTCCGCCCCGGCGTCCGCCACGGCATCCAGGTCCGCTGGCGTCCGTACGCCGCAGATCTTGACAGCTATGGTCATGCCCTCTCCTCCAGCCCAACTCCCAGCGAGGCCAGGGTCCGCCAGAACCCGGGATACGTCTTGGACACGCAGCCGGGGTCGAGGATGGTGATCCCCGGCACTCGCAGGCCCGCGAGCGCGAAGCTCATTGCAATGCGGTGATCGGAGTAGGTTCGCACGTCCGCCGGCCGCATGGCAGCCGCCGCGCCGGTTCCGCCGGCAACGACCAAATCGTCGCCTTCCTCCCGTCCCAGTCCGGGCGAGATACGCGACAGCTCGGTCGCAAGCGCCGCCACCCGGTCGCACTCCTTCACGCGCAAGTTGGCGATGCCGGTGAAGCGGACCGGCGCCCGGTTGAACGCAGCCAGCACGGCGAGCGTCGGCACCGCATCCTGCATCTGCGAGCCGTCGATCACCGACGGTAGGTCCGGGAAGGTGCGTATGATCTGGTAGGCCTTGGCGTCCGGCTGGCTGAAGGCGCCCGGCGCGAGGCCGAGGTCAATGGACCCGCTGGTGAGGACTTCGGCCGCCCACAGGTAGGTGGCCGCCGACGCGTCCGGCTCCACCGCGAAATCCACCGCCCTGTAGCCGGTCGGGGCCACGCGCCAGGCTGCAAGACCCACGGCCTCGACCTGTGCTCCAAAGGCGGCCATCGCGGCTATGGTGAGTTCGATGTAGCCCTTGGCGCCGATGTCGGACCCCGACAGTGCGACCTCGACGGGACCGCGTCCGCATGCTGCGGCCATGAGCAGCGCCGAGGCATACTGGCTGGATAGGCTGGCATCGATCTCGACCCGTCCCTCCGGGAAGCTGCCCTGTCCCACGATCACCACGGGTGGGCACCCGCTCGCAGCAGCCGCGTCCACGCCCAACGTGCGCAGGGCGTTGACGAGCGGCGCGATCGGACGCCGTCGCATGTGGGCGTCGCCGTCCACCACCACCGTGCCGTCAACCAGGGCGGCGGCGACCGTCAAAAAGCGCGTGGCCGTTCCGGCGTTGCCCAGGTGGAGCGGCCCGGTTGGAACCGTGAGCCGCCCGGTGGAGGTGACGACAAAGCTCGTGTCGTCGGGCTCCGCGATAGACACGCCCATGCCGCGTAGGGCGGTGGCCATCAGCGCCGTATCATCGCTTTTGAGCGCACCCGTCAGTCGGCTGGTTCCGCTCGCCAACGCCGCGAGCAGCAGCGCGCGGTTGGTGATGGACTTGGACCCGGGCGGCGCCGCCCTGCCGCGAAGGGGATGGCGGGACGGGCTGACCGACATGGCGGTGGGATAGCTGGCGCTGCCTTGCATCAAACGGAGTCTGTCGCAGAGACCAGGGCTGCATTGCGGACCAACGTGGCGACCTGGCCCTGCGGACGCACCCGGAGCATAAGCTTTTGGCCAATCCAGCCACGGACGCCCGCCCGGGTTGCAAGCAGGTCAAGGCATCCGTCCGGCGCGCAATAACGGCCCAGCGCATCCGAAGTGCCGCCCACGAAGACAATCCGCTTCACTCCGCGTGCGGCCTCATGCTCCAGGAAGTAGGTCCGCATGACGGTGGACAAGGACGCTGCCATCAGCTCCTGCCGGTTGAGCTGCCACTCGACGTATGTCCCCTCCTTCTGCCGCCAGCCGGACAGGTAGCTCATCCACTGTCCCGATGGACTCCGTACGCCCATTGCGAACGAGCCGGGAGTTTGGCGGATCGCCGCCTCGAACCTCCTGCTGCGTCCGCGCGGCACCGGGTGCATCGAAGCTCCGTGCAGTTCCTCCACAGCCTGGACGGCGTCGTCTGGCTGCAGTTCGGGCACGAATGACAGCCCGAGGTCACGCTCGGCCCGGCGCCGGAAGTAGTAGTAGTTCCTGCGGCTGCGCGGCCGGAGGCGTGACAGGAATCCCTCGAAGCCGCCCTCCAGCGAGAGGTCGGTGCTCACCTCTCGTCCGAGCCAGCCGAAGCGAATCTGCGCGGCCTCCGGCGTCAAGGCCGGCGTCGTTCCGGCGCCGCGCACCGCGGCCATGACCGTGTGCACCCAGGGCAGGCGGAGCACGGCCGTCGCAGCCGCCTCAACTGCAGCCACGCGCTGGCCGGCCGCCGCGACGACAACGCCATCGCCGGCCTGGTTGCCGCCCTTGATGACTCCGGTCGGCACACCGAACTGGTTTCGCCCATACAGGAGGACGGCCGCCGCGGGGTGGCCATCCCGTTGCAGCACGACGGCCAGCGGGCTGTTCCGCCACACCGCTGCCCTGCTGAGCAACCAGGAAGGATCGGTCGTCATGTCGGATATCATGCCGTGATCCCGGCGCAGGGCCTGAATGATGGGCGTTGCGGACTGAACGCGCTGCCGCCCCACGAACAGCTCGCAACTGAACTGGCCGACCCTCGACGAGCAGACATCGTCACGCGTGTAAAAATCGTCAGGCATGTAATGCACGAAGGTTGCTTCCCATCAGTAGCAGGAATGGCCGACAGCGGTTGAAAAGCAAGTGAAACAAATGATGCCGAACCGATCCTGTCATCCGGCTGACAGGGTGTCATGCGGACGGAAAGCATTGGCTGGGATGCAGCAGGCGGACCCGTCAGGACGCGATGCAGTTCGAGACCTGGAGCCGGAGGCGTCCTTTCACGGTATCCCACCTGGCTTCTAGGTCGCTCTATCATTGAAAGCCCGGCGGCGCAGACTGCGCCGCCGGGCCAGGTTCAAGCGTTCGGGTGCTCAGGTCTGGGGAATGAGGCTCGGATCAATCGCGCCGCTGGTGGCGAGGCTCACGCCCGCTGCGATCAGGCTGGCAGGGACACCCGCTGCGCTTGCGCCTTGGCCGGCCGCGGCCGGAGCGGCGCTGGAAAGTGCGCTGTAATCGTAGGGAGAGCCGGATGCGCTGCCGCCGCCCGATGCTGCCCCGGCGCCGCTGAAGATTGCCGCGACGCCGTCTGCGCCGATGAGGTTGACCAGGGGCGCAATGGAACTCTGGCTTAGCAGGGAAGTGAGGTCAACGCCGGTGGACGGACTGCCCGCGGCGCCGTTGCTCAGCGCGTATTCCAAGCCGTCCTGCCCAAGCAGGGCCGCCAGTGGGCCAAAGGGGCTGCTGGCAAGGGAGGCGCTGGAGCCGGACGCGAACGGATTGGAGCCGCTCCCGTCCGACGTGCCGCCGAGGATGGTCTGCAGGTTCAAGCTTGATCCGTCGGTGGGCGCGCTGGAGACAGCGCTGCTGGCCGCGGCGGTAGAGGCAATGCCGCTGGCGGCGGCAGTGGGGTCAGTGCTCTGGCTTGCAGCCGGATCGCCCCCAGACGTGGCCCCGCTGGCCGCAGGAGATGCAGCCGGGTTGCTGCCCGCCGAAGTGGCGGCGCTGAATAGGCCGGTGGTTCCGGGATAGTTGGTGAATGGATTGGTCCCCAGAGCCGCGCTGCCAAATGGATTGCTCCCCAGGCTTGCGTAGTCATTCGGGTTTATGTTGCCGAAGATGGTCGCGGGGGTGACGCCCGGAAGATTGAGCAGGGCCCCGAATGGGCTTTGTCCCAGCGCCGAGGCGAGGTCGCTGCTGCTGCTGGATGGTGGCCCGCTGGCTGCAGCTGCGCCCGATGTGCCGCCGGACAGGGCAGTGAGATCGACGCCGCCCGGGGTGCTGCTCGTTGTGCCGCTCATGGATGTATCTCCTCCGCTAGTTGTGCTGCCTAGGTTTGCGAGTATGGAGCTCAGATCAGGGCTGCCGGCCGCGCTGCTGTCCGTGGACCCGCTGCTTCCCCCCGCCGCCCCGGCGAAGCTTGCAAAGATAGAGCTCAGATCAGGGCTGCAAGCCGCGCTGCTGTCCGTGGAACCGCTGCTTCCTCCAGCCGACCCGGCGAAGCTGGCTAAGATCGAGCAGAGATCG
>CAXTOB010000047.1:0-16223 GCA_964245505.1 uncultured Acetobacteraceae bacterium | reverse complement strand
TGTCCGTGGATCTGTTGCTGCGTGCAGCCTTCGAGGCGAAGATCGAGCTCAAATCGGGGCTGCTGTCCGTGGGCGCGCTGCTTCCGCCAGCCGCGCTGCCCGAAGAGGCATCGGTCGTGGATGCGCCAGGTATGGTGATGCCGGCCTGAGGCGTGCCAGGGCCGGCGATGGTGGCAGGGCCGCTGCCGATGGCGCCGCCGTAGTCATATGCGACAACGAACGCGTTGTTGCCGCCCTGGATATCCACGGTGTTGCCGCCATTGCCGGATGCGTCGCTTGATGCGACCGGGCTATGCGCCACGACATACTGGTTGTTGTCGCCGCCAACTGAAACGGTGTTGCCCGACGACTCGCCCCCATCGGACGACGGATACTTGTATGAGACCACGAACCGGTTGTTGCCGCCGTCAACGGTGACCGAGTTGCCGCCGTCGCCGGTGCTGCCCGTCGCGGACGAGTAGTCGTATGCAATCACGAACTGGTTGTTGCCGCCCGTGACCGTAACGCTGTCGCCGCCCGTGTTGGATGCCCCGCCCGACAGGGAGGCGTCATACTCGATGACGAACTGCTGATCACCGCCCTGAATGACGGTGTTGCCGCTGCCCGGAGCCAGGACGAGCACCTTAGGCGCCCAGGAAGCGCCGTTCTGGAGGGTGCTGTAATCAGAACTGCTGCTGTCTGTCGCTGCGACGGTCTGGCCGTCGCTCAGAGTGCCTGACAATTGAGTAATCCTTTTCGGTTGGATTGATCGAGCGCATCGCCGTTCCGGCGTTGGCGCGGGCCTGCACAGACCATCCCAGGCGCATCGATGAAATGCGCGGCGCGGCCCGTGGAACTTGTGGTGGCGTCCGGTTGTCCTGACTCGCCGGCACCAAGTCCGGGCTGCAGGAGCCGCCTCATGCCTTGTGCGCCTGCGTCGCCGGATGCCCGGCTGCGGTAGCTTCGGCTGCGGTGGAATGCGGCACCGGCGCCAAATCCTGCGGCCGGTTCTCCAAACGGGAGCCTGGGGCAGGTACTCGCCGATAGGCCTGGCCAGCGCGCACCACCTCGCGACGGACGGCGCGGGCGCTTTCAAACCGGTCGAACAACGTCTCGGCTTCGTCCCACCGGATCGCCCGCTGCAGCGCCGTCAGGTCCTCGATGTAGCGGCCCACCATCTCAAGCACCGCCGTCTTGTTATTCAGGAACACGTCGCGCCACATCGTGGGGTCGGAGGCGGCGATGCGCGTGAAGTCCGTGAAGCCGCCAGCGGCATACTTCAGGATCTCGCCCTTCAGCACGCCCTCCAGGTCGTCCGCCGTGTTGACGATGTTGAAGGCGAGCAGGTGCGGCAGGTGCGAGGTGACGGCCAGCACCTTGTCATGGTGCTCCGCGTCCATCAGCTCGACCCGCGACCCGAGCGCGCCCCATAGCGCTGCGACCCGCGCCACCGCATCCCTATCCGTGTCGCTTCCTGGCGTCAGGATGCACCAGCGCCCTTGGAACAGCCGCTCGACCGCAGCCTGGGGTCCCGACGCCTCCGTACCCGCCACCGGATGACCCGGCACGAACCGGCGCATGTCGAGATGCGGCGCTACGAGTTCGACAACCCGTCCCTTCACCGATCCCACGTCGGTGACGATGGCATCCTGTTTGAGCGATGCCGCCATGGCACGGGCGGCCTCACCGCTCGCGCCAACCGGAATGCCGAGCACCACCAGGTCGGCACCCCGCACCGCGTCGGCGATGCTCGTCGTTGCCGAGTCCACCAAACCGAGGGAAAGCGCCAGGTCGAGCGTGTCCTGCCGCCGCGCCGTGCCGACCAGCCGCCGGGCAAGGCCGAGCCGGCGCACGTCCCGGGCCATCGAGCCATTGATCAGGCCGACGCCGACGAAGGTGACCTGACCGAACAGAGGTTCGGCATCTGATCCCATTGGACCCGCTGCCGCGCGGTGGCCGCCGCCGTCCATCACGCGCCGGCCCGGCCGTGCTCGGCATCCTGCAGGCGCCGGGCTTCCTTCAGGCTCTCGGTCAGCAGGAACGCAAGCTCCAGGCTCTGCTCGGCGTTCAGGCGCGGGTCGCAGTGGGTATGATAGCGGTCGGCCAGCGCCGCGTCGGTTATGTCCTGGGCGCCGCCGATGCACTCGGTCACGTTCTGACCGGTCATCTCGATGTGGATGCCGCCGGGGTAGGTGCCTTCCGCCTTGTGCACGGCGAAGAAGCCCTCGACCTCATGCATGATGTGGCCGAAGGGCCGGGTCTTGTAGCCCGATGCCGCCTTCACCGTGTTGCCGTGCATGGGATCGCAGGACCAGATGACGCTCGCCCCTGCGCTCCGCACGGCCCGGACAAGGGCCGGCAGGTGCCGGGCGACGCCTTCGTGCCCCATGCGGGCGATGATGGTCAGCCGCCCTGGCTTGTTGCCCGGGTTGAGCACGTCGCATAGGCGCAGGAGGGCGTCCGGCGTCATGGTCGGGCCGGCCTTGAGCCCGACTGGGTTCTCCACACCGCGCACGTATTCCACGTGCGCTCCGTCGGGGTCCCGGGTGCGGTCACCGATCCAAAGCATGTGCGCCGCCGTGTTGTAAATCCCGCCCGTCGTGGAGTCGGTCCGGGTCATCGCCTCTTCAAAGCCAAGCAGCAGGGCCTCGTGCGAGGTATAAAGCTTGGTGGACGCCATCGCGGGGGTGGTCGCGTCGGAGATGCCGCAGGCGGCCATGAAGGTCAGCGCCTCCGAAATGCGGCCCGCCACGTCTCGGTAGCGCCCGCCCTGCGCCGAGCGCTGGACGAAATCCAGGTTCCACCGGTGCATTCCGGCCAACGCGGCGTAGCCACCCTCCGTAAAGGCGCGCAGCAGGTTCAGCGTCGCCGCGGACTGGGCATAGGCGCGCACCTGGCGCTCCGGGTCGGGCCTGCGGGCCTCAGGCGTGAAATCCAGCGCGTTCACGATGTCGCCCCGGTAGCTCGGCAGCGCCACCCCGTTGATGGTTTCCATGTCCGAGGACCGCGGCTTGGCGAACTGCCCGGCTAGGCGGCCCACCTTCACCACCGGCAGCCCGGCGCCGAAGGTCAGCACGACCGCCATCTGCAGCAGCACGCGCAGGCTGTCGCGCAGGTTGTCGGCATGGAACTCGGCAAAGCTTTCGGCGCAGTCGCCGCCCTGCAGCAGGAAGGCGCGGCCGTCCGCGACCTCGCCGAGCTGACGCCGCAGCTCCCGCGCCTCTCCCGCAAACACGAGTGGCGGAAAGGTCCGCAACTGTGCCTCAACCGCGGCAAGGCGCGCCGCGTCGTCATAGGCCGGCTGCTGCTTGGCTGCGCAGGCCCGCCACGACGACGGCGACCAGCCGGACTGGATGGAGGCCGGAAAGGGGGCAACGGCGGCGTCCGCCTGCGGGCGCATGAATTGAGTCATGTTGGCACCTGTTTGCATCCGCGTCCCCGCAGCGTGCCGGCGGGTGCGCGTAGATTGGGTTTGAACGGATTGCCCGGCGCGCGGCATCAGCCTGCCAAGCCGTACTCTTGGTGCGGCGCCATACCCGCTTCCGCGAAGCGCACGGCGTCTTCGGCGGCGCGGAGCAGGGCAGCCGCCTTGTTGCAGGACTCCTGATATTCGATCTCAGGGTCCGAGTCCGCGACCACCCCGCCGCCCGCCTGGACGTAAAGGGTGCCTGACTTCACCAGCCCGGTCCGCAGGCCGATGCAGGTGTCAAGGTTGCCGTCCGCGCCGATGTAGCCAACGCCGCCGCCATAGAAGCCGCGCTGGGTTGGCTCCAGCTCGTCGATAATCTCCATGGCGCGTATCTTCGGCGCGCCCGACACCGTGCCCGCGGGGAAGCCGGCGGCAAGCACGTCCAGCAAGTCGGCGCGGGCGGGATCAAGCTCACCCTCGACGTTGGAGACGATGTGCATGACGTGCGAATAGCGCTCGACGATCATCTTCTCGGTCACCCGTACCGAGCCGACCTTGGTCACCCGGCCGACATCGTTGCGCCCGAGGTCGAGCAGCATCAGGTGCTCGGCCAACTCCTTCGGGTCCGAGAGCAGATCACGCTCCAGCTCCATGTCCTCGGCGCGTGTTGCGCCGCGCGGGCGGGTGCCCGCAATCGGGCGTACGGTGACGGTGCCCCCGCGCAGCCGTACGAGGATTTCCGGAGACGAGCCGACCAGGGCGAAATCGCCGAGGTCGAGATGGAACGAGAACGGCGATGGGTTGAGCCGGCGCAGCGACCGGTAGAGCGCCAGCGGCGACAGCCGGAACGGCAGGGAAAAGCGTTGGGACGGCACGACCTGGAAGGCGTCGCCGGCGCGTATGTAGTCCTGCGCCTGCCGCACCATCCCGTGATACTCGGCCCGGGTGCAGTTCGAGACCGGGTGCTGCATCCCCTGGCTAACCGGAAGCGGGGCGTTGTGCGGCAAGCTGCGCTGCAGGTCGGAAACCACGTCCGCCAGCCGCTCGCGTGCCCGCTCGTAAGCGGCCGCGGCGTGGTGGCCCGCCATCGGATAGACCGGCGTCACCACCGTCATGCGGTCGAGCACGTTGTCGAATACCACGACTACGGTCGGGCGCATCAGCATGGCGTCCGGCATGCCCAATTCGTCAGGGTTGCTTGACGGCAGGTGCTCGATCAGCCGTACGAAGTCATAGGCGAAGAAACCGATCAGGCTGGCGCTGCCAGGGGGCAGGCCCAATGGCAGGTCGATGCGGCATTCCTCAACCAGCGCCCGCAGGCTTTGCAGCGCCGGCAGGGGCGACGGTTCGTACCGGTCCACGCCGGAGCGGACGGCCCGGTTTACCTCGGCGCGCTGACCGTAGCAGCGCCACACCAGGTCAGGCTTCAACCCGATGTAGGAGTAGCGAGCCCGCGCCGCGCCGCCCTCGACCGACTCCAGCAGGAAGCTGTGGCGCTGGCCCGACGTGAGCTTGATCATCGCCGAGACCGGCGTTTCCAGGTCGGCGACCAGCGTAGTCCAGACCACCTGCGGCCGGCCGTCGTCATAGGCCGCGGTGAACGTGCGGGATTGGGGAGAAACCTGCATGGGTAAGTCCTCAGCGTAGCGACGGCGCGGGAACAGGATCGGCGGCGCGGGACTGCGGACCGCCGAGCAGGGCGGCGGTGGCAGCCGTCACGTCGGCCTGGCGCATCAGGCTTTCGCCGACTAGGAAACAGCGGGCGCCCACGGCCTGCATGCATTGGAGGTCGGCATGCGAGTGGATGCCGCTTTCGCAGACTAGAAGGCGGTCCGCAGGCACCAGGGGCGCTAGGCGCGCGGTGGTGGACAGGCTGACCTCTAGCGTCTTCAGGTCGCGGTTGTTGATGCCGATCAGCGGGGAGCGCAGCCTTAAGGCGCGCTCCAGCTCACCCTCGTCGTGTACTTCCAGCAGCACATCGAGGCCGACTGCGGCCGCGACCGCCTCCAGCTCGGCGGCTTGGCTGTCGCTCAGCGCTGCCAGGATCAGCAGCACCGCATCTGCCCCGAGCACCCGCGCCTCGAACACCTGGTAGGGGTCCAGGGTGAAGTCCTTGCGCAGCACAGGCAGCCGGACTGTGGCCACTGCGGCGGTGAGATACTCGTCACGTCCCTGGAAATACGGCTCGTCGGTCAGCACGGATAAGCAAGCTGCCCCGCCCGCCTCATAGGCCTGAGCCAGCGACGACGGATCGAAGTCGGCGCGGATCAGGCCCTTGCTCGGGCTGGCCCGCTTGATCTCCGCGATCAGGCCGGGTCGCCCGGCCTCCACCTCGGTCCGCAAGGCCTGGATGAAGCCGCGCGGCTGTCCCGCCGGTAGCGCGGCCTCCAACTTTTGCAGGGGCAACCTGGCCCGGCAGGCCGCGACATGACCCAGCTTCACGGCGCAAATCTCGGCAAGCTTGCTCATGCGTGGACCCTGTTGGTCAGCTGCACCAAGCTTTCCAGCCGTTGTGCGGCGGCCCCGGAGTCGATGGACGCGCACGCCATCTCCGCCCCGCGCGGCAACGTTCCCGCCCGCCCCGCGACCAGCAGCGCCGCAGCCGCATTCAGCACTACGATGTCCCGATACGGACCGGTTTTCCCAAGCAGCAGTGCACGCAGCGCCGCCGCGTTGTCCTTCGCGTCGCCACCCTTCAAGTCGTCTACCGAGGCGCGCGACAGACCAATCTCCTCCGGGTTCACCTCGAAGCAGGTCACGACGCCATCGCTCAGTTCGGCGACATGGGAGTGGGCGGTCGTGGTCAGTTCATCCAGCCCGTCGCTGCCGTGCACGACCCAGGCCCGCTCGGATCCCAAGGTGCGCAGGACCTCCGCGACCGGGACGAGCCAGTGCGGCGCAAAGACGCCGAGCAGCTGCCGCCGGGCGCCTGCAGGGTTCGACAACGGCCCGAGCAGGTTGAACAGCGTCCGCGTGCCCAACTCGCGGCGGCTTGGGCCCACGTGCTTCATCGCGCCGTGGTGCCGGGGCGCGAACAGGAAACCGACCCCGCCTTCGGCGATGATGCCGCCTGCATCCTCAATCGGCGTCTCGATGTTGACGCCCAGCGCCTCCAGCACGTCGGCACCTCCCGAACGGGACGACATCGCCCGGTTGCAGTGCTTGGCGACGGGCACGCCGCAGCCCGCGACCACGAAGGCCACCGCAGTGGAGATGTTGAACGTGTGCGCGCCGTCTCCGCCGGTGCCGCAGGTGTCTATGACCCCCTCGGGCGCGGTGACCGGGACCATGTGGGCGCGCATGGCCCGCACAGCGCCGACGATTTCATCCACGGTCTCGCCGCGTACGCGTAACGCCATCAGCAGACCGCCGATCTGCGTCGGCGTCGCCACGCCCTGCATGAGCAGATCGAAGGCGGTCTCGGTCTGCTCAGCGGTCAGCGTTGCGCCCGCGGCGACACGGCCAAGGATAGGCCGCAGCGCCTCGCTCACGTGACGGCCCCTGCGTCCTGCAGCGACTTGACCGCAACGAGGGCCAGGAAGTTGCCGAGCAGGCCGTAGCCTGCGTCCGTTTCGATGCTCTCGGGGTGGAACTGCACGCCGTGGATCGGCAGCCGCTCGTGCCGCACGCCCATGATGAGGCCGTCCGCGGTCCAGGCATTCACGGCCAGGCAGGACGGCAGGCTGTCCCGCTCGACGACGAGGCTGTGATAACGGGTTGCCGGGAAGGGGTTCGGCAGGCCGGCGAACACGCCGGTTCCGTCATGGTGAATGTCGCAGACCTTGCCATGCATTGGCGCGGGCGCACGCACCACCTTGCCGCCGAATACCTGCCCGATGGCCTGGTGCCCCAGGCACACCCCCAGCACCGGGCAAACCTCCGACGCATGTTCAATCAACGCGAGCGAGATGCCGGCCCGGTCCGGGTCGCAGGGACCCGGGGAGATCACCACGGCGTCCGGTGCACGCTCCAGCGCCTCGCCGGGGGTAAGAGCGTCGTTGCGGACCACCTCCACCTCGGCGCCCAACTCGCCGAGCCGGTGGAACAGGTTGAAGGTGAAGCTGTCGTAGTTGTCGAGCAGCAGCAGCTTCGCCCCAAGCCTGGACCTAGAAGCAGCAGGCTCCCAACCGGTATCCGCACCTGGCCCGGCGCGGTAGCCAGCGGCGTGGCCTGGCGTCCAATCCGGCAATGTGGAGCTGTGATTGAGAGCGTTCATGCCGCGACCTCGGAGATGTAGCTCATGCCCCGGCCGAACGATTGTAGGTTGCCCGCCTTGTTCTCCAGCACACGCTTCAGGCTCATGGCCTCGGCGCCATAGTCCTCGATCTGCAGCTTGCCGTGCATCGGCATCGCGTCCTTCGGGAAGAAGGCCACGCGATGCTGGATGCAGCCCTTCGCCTTCGGGTTGCCGAACGCATAGGAGCAGGGCACCAGGAACATCAGGTTGCGCTGCCGGACGTTCAGGCGGCGATACTGGTGCTCGAACTCCAGGATCATGTAATTCTTCATGTCGTGGCGGCGTACGCTCACCTCGACCAGCTGGCCGTACTCGTCGTGGAACTCGCCGCGGTCAGCCTCGGTGTCGCCGCCGGGCTTGATGAAGTAGGCCCACTCCGTGAAGTTGCGGATGTCGCCGAGATACCCAGCCGCCATCTCCCACGGGGCATCCACGAAGATCGACTCCGTCTCGATGGAGAACCGGCCCGGCACGGCTGCCTCATGACCCGCTTTGCGCTCCAGCGCTGCCTTGAGCGAGCGGATCTCGGCGGTGTGGACGGTATGGACGCCCTGCATGATCATCGGTGTCCGCCGTTCCGGGCCGATGAAGCTGAGCCAATGGAAGTAAGCGCCGGGTTCGTCGGAACCGACATACTCCGCCGGGAACAGCAGTCCCGGGTAGCACTGGAAATACTCGCCATACTTGTAGCCGCAGTGCCACTCGACGCCGTTGAACAGCCCGGTCTCAATGGGGCGCACATGATAGAACAGGTCGTGCTGGTAGCCGGACGCAGTGCCGCGCCAGGTGTTCTCGTCAACCTGCTCGATCATGCGGCTATACAGCGTCCATTCATCGAGGTTGCGCAGGTCGCGGATGTAGGCGAATGCTGCGTCTGGAGGGGCGGCGATAAAGGTGGACGTCGCGAAGGTGTTGCTTTCCATGATTGCCTCCTCCTAGTGGCCTGAGACCACGGGGAAGCTCATGCTTTCCCCGGTTTGGGCGGTGCGGGCCGCGCGCAGCCCCTCGTTGCGTCCGCGGGTCGGGGCCTGCTGGTCCGGGTCGATGATCACGTCGAGGATGAACGGCCCTTCAGCGGCCAGCGCCTGGGCCAATGCCTGTTCCAGGTCGTCTTCGCGCTGGACGCGCATCCCGCCGGCACCCATGGAGCGCGCGAGCATCGCGAAGTCGGTCGGGGGAAAGCAGGCGTCAGCCTGGCCGGCCATGCCCAGCGCGGCCATGCCCTGGAAGCACATGTTGTAACGACCATCATTCAGCACGATCCATAGCGCCGGCACCTGCAGCTTAGTGGCAGTGTTGACTTCGCCGCTGTTCATCAGCATGGCGCCATCGCCGACGATGGCGACCGCCTTGCCGTTGCGGCCCAGCGCAGCGCCGAGCACGCCCGTTGCGGCGTGGCCCATCGAGCCGACATTCGTGCTGACCCGGTAGCGTCCGGGCCGCGCAAAGCGAAGGTAGTGCGTAGCCCAGGTGAAGGCGTTGCCGGACTCCGCGAGGACCACGGCGTCGCCTTCATCTACGATGGCGCGCTGGATGGCAGCCATCAGTGCCTCCGGACGCACAAGGCCCGTCCCATTAGGCATGGCGGGCACCGGGTGCGGCCGCGGCGGGCGCGCCGGCTCTGCTGCTGCATTGCGCGCGGGCCAGGCGGCCAGCAGCTCCTCCAGGAAGTCGCCCACCTCCGCCTGCACGGCGTAGGTATCGGCTTGCGGGTAGGAGACGCCGGGCACCATCGGGTCCACGTCCACGTGGACGAAACCACCCGGCGGAACCAGGCCCGGAGTCCAGAACGATGTCGGCTCGCCCAGCCGTGTGCCCAGTACCAGCGTGCGCTGCGGTGCGTAATCCTGCAGGTAGGACAAGATGGATGCGGTGTGGCCGCCCATGCCCGTCACACCCATGAACAGCGGATGGTTTTCCGGGAACACGCCCTTGGCCCGAGGCGAGCACATCACCGGCGCGTCCGCTTTGTCTGCAAGCGCCTGCAAGGCGGTGGCTGCGCCGCGGGCGCCGAAGCCGGCCCAGATCGCAAATCGTCCGGACGACAGCAGCTCGATGCAGTGCGCGATGGCGGCGCGGTTCACCCGCGGCCGGGCCGAGCCTGCTGCGCTCAGGCGCGGCAAGGGGTGGGCCAGCGTTGCGCCCTGTACGGAGTTGGGGATGCTGATGTGTGCGACATAGGCGCCGGGGCGGCGCAGACCCGCCTCCATCCGGCGAAGGACCTGCGGCAACTGCTCCGCCGTTTCCAGGATCACCGCGTCGTCGAACCACGCGCCGGCCTCGAACATGGCGGAGGTGGGCATCGTGTAGCCGCTCGTTTCCTGAATGCCGCCACGCCCGCGGTGCGGCGCCGAACCGTAGGCGGACACCAGGATCAGCTTCGCACCTTCGGTCCGCGCAGCCAGGACGCCGGTGAGCGCATTGGTGATGCCGGGACCAGTGGTTGTGAACAGCACGACCGGCCGGCCGGAGGCGAAGTGCGCTTCAACCGCTGCGAACGCGGCCCCGCATTCGTGCCGGAAGTGCAGCAGGTCGAGGTGCTTGGAGAGCGCCGCCCAGATCAGCGCCTGCGCGCCGCCGCACACGCCAAAGGCGTGCTGGACCCCAAGCGAGCCCAATGCCACCGCAAGGCCTTCGGCTACCGTGATCTGCACGGGCTCCTGGGTGAACGCGCTATCGTCCGTCAGGCTATTGCCAGGACGCAACAAATCCGGCGCTTCGAGCATGGACGTGCTCATGGCCGAACCGCCGGGCTTGCGCGGTTTACGGCGGCAACCACCACTGTGTTCGAAACCGCGCCGGCTTCGACAGCCGTGGCCGCGGCGAGGGCAAGCCCGGCAAAAGCAGGGCGAACTGCTCCCGAAACTGTATTGGGCATAATTGTCTCCTGATGGCTTGGCGGCCAGTATCGCGGCAGTGGGCAGACAGTCTGGGCTGCGGGCGCCCACGGCAGGGCGCCCGCAGTTCCGTTGCTAGGCTGTCAGAGTGGTCCGTGCCGTCTGGGCGATGAGCGACTGGCCCAGCGCCGTCGGGTCGAAGTAGGGGTCGAGGAACAGCGACCCGTGCTCGACCTGCGGGTCCTGCCCGACGACCGCCGGGTTGTAGGTCGGCGCCGTGCCGATGGTGGGCGTGCTCGAAAGTACGGGCTGGGTGATGTTGCTGAACCCGTAATCCGTCGGGTTGGCCGCAATCCCCTGGAACAGCGTGTGCAGGTCCAGCTCCTTCACGTCCACGCCCGGGTTGCTCCCGCTGAACTGCGTGAGGCTGGACGTGAGATCGGTGTTGAACTGGTCCACCAAGCCCTGGAACTGCTGGGCCGTGGCCCCCGTAGCCTGGAGGAACGCGGGTGAGCTGAACAGCGGCGCCAACGTGATGTCGGGCAGGTTGGAGACCAGGAAGTGCTTGGCGCCATCCGCGACAAGCTGCTGCATCCCGGAGATGATGGCGTTGACGCTGTCCGCCACGCCCTGCTGCGGGTCTTCCGTGCTCGGCAGGGAGATGTCATTGCCACCGAACGTGATGGATACCACCGCGTTAGGCGAAACGGTCCCGTCCTGCTTCTGGAACTGCTGGATTTGTCCGGCGAAGGTGTCGAGCGGCGTCTTGGTCGCGTCCGGGTCGAACGGATTGGGAATGCCGAGGTTACGTGCCGTCGCACTCTCGTAAGCGAAGTTCTCCTGCTGCCCTGGCGCCGTCGCCCCGAGGTATTGGGCCAGGTCGGTGGTCCACTGCGGGCCGTCCGAGAAGTTGCCCGTAGTAGAGTACGGCGCCGCCGCCGTGCCCGGCGTCTGGCCGAGTGATTGTTCGAGCGCGGCGGTGTTGCCGTTGTCGGCAAGACGGTCGCCGAACACCAGCAGCTTGGTCGCGGTGTAGCTGCTGCCGTCCTGGGCGGTGAGCGAAAGCGGATCGGACGGGGCCGGGGCGTAGTTGCCAAAGAATGGGGCGTAGCTGTTCGTGTAGGTGTTGGTGGCCAGAACTGGCGGGCTGACCGGGTCAACTGCCTCGGGAATGGCAGGTGCGGCAGGTGCGCCGGACGATGTACCGGTCGGCAGTGTCGGCAGGGTGGTCGAGGACGAGCCAGACGAGGAGCCGGACGCGGTTGTGCTGGAGCTGGATGAACTGTCAGGGACGGTGAACGTGAACGACCCGGCTCCGGCGGAATACTCAATAAACGAGCTGCCCGGGATGGCCGTGCCATCAATCGTGGCGCCATTCACATACAGGTTGCGGTCGGTATCCGGCGTGTCGTCGTAGAGGTCGTTAAGGAAATCAACCACTACGGTATGAGTGCCGGGCCCGAAGGAGCCGTTGACTGTAAAGGCCTGGGAGGTGCCGGAGCTTTCCAAGGTGGTAGCGGTATTGACGCCACCTTCCTGCACACCGTCCACGCTGAGCAGGAACTGTGCGTCGCCCTGATAGGCGTCTTCGGCAATTTGCACCACGAGCGTATCAGGTGTGGCGCTGGTGGAGGTGGTTCCGGTGGCATCAGTGACGCCGGATCCCTGCGTGTCCTCGCCATGCGGCGCGGGGGTCGTGCTGGTCGTGTCGGTTCCGGTTGGCACCGCCGAGGGCCCGCTGGCGTCGGTCGTGGTTAGACCGGCTGCAGCAGCTGCTGCGGCAAGCCCCACCGCCGGCACGTTTCCGGGAACCGCCGGTATGTCGAGGGTCGGATCTTTATATGTGGTGCTGGCGATCTCGGCCGCATACTGTTGCGAAGGGTCCCCGCCGTATTGAACGGAAGCCGCATACTGCGGCGGCGTCAGCACGGGCGGCTGCTTCTGGATCACGGTGACGCCGTCCACGGTCGAACCGTCGCTCGACAATGTGTAAAGGACGTTGCGCGCCGCATCCACGGCGTCAAGCTGGTTGGTTGCAGGGTTGTAAACGATGTCGTTGAGGTTGCTCTCGGTATTGTACTGCGTCGTCGCGCCGTCCGGGCCGTTCGCCTCCGCGTATTGAAGCGAATTGAATTCCGGCGTCACGGTCGCCTGCGACGGGTCGGCGCTGAATAGGCCGTCCACCTTCAGCACACCCTGCAACTCGTTGGCGAGCGGGCCAACAGCGGCTGCGGTTTCCGGCGCCAGGCCGCCGCCGGCAGCGATATAGACGGTGCCGTCCGGCGCAATCGTCAGGCCGTTCATCCCGATGGAGATCACCCGGTCCTGCCCCGTCGTCGGGTTGAACTCACGGAACGAGGAAAGGCCTGTGAGGACCGTTTGCTGCCCACCTGCCGGGTCGGTGATGTCCACCCGTGTGATGGAGCCGGTGTCGCCGCCGCGCTCGCTGACCAAGCCGGGGATGAAGGGGATGACGGGCGCAGTGTCGGCGCCGGGCGTGCCGGTCGGGGTGCCGGTGCCCTGCTCAAGCACGTAAAGGTTGCCGTCGGGGCCGATCGCCATGCCGCGCGGGCTGTTCAGGCCGCTGGCGATGACCGTGTTGCTCCAGGCGCCGGTGGTCGGGTCCTGCTTATAGTCCAGCACTTCGCCAGTCCCGGGCGACGTGGCGGTGGCAGGGCCCTGGTTGTCGATGGCAACGTAAACGTCGCCGGTCTGCTGATTCACCAGGACGTAGTTGCCCAGGTGCAGCTCGGGCCCGGAGATCGTGGTGCGGGTGCCGTCGGGCTTAACCTGAATCAACAGGCTGGGCGGCAGGTCGGCGGGGGCGATGGTCGGATCGTAAACCGCATTGGCGTTGGTGTACTCTAGTACGTACGCATCGCCAGTGCTGTTATTGAAGGCGAGACCGTTGATCTCGCTAAAGCCGCTGAGCCACGCCTGGGGCACGCCGCTGTTGATCGAGCCATCGTAGCCGGTCGTCGTGTCCGTGCCGTCAATGCGGTAAATGCTGGCGTAGCCATCGGGATACGGGATGCCGTTCAGCTCGCTGACATAGAGGGCGCCGTCGGGTCCGACCGTCACGGCGGTCGGGACCGGCTCGGTCTGGCGGGTGAAGAAACCAAGGTTGCCCGTCGAATACTGCGGCGGCAGGGTGGAGGTGCCGGTCAGCCCCAGCGTGCTGCCGCCAACGGATGTAAGCCCGCTGCCGCCGCCGCCGACCGCTGCGCCAGCAGTTGGCACGGAGGAGTCTGTCGGCACGTTTGTGGAAGTACTACCAGACATGTTTTCTAATTCTCCAAAAATCCGGGAACAGGGAAGCGCAAGTGCAGCGCCAAGTCCGGTGCGAAAAGTGAAGTCAAAAGCTAGATCATGCGTATCCCAATGCAGGCGCGGCCAAGATATCCAGCCAGGCTGTGACCGGGTGACGGGTTTCGGATACGACAGACGGAGGAGCAGTACTAACCCCTATTCAGGCCATTTGGCCTGGGGGAAGCCGTTCAAATCCAGAAAGCGGCAAAGACTGGCATTATTAGCCATTGTTTTGTTCGGATTATCACTCAACCGTTCGATGCCCTTTGCCGTTCAGGTCGAAGCAGGAGCATTGCCGCCATATTCCGCGGCTTCGGCGTCCAGCAACGAGCCGGCCGGCCCGCGAATCAGCCTGTGCCAGCATGGCAAGCCCGGTGATTTGGTTTACGGACCGAGCGACCGTAGCCGTAGAGTGCTGGTGACTGGGCCGGACCAGTTTGCGTCGAGACCGGGGGCGAACCGGCCCAGCTACGGGGTCAGCACGACGCCGCGCCGGTGATCTTTTCCTTGGCATTAGGGTGGTCTTACGGACTACACGTTATCGTGATAGCCGCCGAGCGCACTTTGGGAAGGTGATCAGCCCGTGGCACCTCGATGGACAGTCCTGTTCGTCTCCTTGCTCGTTTCGGCGTGCGCGAAGGACTTCGAAGCGCCGCCGGGCGCGCAGATCTCCAGGGCTGCTGACGCTCCCGGCTACATCGTCGTGGGCCTGGCGACGCAAAGCTACAAGCGTGAGCTGACGCATGTGACCGATGGCCTCGCGATGGGCATGGCTCGGAAGCAGGGCGGCACCGTCGTCGCCAGCCGCAACGGATGCGGCAGCATGCGCGGCTTTTATGGCAGCAAGCCGTGCGACCTGACCAAGCTCGACCGCCAGGTCCTGGTTGTGCCGGCGGGAGATTGGCTGCCGCTCAGCGTGTCCGAGCAGCTCAACACCTGGGGTACGCGCAAGACGCTGACGGATGGGCTGCCCTTCCGCAGCGCCGTGCATGTCGGTCCCGGCGACGTCGTCTATCTCGGAGACTTCACCTATGCGTCCGACTACGACGCGCAGGAGATCAAGCTGGTGCAGCACGGCCGGGATGACGCGGCGGCGACCCAAGCCTTGGCTGCCTATCCCGGGTTGAAGGCGGCGCCAGTCATCTATCGCGACCCGACGACGGCACCTTGAGTATGATGGCCGTCCGCATCCTGCCTTTGCTGCTTGCCGTCGCCGGTTGTGCGACGATCGAGCGTGGGACCACCCAAGTCGTCCAGATCCAGCCGGACCCTGCCGATGCGTCCTGCACCGTGATGCAGGGGCCGGCCGGCACGCCCGTAGCCCCGGTGGACGGCAAGGTGGAGCTCCCGCGAAGCCGTCTGATCCTCACCGTCGCGTGCAGCAAGCCGGACTACCAAAAGGCCCAAGTCCTCAAACCCGCCATGTACAGCCAGAAGCCGTTCGGCGGCATGAGCTACCTCGTGGACGTGTCCTCCGGCGCCAACTACTCTTATCCGCCCATTGTGAAGGTGACGCTGGCGGCCATCCAGCCTGAGACTCTATCCCGGTAGGCAGCCGGTCGGCCCTGCGGGTCATGTCCGTCCCTGCTGCGCCAGGTTCTTGTCCCGATGAACCGCGTCGGGGCTGCGGTTGCTTCTTCGGACGAAAAGGCCCTCGCAGGCTCTCCGCTGCAGCCTGCTGGGATAAGCTCTTGAGCCTGGCCGCAAACCCACTTCGGTAGCTGCATGGATTCGGCGGGCACCACCTCGCCGTGAAACGGGTGCAGCGCGAACCGCAACCGGCGGCATGCGCCTGACCCGGCGCACGGCGGGAGCAGCGAGGCTGCACGGTCCGGCGTGTAGGCGTACCGACCATCTCCGCTATGGTGGCCCTGCCATACGTTTGGGACGGAGGGATCAGGGTGGTTCTCTTCGATCCCGCTGGAACAGGGGAGGGAGGAAACAGGCTTGGACATGGACGACGATGACGACGACGGCCCGCCCCGGCTGCCCGGGGGCAAGTTCTATATGACCCCCGCCGGCCACGCGCGCCTGCAGGCCGAGATGGCGACCCAGCGGACCGAACGGCACCGGGTGGTCGAGATCGTGTCCTGGGCCGCAAGCAATGGCGACCGGAGCGAGAATGCCGACTACAAGGAAGGCAAGCGCCGCCTGCGCGAGATCGACCGCCGGCTGCGCTTCCTCGACCGCCGCCTGGCCCATGCCGCCGTGGTGGACCCCGCCGCGCAAACCCGGCGGAACCAGGTGTTCTTCGGCGCCACCGTCACCTACCTGACCCCGCGGGACGAGGAGGTCACGGTCTCGGTCGTCGGGGTGGACGAGGCGGACATGGCGATGGGCAAGATCAGCATCGGCTCGCCCGTGGCGCTCGCGCTGCTGGGCGCACGGGTGGGCGATGAGGTCCGGGTGCGCACGCCGCGCGGGCCGGAACTGATCGAAGTTACCGCCATAC
>CAXTOB010000046.1:0-22801 GCA_964245505.1 uncultured Acetobacteraceae bacterium | reverse complement strand
GAGCACGGCGTTGGCGTCGGTCACGGTAGGCTCGGACCCGCCGCGGCGGTAGCAGACCGGACCGGGCACCGCACCGGCGCTGCGCGGGCCGACCGTGAGGCGCCCGCCGGCGTCAACCGTGGCGATGGAGCCGCCGCCGGCGCCAATGGTGCGGATTTCCAGCATCGGCAGCCGGACCGGCAGGCCGTCGATGTCGCCCTGGGTCATGAGGGTGACCTGGTTGCCGCGCACGACCGACACGTCGAAGCTGGTGCCGCCCATGTCGATGCCCACCAGGGCTGGGCGGCACAGGCGGACGGCCGAGCGCTGCGCCGCCAGCGCGCCGCCGCTGGGACCGGACAGCAGCAGCCGCACCGGCTGGGCCGCGGCGATCTCCGCCGTGCACACGCCGCCGTTGGACTGCACTAGCAGCAGCCGCGCCGTCATCCCGGCTGCCGCCATGCGCGCGGCCAGCCGGTCCAGGTAGGCGCGCACGACCGGCATCAGCAGGGCGTTCAGCACGGTGGTGGAGGTGCGCTCGTATTCGCGGATTTCTGGGCTGACCTCGGAGGAGATGCAGGCCGGCAGGCCCGGAAAGGCGACGGCGACGTGTTCGCGCAGACGCTGCTCGTGTTCCGGGTTGATGCTGGCATTCAGCAGGGCAATGGCAATGCACTCGGCGTCGAGGGTGCCGAGTATGGCGTCCAGGCCGGCAAGGTCCAGAAGACGTTCGACACTTCCGTCGGCACGGATGCGCCCGGGCACGCCGATACGGCGGTCCCGGGGAATTAGAGCGGGCTCGCGGTGTGGGCGCAGGCCGTAGATATCCCGCCGGACGTGGCGCCCAATCTCCAGCACGTCGCGGAAGCCCTCGGTCGTCAGCAGCACGCCGCGGGGCAGCTGGCGCTCCAGCACGGCGTTGGTGGCGATGGTGGTGCCGTGCAGCAGCAGGCTGACGTCGGTGAGGGCAAAGCCGAAGCGGCGCCCGGCCTCGGCTATGCCGTCGATCAGCCCTGCGGAAGGGTCGTCGGGCGTGGTGGGCGTCTTGAAGCTGTGCAGTGCACCGGTGCGGCCGTCGAAGATCTGCAGGTCGGTGAAGGTGCCGCCGATGTCGATGCCGATCCGGATGCTAGAAGCGGCCTGGGTCATGCTGCGCGAGCGCTGGACGCCGGAGTGGGACGGGAGGGCGGTTCGGTCGGGTGCGTCATAACCAGGTGCGTCATGGTCAGTGCTCCCTGCAGGTTGAGCCGGCGGGCCATGCCAGCGATCATTCACCCGCTTCGTGGCCCGGCGATACGGCACTGCGGAACAGCGCGTGACGCCCCGGTAGTTCCTGGCTTGCCATGCCGCCGGAGTCGTCGGCAATGATGGGCGGGACGAGGCGGAACACGAGGTGGAAGCATTGCCGCGTCGGCGGGTCGCGAAGACCGCGCCCACGAGTGAAAGCCGGGGACCAACGCCGGGATCACACGCAGGCAAAGACCTCGTCGGTCGGGAAGTCCAGCAACAGCAGCACCGACCCATGCGCGATAATCAAAAGCATATCCTGGACGTGCACAAGACGTTGAAAAGGCCCGCCGCCAGCAACACCGTCAGCACAATCAGGATTGGACTGAACTCCGCGAAGCCGCCGGGCCGCTCTGCACGTGTCGCGGTTGGCTTCACCTCCTGCAGATTGATGCCGAGGTCGGCGGCTGTCACCGCGTTACGGCCGTTCGGTGTCATAAGCTCGACTTCGGCCTTTTCGGTCTGGGTAGCACATGGGCCACTGGCCAGGCTCAAGCCGACCGGGGACGCCGGCAAGGCGCAGGTGCTCTGCTGGAACGGCCAACGCTGGGCCGCTCCAGGCCCGTTCGGCATCGCGACCATGCCGCTCGATGCAGCCCTCGACACCATCGCCTCAGAGCCGCACTTCTGGATCAACGCATGACCGGAAATGGCCAAAGTCGAGCTTAATGGGTCGCACGGTCTGGCGATGTCGCAATGTGACACAGCCGCGAAACCTTCTATGCTCATCCCATGGCGACCCAGCGCACCAGCCTCAACGTTTCCCTGACGCCTGAACTTGAGCAGTTCATCGCGGACCGGGTGGCCTCTGGTCGCTATCAGACCGCGAGCGAGGTGGTCCGGGCCGGACTACGGCTGCTGGAGCAAAGCGAGGGGCGGGCGCCGGAACCCGTCCTGTCCGCGGCCACGAAGCGTTCCTAATCATGGACACCTGCCCTCCCTCCAGCTTTCCCCCGGCCGGCGGCGCGATGGGTGCGCTGGTTCGCGCCCACGATTGGACCGCCTCGCCAGTGGGGCCCATCGAGACTTGGCCCGAGGCGCTGCGCGTCGCGCTCACGCTGATACTGGACTCGCCGGAGTCGATGTACTTGGTCTGGGGACCAGACCTTACCTTCTTCTTCAACGACGCCTACCGGCCCATTCTCGGCCCCAGGCTTCCAAGTGCGCTCGGAACCTCCCTTCCCCATCTCTGGCCGGACGCCTGGGAAGCAGTGAAACCTTGCGTGGAGAAGGGCTTCACCGGCGAAGCCTCCCGCTTCGAGGACCTGCCGATCACCATGGCGCGATACGGCACGCCCGAGGAGACTTGGTGGACCTTCTCCTACTCGCCCGTGCGTGACGGGACCGGCCGGGTCGTCGGACTGCTCTGCATAACCAACGAGACCACTGCCCGCGTCCGCGCCACGGCGGCGCTGCGCGAAAGTGAGGCGCTGGCGTGGGAGAACGTCCAGCGCGTGCAACTCGCACTCGCAGCCGGCGCGATCATCGGCACCTGGTTCTGGGACCTGCCCACGGACCGCTTCACAGTGGACCAAGGCTTCGCCCGCAATTTTGGCCTTGACCCTGCCCTCGGGCGCACTGGCCTCAGCCTCGAACAGGTGGTCGCGACCGTCCACCCCGACGACAAGCCGGGATTGGCCGCCGCGATCAAGGAGGCAATCGGGCGCGGCGGCGCATACGCCCACCAGTACCGGGTGCGCCGCGCCGATGGGCGCTACTATTGGGTCGAGGCGAACGGGCGCGTTGACCATGCGCCAGACGGCACGCCGCTCAGCTTCCCCGGTGTGCTCATTGATGTGGAGGAGCGCCGCGCCGTCGAGGCGGAGCGCGACGAGGCCGCCGCGGCGCTGCGCGCCCTGAACGAAACCTTGGAGCAGCGCGTCGAGGAGCGCACGCGGGAGCTGCGCGACGCCCAGGATTTCACCCGCCTCGCGCTGACGTCCATCGGTGGTGTCGGCGCCTGGACCTACGACGCCGCGAGCGACCGATTCTTTTGCAGCTCGGCGATCTCCGAGCTGTATGGCATCGATCCAGCCCAGGGCGAGCGCGGCGTCAGCCGCATCAAGTTCCTGGCCAACGTCCACCCTGATGACAAGGCCGAACTCGCCGCCACCATGTCGGGTGGGCTGGAGAAGCCCGGCGACCTGGAGCTGGAGTATCGCATCCGCCACCCTGACGGCTCCGTCCGCTGGGTTCTGTCGCGCGGTTACACCTACCACGAAAACGGCAACGCCACTCGCCGGGTCGGGATCGGCGTCGATACCACGAAGCAGCACCAGCTAGAGGAACAGCTCCGTCAGTCGCAGAAGATGGAGGCTGTCGGCCAGCTTACCGGCGGCCTGGCGCACGACTTCAACAACCTGCTGACCGGGGTCACGGGCAGCTTAGAGTTGCTGCAAACCCGCATCGCCCAGGGTCGGATCAAAGACGTGGACCGCTACATCAATGCGGCACAGGGTGCGGCCAAGCGTGCAGCGGCCCTGACGCACCGGCTACTGGCCTTTTCCCGGCGCCAGACCCTCGATCCCAAGCCCACGGACGTGAACCGGCTGGCCCAGGGCATGGAGGAGTTGATCCGCCGTACGGTCGGGCCCGAGATCACGGTGCAACCGATGGTGAGCGCGGCCGGCCTGTGGCCGACGCTGGTGGACCCGGGACAGCTTGAGAACGCGCTGCTCAACCTGTGCATCAACGCGCGCGACGCCATGCCCGATGGCGGCAAGATCACCATTGAGACGGGCAACCGCTGGCTCGACCAGCGCGCAGCGGCCGAGCGCGACATGAGGCCCGGGCAGTATGTGTCGCTGTGCGTGTCCGATACCGGGACCGGCATGACGCCCGACGTGGTCGCTAAGGCGTTCGACCCATTTTTCACCACCAAGCCGATCGGCATGGGAACCGGCCTCGGCTTGTCCATGATCTACGGCTTTGCAAAGCAATCCGGTGGACAGGTCCGGATCTACTCAGAGGTCGGCCAGGGCACGAGGGTGTGCATTTACCTGCCCCGGCACCTTGGCGAGGCGGATAGCTCCGAGGACGTTCCCGAGTTGGCCGACGCTCCGCGGGCGGAGCAGGGCGAGACGGTGCTGGTGGTGGATGACGAACCCACGGTGCGGATGCTGGTGGCGGAGGTGCTGGAAGACCTCGGCTACATCGCGATCGAAGCTGCTGACGGAGCTGCTGGGCTGAAGGTGTTGCAGTCTGATGCAAGGCTCGATCTTTTGGTGACCGACGTGGGATTGCCCGGCGGCATGAATGGCCGGCAACTGGCGGATGCAGCACGGGTAGGCCGGCCCGATCTGAAGGTGCTGTTCATTACAGGCTATGCTGAGAACGCCGTGTTGAGCCACGGCCACCTCGATCCAGGCATGCACGTCCTGACGAAGCCATTTGCCATGGAGGTCCTGGCCAGTCGGATCAAGGATCTGATCGCTCGATCCTGAAAAGTTAGAAAGTCTGGTTTCTGCCACTCCCGGTTGCCGGACTGGTGGAAAACGGAGACGGTCCGCTAGGGGCAATCGGTCCGGCGTCGCCTGCTGCAAGTCATACCTTTCGCATACGACGCGGCGGACAAGGTGTTTCACCGTTTGGCCAATGCTTTTCGTGCTGAGGGACGTGGTGGCACCCAGGCCATCAACCTGCACCCCGATGCCGACGCTCCCGGCAGCGTTCTCGTCCAGATCGACCGGCTTGCCACCTCGTGCCAGGGTTTTCTACTCGCCCCCGATGGCAACATGGCCTTCACCGACACCGAGCGGCTGGACGGCGCGACAGCCACGGCTGACCTGCCGATCGTCCGATGATGCAAGGACGGAGATGGCCTCGGCCGGGCTGCGGCTGATCTCGTCTGGGTCTTTCGGGTGAGACGCTGCCATCTCCTTCAGCGACCATGCCTGCACAGTGCCGCGGCTCGCAGTCATCCCGCAAAGGCCGTTTCGTCAACACGCCGCTCGACCAGGGCAATGACCTGCTCGACCGCGTCCGGTGTCGCGGCGCGTTATGCGGTCCGCCGCTCTTCCCACAACGCTCGGGCTCACGTGCAGACATGCCCGGCGATGCTCCATTGAACCGATACGGGCCCGCGCCTATCCTCCCCGCCACAGTGCCGGAGAGCCCCTGATGAGCCTGCGCGACATCTTCTCGAAGCAGTTTATCGACGTCCTGCAATGGAACGAAACGGGCCCAGGGGTACTGGCCTATCGATACCCCATGGCGGATTCCGAGATCCAGAACGGCGGCGTGCTCGTGGTGCGCGAGTCGCAGCAGGCGATGTTCATCAACGAGGGTAGGGCCGCCGACCTGTTCGGCCCCGGCACCTACACTCTGACGACGCGGACCCTGCCGGTGCTGACCACGCTGCGCAACTGGGACAAGGCATTCCAGTCCCCCTTCAAGTCCGACGTTTACTTCTTCGCGACCCGGGACCAGGTTGACCAGCGCTGGGGGACCACCCAGCCGATCACGGTGCGGGACCGCGAGTATGGCGCGCTCCGCATCCGCGCCAACGGCGTCTATGCCTATCGCCTGGCCAACCCGGCCCTGTTCTGGTCGAAGCTGAGCGGCACCGTGGCGCTGTATCGGACGGAAGACGCCGCGGGGCAGCTGCGCGCTGCCATCCTGACCGCGATGGCCGCATGCCTAGGCGGCAGCGAGACCGCCTTCGTGGACATGGCAGCGAACCAGGCCGTCTTATCCGAGAAGCTAAAGATGGCTATCGCACCGTCCTTCGCGCAGTACGGTCTGGAGCTGACCAGCTTCTACCTGCAAAGCCTGTCCCTGCCGGAGGAGGTGCAGGAACGCATGGACCGCGCCAGCAGCATGCGCGTGGTCGGCGACATGCAGCGCTACACGCAGTTCGAGGCAGCGGAGAGCCTGGGTGTCGCCGCGGCCAACCCCGGCGGTCTGGCCAGCACCGGCGTCGGCTTGGGCGCCGGGCTGGCGATGGCGCAGGCGATGGTGCCCGGCATGGCGGCCGGCAGCCCCGCCCCCTCTGCCGACCCGATCGCCACCATCGGCCGGCTCGGCGAGCTGCTGGCCAAGGGCGTGCTAACCCAGGCGGAGTTCGACGCCAAGAAGGCGGAGCTACTGCAGCAGATCCGCTGATGCGGCACCATCCCTGCCCGTCCTGCGGGGCGGACGTGCCGTTTCGCACCTCCTGCGGCTCCATGGTGGTGCGGACCGATGATGCGGTCGCCAGCATCGGCACCATGGCGGCATTGCCGGAGGAAGCAAGCGCCCTGCAGCTCGGCACCGGGCTGCACTGGGCGGACCACGCCTACACGATCATCGGCCGGATACGGATGTCCTGGGGCGACGGGGCATGGAACGAGTGGTTCCTGGATGGCGACGGCGGCCAAGCTTGGCTGGCCGAGGCACAGGGCACGCTGGCCATCTCCTTCGGGCACCCGGTGCCGGCGGCGCTGGCGCAGGGCATCCCGGCATTGAACCAGGCCGTGCGGATCGACGGCCGGGATTACCGCGTTGCGGACATCAAGCAGGCCACCTGCGTCGGCAGTGAGGGAGAACTGCCCTTCGCCGCACCGCGCGGGCGCACCGCCACCACCGTGGACCTGCTGAGCGCCTCGTCGGGGTTTGCCGGGCTGGAGGTGGGTGACGGGGAGCGGCGCTTCTATCTCGGCAGCTACACCGGCTTCGCGGCGCTGCGCTTCTCCAACCTGCGCGAGATCGAGGGCTGGGGCCAGCCGCCGGAACGCACCGCGATGCGCGCGCTAGACCCCGCCTCCACCTTGCCGATCTGATGGTCCCGGCTCCCCGCAAGGCAGTGCGTGTGCTGTCGTGCCCGAACTGCGGCGGCGCGGTGACGCTGCGGGCGCCAGGGTCCAGCGTCTCCGCCATCTGCTCCTCCTGCGGCTCCATCATCGACGTCGCCAACGAAACGCTGCAGGTGATCGCGGTGGCGCAGGCCCAGGCCAGTACGCCCACCATCCCGATCGGCACACGCGCCACTCTGGTGGGCGTGGAATGGGAGGTGGTGGGGTATCAGGAACGCAGCGATCCCGGGCCGGGTTGGCGCTGGAGCGAGTACCTGCTGTTCAACCCCTACGAGGGCTTCCGCTTCCTGGTGCATGACGAGGCGGACTGGACGCTTTACGCCATGTTGCGCCAGGACGTGCCGGACCCGGCGTCCGGCGTCGGCGACGGCCGCGCATACCGGCATCTGCGGACCGGGCAGGCACGTACCGACACCGTGATCGGCGAGTTCTACTGGCGGGTCCGCACCGGCGACACCGTGGAGGTGCAGGAGTTCGAGTCCCACCCGTTCCTGCTGTCGCGTGAGCAGGGCGGCAACGAGGTCACCTGGTCCCGCGGCGTGCAGCTTCCGGCCGCGACTGTCCGCACCGCCTTCGGCCTGGGGCGTGCAGTGGTGCCAGCCACCACACTGGACCGCCTGGCACGGCGCCGGGCCGGCACCCGCATCGTCTGGCTGACGTTCGCGGCTTCGGTCCTGGCGCTGGTGGTGTTTCGCACCGTGTCGTTCGACCGTTTCCACGCCGCGCCGGTCTTACATCAGGCCATTGTGGCCACCAGGACGGACATGGGCCATCCGATCATGTCCGGCCCCTTCGAGGTTCCCGCAGCCGGCGGCAACCTGGCCATCGAGGCCAGCGCGCCGGTCAGCAACAGCTGGATACAGCTCGGCTGGTCGCTGGTGGACCAGGCCACGCAGCGCAGCTTCAATGCCATGAGCACGGTGGAGGAGTACAACGGCGAGGACTCGGACGGCACCTGGACCGAAGGCGGGCAGAGCGCGCAGGTCGTGTTCCGCAGCATACCCGGCGGCACCTACCGGCTGCTGATCGACGTGGACGCCAAGGCATTCGAGCCGCAGGGCACAGCCCCAGGCAACAGGGCGCCGCCGCAGGTCCGGGTGGACGTGACGGTCATCCGCCATGTCTCCAGCGGCCTGAACTTCTGGCTGGCCTTACTGGTGCTGCTGCCCTACCCAATGTTCCGCTGGCTGGTGAACCGGGCAACCCGGCCCGGCGCCGGGTTCGCCCATGACTGATCGCACTTCGTGACGGGAGCCTGGCTCTACGCCCTGTTCTGCTTGGCCGTGGTAGGCACCTTTACCGTGGCCCGCACCGAGGGGTGGGTGCTGTTCGGCACCGGACAGGCCGCGGCGGACGGCAGCGGTGGCGGTGCCAGTGGCAGTGGCGGCCGAAGCGGCACCTATCTCGGATCCCACAAGTAGAAGGAGGCGGCGATGGAGTATGACCCGATCTTGCGCAACGTCGTCAGCGCGCTGGTGTTCTCGGGCGTTGGCCTGCTCGTCTATATCCTCGGCTTCGTGCTGCTGGACCGGCTGACACCGCAAGTCCACTTCTGGCGCTCGATCAACGAGGGCAAGAACGTGGCGCTGGCCATCTTCCTGGGCAGCATCGTGCTCGGCATCGCCATCATCATCAGCGCCGCCATCCACGGATGACCCGGCCGGAGATGGCGCCTGCCTCCACCCTGCTGCTGGTGTCGGTGTTCGTCATCGCCACCTGCGGCCTGATCTACGAGCTGATCGCCGGCACGCTTGCCAGCTACCTGCTGGGCGACTCCGTGACGCAGTTCTCCACCGTCATCGGAGTGTATCTTTCCGCCATGGGCGTCGGCTCGTGGCTGTCCGGCCGGCTGGAGCGGGACCTGCTGGCGGTGTTCGTGCGGACGGAGATCCTGATCGGCCTGGTGGGCGGTGGCTCGGCGGCCGCGCTATTCCTGCTGTTCGACCAGGTCAGCGCCTTCCGGGTGCCGCTGTATAGCATCGTCGCGATCATCGGCGTGCTGGTGGGGGTCGAGATCCCGCTGCTGCTGCGCATCCTGCAAGACCGCATCGTGTTCAAGGACCTGGTGGCCCGGGTCTTCACCTTCGACTACATCGGCGCACTGTTCGCGTCCCTGCTGTTCCCGCTGGTCCTGGTGCCGCACCTGGGGCTGATCCGCTCCTCCTTCCTGTTCGGCATGATGAACGTAGGGGTGGCACTGTGGCTGTTATTCAGCCTGGGTGATGAGATCCGCTGGGTGCGGGTGCATCGCGGTGCCGGGCTGCTGGCGCTGGTGGCGCTGGTTGCGGGCTTCGTCACCGCCGACCGCATCATGGAGGCCGCCGAGGCCGGGGTGTATCCGGACCCGGTGATCCACGCGCAGTCCACGCCGTATCAGCGGATCGTGCTGACCTCCTCCCACAAGGACCTGCGGCTGTTCCTGAACGGCAACCTGCAGTTCAGCAGCCGCGACGAGTATCGCTATCACGAGGCGCTGGTGCATCCCGGCCTTGCCGCCGTCGCCTCGCCCCGGCGGGTGCTGATCTTCGGCGGCGGCGACGGGTTGGCAGCGCGGGAGGTGCTGAAGGCGCCGGCGGTGGACAGCATCACCCAGGTGGAGCTGGACCCGGCGATGGTGCAGCTATTTTCCCGCAACTCCATGCTGGCGGCACTGAATGCCCAGTCCTACGCCTCGCCGAAGCTACACGTGACGATGGCGGACGCCTTTGTGTGGCTGAAACAGGCGGCGGACACGGCCAATCCGCCGCAGTTCGACTACATCGTCGTGGACTTCCCCGATCCCTCCAACTACTCGATCGGCAAGCTCTACTCGCTCACCTTCTTCCGCCTGCTGCAGCGCGTGCTGGCGCCGGGCGGCGCCGTCGTGGTGCAGAGCACCTCACCCTTCGTCGCCCGGCGCTCCTACTGGTGCGTGGTCGCCACTCTGGAGGCGGCGGGGTTCACGACCACGCCCTACCACATCTATGTGCCGTCCTTCGGCGAGTGGGGCTTCGTGCTGGCCGCTTCGGGGTCGCTGACCCTGCACGACCGCTATCCGCCGGGTCTGCGCTACGTGAACGCGGCGACGGTGGCGGAGATGCAGCGGTTCCCGCCGGACATGGACCGGGTGCCGGCGGAGGTGAACCGGCTGGATAGCCAGGCGCTGGTCCGCTACTTCGACGAGGAATGGGCGGAGTACGGGGTGAACTGATGAGCACGCGCCGTACCCTGCTGGGCGGGCTGGCCGCCGGTGCCGCGGCAAGTGCCTGGAATTGGCCCGGCGCGGCCGCCAGCTTCCCCGGCCGCTTGTTCGGCGCGAACGCCGCACTGGGCCATCGCCTCCGCACCGGGGGCTTCCCCGAGCCGACCTCGGTCTCGACCGTCGGCGCTCTCGTCGTTGGCGGCGGCGTGGCAGGGCTCTCGGCGCTGTGGCGGCTGCGGCAGCAGGGATGGGACGATGCCGCGCTGGTGGAGCTGGAAGCCGAGGTCGGCGGCAACGCGTCCAGCGGCCGCAACGCGGTCTCCGCCTATCCCTGGGGCGCCCACTATGTGCCGCTGCTGACGCGGGAAAGCGTGCATGCGGCGGAGCTGTTCGAGGCGCTGGGCATCATCGTCGGCCGCCAAGGAGACGGCACGCCGATCTACAATGATTACTACCTCTGCGCCGACCCGCGGGAGCGCCTGTTCGACCAGGGTCGCTGGCAGGAGGACCTAGTGCCCGCCATTGGAGTCGCCGAAGCGGATCGCCGGCAGTACGAGGGCTTCTTCGGCGCCATGGCCGGGTTCAGCACGGCGCGCGGAAGCGACGGGCACAAGGCGTTCGCCATCCCGCTCGACGCCAGCTCCGCCGATGCTAGGTTCCGTGACCTGGACGCGATCTCCATTGCGGAATGGATGCAGGCACGCGGCTGGGACAGCGAACCGCTGCGCTGGTATGTCGAATACTGCATGCGCGATGATTACGGCACCTGTCCCGCGGAGGTCTCGGCCTGGGCCGGCATCCACTACTTCGCCGCCCGGGATGGCAAAAGTGCCGACGACGAGTCTGCCGCAGTGCTGACCTGGCCCGAAGGCAATGGCTGGATCGTGGCCGAGATGAAGCGGAAGCTGCACAGTCACATCGCCTGCGCCGCCCTGGCCTGGCGCGTCCGGCCGAACGCGGAGGGTGTCGCCATCGACGTGTTCGACCCGGTCCGCGAGACCTCCCGCCGCATCCAGGCCCGGGCCGCCATCCTGGCAGTGCCGCACTTCGTCGCCGACCGCCTGCTGGACCGTCCCGGCGACGCCGCGCACGGCTATGCTCCCTGGATGGTCGCCAACGTGACGGTTGACCGCATGCCCGCCGGCCGCGGCACGCCGCTGTGCTGGGACAACGTGTTCCGCCACAGCCGCTCCCTGGGATACGTAGTCGCCACCCACCAGGCGCTCGAACGGGTGCCGCGGCAGACCGTGCTGACGCACTACTGGCCGCTGTCGGACCAGGCGCCCGAGGCCGCCCGCCGCGATGCGTTTGCCCGCAGCCTCACGGAATGGCAAACGATGGTGGCCGACGACCTGCTGCGCGTGCATCCGGAGCTGGAGGGCCAGATTCGGTCCATCGACGTCTGGGTCTGGGGGCATGGCATGATCCGGCCGACGCCGGGCTACATTTGGGGGGCGGCCCGGGCTGCCGCCTGCGTGCAGACCCCGCCGGTGTTCTTTGCCCATTCCGACATGAGCGGCATCTCGATCTTTGAGGAAGCCAACCACCGCGGCGTCCTGGCGGCCGACGCGGCGCTGGCGCTGCTGCGGGCATGACGCGGCAGCCCTGGATCGGCGGGCGCGGCTTCGACCTCGCCTTCATTCTGGCGCCGCCCTTCGTCATCACTCTGGTGGTGCTCGCTCTGCCCGGCTTCTTCACCAGCCGCGCCGTCTCGCCGCTGCTCTGGGCGGTGCTGGTGGTGGGCGTGGATGTTGGCCACGTCTATGGGACGCTGTACCGGACCTATTTCGACCGCGCGGAGTTCCGCCGCCGCCGCCGTCTCTACGTGCTGGCGCCGATGCTCGGCTTTCTGGTTTTCGCCGGGCTGTACAGCATGGGGGCGATGGTGTTCTGGCGGGCGCTGGCCTACCTGGCTGTGTTTCACTTTGTGCGGCAGCAGTACGGCTTCATGATGTTATACAGCCGGCGGGACCGGCGGCACAAATGGCTGGACCAGGCGGCAATCTACGCCGCTACGCTCTACCCGCTGGTGTGGTGGCACACACATGAGCGCGCTTTCTCCTGGTTCATGCCGGGCGACTTCGTGGCGGTCGGCACGCCCGTGCTCGCCGATCTCGCGCTGGCGCTCTACGCCGCCATCCTGCTTGCCTACGTCGGCAAGGAGGGGCTGGCCTGGCGCGCGGGCGCGGCATTCAATCTGCCGCGCAACTTGGTGTTGGGCGGCACGGCGCTATCGTGGTGGGGCGGCATCGTGGCACTGGACAGCGATCTTGCCTTCACCGCCGTGAACGTGATCGCCCACGGGGTGCCCTATATGGCGCTGATCTGGCTGTTCGGCCGCAATCGGGGCCGAGCCCGGCAGGCGCCGGTGCTGATGGGCGTATTGCCCTGGCGGCGCCTGTTCACCCTGGGCTGCCTGCCGCTGTTCCTGGGTCTGCCGCTGCTGCTCGCCTATGCCGAGGAGGGGCTGTGGGACGGCCTGGTCTGGGCCGAGCATCCCGGCCTGTTCCCGGCCTTCGCCGCCCTGCCCACCATCGACAGCGCCGACCTCCTCGTCTGGCTGGTCCCGCTGCTGGCCTTGCCGCAGATCACTCATTACCTGCTGGACGCCTACATCTGGCGTTTCGGAGCGCCGGGAAACGACTGGAAGTCGATCATGTTCCCGGCCGGGCCTCGGATCGGTCAGATTGGCTGAATGACGCTTTCAACTTGTCACGGGGAGGTCGCATTGGAACGCGACAGAGGAGATGCTTGCGGCTGTGCCAACGCGCCGACGTCGGTGATCTCGGCCTAAAGCTGAAAGGCCTGGGTCCCCGCGACTCACTCGCGGCATGGAAACGCAGCACGATCGCAGGTCGGCAAACGGCCGCAATCGGCGCCCCACCTTCTCCGCCGCCACGCCCGCCTCCCCGGCCGAGCAGGTGCAGCTCGGCGCCAGCCGGCGCTCTCATGCAAATGGCCGTCCGCTCCGATGCCAACATCCACGCCTGGTTGGGCCGTATTTGACCCCACGTGGCGGCGGGTAGTGGGAATGTTGGGTCACGGCTGCATCGCCGCCGGCGCGGAGCCTGCATGCCTTGCGGCTACAGGTCGTTACGTCGTAAGTCGCGCGTAGCGCTGGTGGTCGAAAATCTGCACAGAGTGGTCGTTGCTTCGCTTATACGGCTACGAGCGGTTCACGCGAGCAACGGCTGTCATCATGGCCGCGTCAGCACGGGGGCCGGAAAATCTTGCCGGGCCAAAAAGTCCACACTGGTCAGCCCAATCAAGATGCAGACCCAGAACAGCCCGGCGAGCGCGAAAATCCGGCTGAGCTGCGAAGCCCGTCCCACATCCATGAACATGAAGACCACCAGCCCAACCATCGGCACTGCCAGCATCCCTGCCGCCCATCCGGCATGAGCCAGCGCCGCCGCGACTTCCACCGCCAGCAGCACCATCAGCAGCACCCAAGCAATAAGAACGCGCCTCATGTCCGGTCCGCCACGTAGATCAGCGCATACATGACGATCCAAATCAGGTCCACGAAGCTCCAGTAAAGCCCCACCGCCTCGACCGGTGTGGCGTAGCCCGGCGAAAACTCGCCGCGGTGCGCCCGCCAAGCGATCCAGCCGACCAGGCCGATGCCGATGACCATATGCGCGCCGTGCAGGGACGTAGCGACCCAGTAGAAGCAGTAGAACAGCTCCGCCCCACCGGCATCCGCCCCATGCAGGGCGAAGCCGGGTCCAGGGAACAGGCCTTCATGCAGGTCGAGCCCCCATTCCAAGACCTTCAACCCCAGAAACGCCACACCAAGGCCCATCGTGACCCAGCACGCCGGAACCACCCGCTCCGCCCGTCCTTCGCGAACCCCATGCAGGCCATAGGCATAGGCGGCGCTGGCCGTCACCAGCACGGCGGTGTTGATGCTGCCGATCAGCAGGTTGGCGTGCTCCGCCGCTAGGGCGAAGCCGGTAGGATGGCTGCGGTGCAGCAACAGCCACACCAGCACCAGGCCACCGAAGAACAGCATCTCACTGGCCAGGAACAGCCACATCCCGGCGATGGCGGTGCTGGCCTGGTGCCCCGGTGAGGCATATTGAAACTCAGCCTCGGCAGCAGGCGCCGCCAGTTCAGCCATGTGCCGGCTCCGGCTCCGGCGGCTTATAGTTGTATGGCCCTTCCGTGACGGTCGGGATCACCGCGAAGTTCTCCTTGGGCGGCGGCGACCGTGTCTGCCACTCCAGCCCTGTCGCTCCCCAGGGGTTCGGTGGCGCCCGCTCCCCGCGGAACAGCGACCACCCGAGGTAGCCCAACGGCATCAGGTATCCCGCCGCCAGGATCACCGACCCGGCCGACGACAGCACATTCCAAACCTGGAACTCCGGCGAATACGAGGCGTAGCGCCGGGTCATGCCGAGGTAGCCCAGGATGAATTGCGGGAAGAAGGTCAGGTTGAAGCCAAGGAAGATGACTGCGGCACCCATCCGGCCCCACATCTCCGGATACATCCGCCCGGTGATCTTCGGCCACCAGTAATGCAGCCCGGCGAAGAACGCCGTCACCATTCCGCCTACCATGATGTAGTGGAAGTGCGCGACCACGAAGTAGGTCTGCGTCAAGTGCACGTCCGCCGCCAGCGCCGCCACGAACAGCCCGGTCAGCCCGCCGATCGTGAACAGCCCGATGAACCCCAGCGCATACAGCATCGGCGCGTCGAACCGTATCCAGCCCTTGTGCAGCGTGCCCAGCCAGTTGAACACCTTGATCGCTGACGGCACGGCGACGAGGTAGCTGAGCAGCGAGAACACGATGGCCGAGTACAGCGACTGCCCCGCCACGAACATGTGGTGGCCCCAGACGAAGAAGCTGATGACCGCGATGGACACCGACGACCAGACGACGAACTTGTAGCCGAACAGCTTCTTGCGGCTGAACGCCGGCACGATCTCGCTGATCACGCCGAAACCCGGCAGGATCATGATGTAAACCGCGGGATGGCTGTAGAACCAGAACATGTGCTGGAACAGCAGCGGGTCGCCGCCCCGGGCGCTATCGAACACGCCGACGCCGAACAGTCGCTCAAACGCCAGCAGCATCAGCGTGATGGCGAGCACAGGGGTGGCAAGGACGTAGATGACGCTCGTGGAATATAGCGACCAGATGAACACCGGCAGCCGGTACCAGGTCAGCCCCGGCGCCCGCAGCCGGTGTATGGTGACGATGAAGTTCACCCCGGTAGCGATGCTGCTGAACCCGGACAGGAAAATGCCGACCACCGCCAGCACGACGTAGCCGGTCGTGTAGTTGGTGCTGAGCGGGGTGTAGAACGTCCAGCCCGTGTCCAGCCCGCCCCAGAACAGCGCCCATAGCGTGATCACGCCGCCGGCCATGAACAAGTACCAGCTCATCAGGTTCAGCCGCGGGAAGGCCAGGTCCCGCGCGCCGAGCATGAGCGGCACCATGAAGTTGCCGAGCGTCACCGGTACAGCAGGGACCAGGAAGAACCAGACCATCACCACCCCATGCGTGGTGAACAGCCGGTTGTAGGTGGCATGGCTGAAGATCGCGCCCGCCGGTGAGATCAGGTGCAGCCGCATCGCCGCCGCCGCCGCCCCGCCGAGGAAGAAGAATGCAGTGATGGAAGCAAAGTACAGCAGTGCGATCCGCTTATGGTCAGTGGTCCCCAGCCAAGACCAAAGCGTGCCGTCCTCCGTAACATAGGAGCGCGGCAGGGCCTCGATGGTCGTGCTCATGGCGTTGCGCTCATCGGAATGGCACTTTTGGCGGCGGCGCTCATGGCGGTGGCCCTCAGGGAAGTGGCGCTCATGGCGGTGGTGCTCAGGGACCTCGTGCTCATGGCGGTGGCGCTCAGCGACCTCGTGCTCATGGATTGGCCTCCGCCGTGCTTTGCCCCTGCGGCCGATCCCCTGCGAGCGACTTGATGTAGGCGATCAGGCGGAACAGGTCGCCCTCCGTCACCACCCCGGCAAAGGACGGCATCCGGTTCTCGTATCCCGCCACGATGTCCTGTGCCGGCATCAGGATGCTGTCCCGGACATACTTGTCATCCGCCACCACCACCCGGCCGTCGTTCAGCGGCACGGGATGGCCATACACCCCCTCCAGCGGCGGGGCCCGGACAGCGCTGTAGCCACGGGTGCGGTCCACCGCCGCCCCGCCGCCCCGGCCCTCCGCCTGGTGGCAGCCGCTGCAGCCATAGCGGGTGAACAACTCCCGGCCCTGGGCGACCAAGGGGGTGGACGCCTCGTTGTCCCCGAGCCAGCGGTCGTAGTCCGGCGGCGTCATCACCACGACCTCGCCGCCCATCACCGAGTGATCCACCCCGCAGAACTGGGTGCAGAACAGGTGATAGGTGCCGGTTTCGGTCGCGGTGAACCACAGGCTCTCGTAACGGCCCGGCAGTACGTCGTGCTTGATCCGGAACGCGGGGATGGCGAAGTCGTGGATCACGTCCTCGCTGGTCATCAGCAGCTCGACCGGACGGCCTAGGGGCACATGCAGGGCGTTGATCTCGTGCTGGCCGTCGGGATACTCGGTCTTCCACATCCACTGCTTGCCGGTGACGGCGATGCGCAGCGCACCCGCCGGCGGCTGGAACTGGCGGACATACAGGTTGGCTCCCCAAAGGAACAACCCGAAGAACAGCACCAGGGTGAGGCCGGTCCAGGCGATCTCGAACCGCCAGGTCTTCTCGCCGGGCTTGCCGCGGTGTTCCGGGCTGCCATGGCGATAGCGAACGACGTAGGTCAGCATCAGCCCGAACACCAAGGCCAGCACCAGGATCGTGACGCCGAGCAGCGCCCAGAGCAGCGTATCCACCTCCAACGCGTTGGTGGACGCTGCCGGCAGGAGCAACCCCCTCACGGCAGCCTCCGGGGTCGGTGCATCAGCCACAGCATGGTGCCGAGGCCAAGCACGGTGACGGTGCCGCCGATGCGGACCAGCCGCTCGACCGCCAGAGTGTAGCGGCCGGTGGCGGGATCGTAGTGGAAGCACAGCAGCAGGACGGGGTTGGCCACCGCCTGGCCGCCGTCGCGGGCCAGCAGGATGGCGCTGCGCAACGCGCCGGGATCATAGCCAACTCCCAGCACGTAGCCGGACACCAGCCCGGATGGAGACAATACGGCGACGCCCGCGGGGTGGATGAACTGCCGCTGTGCCTCATCGAACCGGGTGCGGAAGCCGATGGCGTTGCCGACCGCATCCGCCGGGCCGGTCAGCAAGCGCCATCCAGCGCCAGCGTCCTTCACGGCGGCGGCATCGGCCTGTCCCTCACTGGGATCAATGGACAGCACAGCCACCTGGTAATCACGGCCCGCCTGCAACCCGCTGCGGTCCAACGCATCTGCCAGGTCCTGCCGAACGACGCCGCACAAGTTGGGACAACGGTAATAGCCCGGCGCCAGCACCAGCGGCAGCCCACCCGCCGCCTGCCGCAGCGTAATATCAACGCCGTCTGCTGCGGTGAAGGGCGCATCCATCGGCACCGGGGCCCCGGGATGCTGCACCCACTCCAGGTCGTTCAGCGGAGCCGCGGCGTAGGCTGGCGCGGCAGCCAAGGCCCAAGCTGCCAATGCCCCGGCCACCAACGCCCCGGCTGCCAGGGTCCCAATTGCGAAGGACCGGACGGCAACCAGGACAGACAACCTCACCGCCGCACCCAGGCCGGGGATGCAGGCCAGTCCGGGATGCCGTGGGACGCCACATCCTGCATGGCATCCTTGATCGGCATGTGGACCACATCCCGGTCGCGGTCCAGCCAGTAGGCGCCGTTCAGCTGCTGCAACTGCTCCGCCCGGAACCGCGCCATATCGGCACCGACATCGGTTTGTAGGCGCGGGGCCGGGAATTCCGAGCCATTGGGTGGAGTCAGTGCCTTATCGGTACGCGACCCCGGATACAGCCAGGACGCCAACGCCAGCATGCTGCCAAGTCCCACCACCATCAGCACGCCCGCAATGGCCATGGCGTGCAGGCCGACATCGGTGCGTTCGTGCCGGGCCGGCAGCAGGTGCTCCTGCTCCGCCATATCGGCGGCCTGCGTCGGTTCCGCAGCCGACTGGCCCCGCACGGACTGCCCAGCCGCGGGCTGCCCCGCCGCAGCGCCGTCCGACGCGGGGCCGTCCGACGCCGTTGGCCGTCCGGTCCACATCCGGGCTGCAAGGCCGGCAGCAAGCCCCCAGCCGAGCCATGCAGTTCCAGCCCGCGCAACACGGAGGATGCGATGCCCGCCGGTCACATCCCCCCGTTCCGTGCGCCCCTGGTCAGGCCCCGGCTCAAGCATGGACGGTATCCTCCCGTCCCCGGTGACGCAGCGCCACCGCCCCAGCAACGCCACCGACCGCCGCCAGGCAGGCGACCACGGACAACAGCGGCAGCACGCCCGGAGCTTCCGGCAGCACGGTCCAAACGGCGCGCAGGACGGACATCACCGCCAGCACCGCCGCCACCCATGCGAGCGCCCTGGCGCTGTGCCGGGCCCGTGCGGACAACAGCACCGCCATCGGCGCCACCCCATGCCCAAGGGCCACCAACGCCATCACCCAGCCCCAGCCGCCGCCGGTGCGCAGCTTATACCAGGGCACCTGCTCCGCCAGGTCGTTCTGCCAGACGATCACGACCTGCATGAAGCTGAGGTAGGCCCACAGCAGCACCAGGGCGAACAGCAGCTTCGCCACATCGTTGCGGACCGTCCTCGGCACGCCGACCAGCAGGATCGCCGCCGACAGCGCCAACACCCCCGCCCCGGCGCTAGAAAGCATTCCATAGATGCTGGACACGAAGCGCGGTTGCAGCGACATCGTCAGGTCAATGGACGCAAACGTCACCGTCAACGCCAGCAGCAGCAGTCCCGGCGCAGCCACGGCTTCCAACGGACGTCCACTCAGCACGACCCAGGCCAGACCGAGCCACACCAGCAGGTAAACCACGCCCCGGCCGGCGAAAAACGGCACGTTGAGATACCAGCCGTTCGGCACGGTGTCCCGCACCCAGGGATAAAGCTGCGGCAGCGTCAGCAGCACCGGCAGGATCAGCACCAGCAACAGCGGCAAGGTCGCAACTCCAGCCACCAGCCCCGGGCGCAGCGCGTCGCCCCACCGCCCGCCCGTCAGCGCATGCGCCAGCAACAGCGCCAGGCTGCCGAGCGGCCAGGCGCTCCAGGCCACCACCGCCGCAAGCCATCCATGGGCAAATCCGGACGGGTCCAGCAGCAGGGTCAGCGCGGCGGCAGCCACGCCGACCGCGGCCAGCAGCCAGCAGCGACGCAAGGTAACCACCCCATTCATTGCAGCGCCTCCCGTTCCGCCACTGTCAGGTCAGCCGGCTTGGCGTCCGTGCTACGCTGCAAGGCGCGGATGTAGGCTGCAATGGCCCAGCGGTCGTCCGGACGCACCCGGTCTGCAAAGGAGTACATCGCACCATACCCGTAGGTGAGCACGTCATAGAAGTGCTGCGTCGGCGCCTCGCGCAGCCGGGCCTCGTGATAGGACGGCGGCGGCGAGAAGCCGCGCTGCACCACCATGCCGTGCCCATCGCCCAGCTCGGAGTGGCACGGCGTGCAGAACTGGCGGAACTGGTCCTGCCCGCGTTGCAGCAGCGCGAGCGTCAGTGCAGGTGCGGGCGACGGGCGTTCCCGATACTCGACGCGGTCCGGCGGCACCTTGCCGGGACCGACGGACGCGGCGCGGTAGGCCGGCAGCTTCGGCTGGTTGATGGCGTCGTCGCAACCCGCCAGCAGCAACGGCAGAAGCAGCACCGGCAGGGACAGCAGGGCGGTCCTCATGCCGCGGCCTCCACGTCAGCCTCTTCGTCGGCCTCCTTGCCCATTTCCTCCATGTGCGTCGGGTGCAGCCGGCGCAGCACCGTCCGCGCGATCCTGGTCTTGCCGCGCACCACCAGGAACCAGCCGTCGCGCGTCGCCTCCCGCAGCGCATCGCTCTCGTCGCTCGGATCCCACAAATTCGGCAACCGGTTTGCGAGCATGAAGGAGCCGAACGCAGCCAAGATCGCTCCCAGCACCGCGGTCTCCAGGGCATAGATCAGGTAGGAGGTCCAGAAAAAGTCCGGCCGCCCGCCGATCAGCAGGTTATAGCTGACCATCGCTGCCCAGCACTGCATCCCGAACGCGCCCACCCCCAGCACCAGCGCCGCCACCAATGCAATCACCGGGATGCGCGACCCCGGGTCGTCCTCATCCGCCGGCAGGGCGTAAGGCGTACGCGTTTCGGCCGGCACGCCGGCGGCGCGCAACTCGCGCACGGCCTCGCCCAGCTCGTCCGGCCCGGTGAACCCGGCGACGATCATCCGCCCACCTTCCCCGTGCCGATCATCTGCCGCATCTCCGCCATGGACACCACCGGCAGGAAGCGCACGAAGAGTAGGAACCCGGCGCCGAACAGGCCCACCGTCCCCGCAAGGATGCCGAAGTCGTCCCAGGTCGGCGAGTAATCGCCCCACGCACTGGGCAAGTTGGTCCGGTGCAGCACGGCAACGACGATGCCGAACCGTTCTAGCCACATGCCCACCACCACGCCGAAGCCGATGGTTCCAAGCACCCAAGGCCGCAGCCGCGCCGCACGCCAGCACATCACCAGCGGCAGGGCGCAGTTCAGCAGCAGCGTCAACCAGTAGATCGGACCATACAGCCCGAAGATCCGCTCCAGGAACTGCCGGCGCTCCGCCACCTCCCCGGAGTAGAAGATGTCGAAGGCGTCCATCATGTAGCAGTAGGACACCGCCAGGCTGACCGTGAGCAGCAGCTTGCCCAGGGTGTCCAGGTGGCGGTCCGTGATGTAGGGATGCAGGTTGAACGCCGCCCGCAGCGGCAGCATGATCGCCAGCACCACCCCGAAGCCAGACAACACCGCCCCGAACACGAAGAACGGCGGATACTGCGTAGAGTACCACCCCGGCGTCGCCGCCCCGGCAAAGTCCAGCCCAACGATGCTGTGGACCGACACCACCAGCGGCGCCATCAGCGCCGCGATCAGCCCATAGCTCGCATGGAAGCGCCGCCACTGCGGCCCGGTGCCGCGGAACCCCATCGCCAGCACGCCATACAGGACCTGCCGCGGCCGGGTCTGCGCCCGGTCCCGCAACGCCGCCAGGTCCGGCATCAGGCCCAGGAACCAGAACAGGATCGAGGCCACGATGTAGGTGATGACGGCGATGAAGTCCCACAGCAGCGGGCTACGGAACTGCGGCCACAGCACCATCGTGTTGGGATACGGGAACAGCCAGTAGAAGAACCACGGCCGCCCCAGGTGGATCAGCGGAAACAGCCCGGCGCAAGCGGCTGCGAAGATCGTCATGCTCTCCGCAATGCGGTTCACCGACGTCCGCCACGCCGACCGCGTCAGGAAAAACAGCGCCGACGTCAACGTGCCGCCCGAAGCGATGCCGATCCACCAGACGTAGTTGATGAGGTCGAACCCCCACATCACCGGCCAGTTGTTGCCCCACGCCTGCACGCCCGTCGCAAACAGCCAGCCAACCGACAGCGCCCCCAATCCCAGCAGCGCCACGCACATGCCGAACGCCGCCCACCACCACAACGGCGTATGGGGGTCGAGCGCGATGGCGCAGATGCGGTCGGTGACGCTGGCCGGCGTTTCGAGCGGCGACACCACGGGATCGAAGGGCATCGGCTCAGCCCTCCATCAACGGGCTGGGGTTGCGTATGCGCGCCTCATAGGTCACGCGGGGATGGGTCTGCTGCTCCGCCAACAGCGCGTAGTCGAGCGGGCTGGCCTTGCGGGCGACCACCGCACTCGTTTTGTCATTCAGGTCGCCAAAGCTGAAGGCGCCCGTCGGACAAGCAGCCTGGCAAGCAGTGACGGTCTCCTCCTTCGCGCCGTCGCGGTCGTGGCTGATGCGGGCGGCGGCGATGCGCTGGACGCAGAAGGTGCACTTCTCCATCACCCCGCGTGGCCGGGCCGTGACCTCCGGGTTGCGGGAGATGTCCGGGCGGTGCTCATCCCGCGCATAAGGGCCGAAGTTGAAGCGGCGCACCTTGTACGGGCAGTTGTTGGAGCAGAACCGCGTGCCGACGCAGCGGTTATACACCTGCAGGTTCAAGCCCTCGCTGTCATGCACGGCGGCCTCCACCGGGCAGACCGTCTCGCAGGGCGCTTCCTCGCAGTGCATGCACAGCATCGGCTGGAACACCGCCTGGGCGTCCGGCCCGGCGCCGTCCCAGTAGCGGTCAATTCGCAGCCAATGCATCTCGCGTTGGTGCAGCACGTTCTCGCGCCCCACCACCGGCACATTGTTCTCGGCCTGGCAGGCGACGACGCATGCGTTGCAGCCAATGCACAGGTTCAGGTCGATGCTCATACCCCACTGCACCGGAGCCTGCGGACGGACGCGGTATAGGCTGTCCTCCACCGGCCGGCCCTGCAAGGCATGCGGATCGGCCTGGAAGGCGGCGAGCGTGCCGTGCCGGACAAACTCGTCCGGCGGCACCGTTCCCATTCCCCGGTCGGTCGTCGCCAGCTTCACATGCCGGCCCAGCAGGCGCAGCGACGCCGGCCCATCCGCCGCGCGCATCGGGAAC
>CAXTOB010000045.1:0-22911 GCA_964245505.1 uncultured Acetobacteraceae bacterium | reverse complement strand
ATCCTGGTGATGGGGCGGCCGCAGGTGCAGTTCCTGGGCGACACCGGCAACGTCGCGGCGCGGCTGGAGGCGCTGACGAAGGAGCTGGGCTGCACCGCCATCGTGTCTGCGGCGGTGTTCGCGGCGGCGGAGATGCGGATGCCGGCGACGCTGCCGCACAGGACGGTGCAGCTTCGCGGGCGAGAGGGGCAGCTGCTGGAGGTGGCGCTGGTGATGGACCGCAACGCGGCCGGGTTGCTGCTGGCGGCGTGGGACAGGCGGGTGCGCTGAGAGGGACGGTGCGCCCGCACCTCGGGCGGCGACCGGGTGTGGCGTGTCATCGTGGGGCACGGCACTGCGGATTTCCGGGGGCACTGGGCGCCCGTGGCCGCCGGCCGAGTGCCGCGCTGCAAGAGCGGCTCGCGGTGACTGAGCTGCTTAACGCAGGGATTTTGCGGTGTGAGGTTTCTCACATACGGCCGCGGGCCATGCCGGGCATCAAGCCGATGCAACTTGAACCCGGAGTTTCCGATGACCCACCTTACACGTATCGCCATCGCCGGCGCCGTCCTTGCCCTGACGGGCGCGGCGCACGCTGCCCCGTCCTACAACGTGCAGACCGTGCAGTTCCCGGGTGACCCGGCCTTCACGCAGCTGCTCGGCATCAACAACGCCGGCACCATCGCGGGCTTCCACGGGGCGGTCACCGCCCAGGGCTTCACCCTCACCCTGCCCGGCAGCTTCACGCCGCAGAACTTCCCAGGCTCGGTGATGAGCATGGCCACCGCCATCAACGGCGCCGGCAGCACCGCAGGCATCTACCAGGACGCGGGCGGCACCACGCACGGCTACACCGACATCGGCGGCACCTTCAAGACCGTGGACGACCCGAACCACACCGTGTTCAACCAGGCGCTTGGCATCAACAACAGCAACACCACCGTCGGCTACTTCGCCCTCGACAAGGCCGCCGGCCAGATGGGCCAGTCCGCCTACAGCCAGAGCAACGGCGTGTTCACCAACATCAACGCCCTGCTGCCCACCAACAACAACAGCCAGGCGGTCGGCATCAACAACGCCGGCACCATCGTCGGCTTCTACCTGCCGGCCTCCGGCCCCGATACCAGCCTCGGCTTCGAGGACGTGGGCGGCACGATCAGCACCATCGACCCGTTCGGCTCCACCAACACCCAGGCGCTCGGCATCAGCAACACCGGCGAGATCGTCGGCTTCTACACCGACGCCGGCGGGTTGCAGCACGGCTATACCGACATCGGCGGCGTGTTCAGCTCCTTCGACCCGGCTGGCTCGATGAACACCACCATCAACGGCGTCAACGACCTCGGCCAGATCGTTGGCTTCTTTCAAGACGCCAACACCAACACGATCGGTTTCGTAGGCACGCCTGTGCCGGAGCCGGCGTCCTTTGCCCTGCTCGGCGCCGGGTTGCTGGGGACGGGGCTGCTGCGCCGGCGCAACCACGGGAAGGCTGTGTGATGCGGGCCTGACCGGTCGCGTCGCCCGCTGCGGCCGCTGGCGCCGGCCAAGCCTAACGCCTTGGCAGGCGCCAGCATAAGCGGCAGGCGCTGGACCGCATCCCGCCTGCCGGCAGAGAACGGCTCGTCGCGGCTACGCATGCCATACTCCATGTCCACCTTAACAGGCGATAATCAGCTCCTGCTTCCACCCCAAGCATGGAGCTGAACCGTCAATGCGGCGCGGCCAGCGCGTGGACGAAAGCGTAGCCGACGATCACGACGGCGATGACGACATAGATGCGCAGGAGGACGAGCAGGGCCAGCATGCCCCGCCCAAGGACACGGCGCGGCAAGGGACGGGCAACCGCGGCAGCGAGCTGCCCCGGCTCCAATGAGCCGATCAGCGTGGGATCGTGTTGCATGTCCGCCCTCTACTTGCCCAGCAGGTCCGGGAACACGGTGATGACGCCATAAAGGACGCCCACCAGCGAGATCGCGACGACGATGGTGCCCCCGGCCAGGTTGGCCCGCCAGCCGTTCGCCAGGCTGCTCATGATCTCCCGGTCGTTGACCAGGAGCAGCAGCAGCAGCAATGCCGGCGCCATCAGCAGGGTAGCGATCACGTTCACCGTCAGGGTCATGGCCAGCAGCGGGGCGCCGGGGATCAGCACGACCGCGCCGGCTATCAGCGTGGACACGATGGCGGCGCCGTAGAATAGCCAGCCGTCCCGGAAGTTCAGGTTCAGGCTGTGCTGGGCCTGCAAGGTTTCGGCCAGCGCGTAGGAGGAGCTGGTGGAGATCGTCATCGCCGCAAGCAGCCCGGCCTCGATGATGCCGAGCGCGAATAGCGTCGCGCCGGTGCTGCCCAAGTACGGGATCAGCGCCGTGGCGAAGTCGGCTCCGCTGGCGAATTGCGACACGTCCACGTGCGCCTCGAACAAGGGCGCGGTGGCACAGACGGTGGCGACGGCGGCGATGGCGGCCACCAGGGCGCCGATCAGGGTGTCGGTCCGGCCCTGCGGCAGGTCCGCCCGGGTCAGGCCCTTGTCCACCACGGCGCTCTGCTGGAAGAACACCATCCAGGGCGTCACCGTCGCGCCGATGTTGGCCAGCAGCAGGGTGACGAAGGCCGTCCCGATGCCGCCGGGCAGCGGTCCCCAGGTGGCGACCGCATGGGCGAGGGCGGCGCCGCTGGGGTGCGCGTAGAGTGCCGCGGGGATGAACAGCAGGTTGCCGGCGGCCAGCACCATCAGGACCCGTTCCCACGTTGCGTAGCGGCGCAGGCCCAGCGAGGCGATCACCGCCCCTGCCCCGGCCGCCACCGACAGCCAGGCCGGCAGGCCGAAGTACAGGCCGCCGGCCTGGATGGCGATGAACTCCGTCACCAGGGTCAGCAGGTTACCGAACACTAGGTCGCCCATGGCGAAGTAGCCCCAGAACGGGCCGAAGCGCTGGAAGATCAGCTCGGCATGGCCACGGTGGGTCGCGATGCCGAGGCGCACCGTCATTTCCTGGACGACGTATGCCATGACGAAGGTCAGCAGGATGAACGGCACGAAGAAGCCGATCCCGTAGGTGGCGCCGGTGGTGGCGTAGGACACCATGCTGGGTCCGTCGTTCTCCCCCAGCATGACCAGCACGCCGGGGCCGGCGAGCAGCCACAACAGGCGGAAGGGGCGCCGGGCGGTGCGGGTGCGCTGGACCTCCAGGCGGTCGCGCGCGCGCAGGAGGTCTTCCCGGCCGACCGGTATGCTCCCACTGGGCGACGCGGGGGAGTTCGCAACTGTGGTGTCCTGGCTCACTGTCCCTCCTGCTCTCCGGTGATAGAGATAGGTTGCACGGTATTCAGCGTGTAGCACAAGATACATTTGGGTGAGTGGGCATAATCCGGGTGTTCCGGCATGAGAGCGTTTGGGATGCAACACTTGGGCGGGGGTGCTAGAGAAAGTTGCCGGCCTGGACGAGACGGGCGGCTTTGGCGAGGAGACGGCGCATGACCCAGGATCCGGCTGCCGGCCGGCCCGCATCGGACGCGATGCCGTTGGAGCCGGACCAGGCGCTGCGGTTCGGCAAGGCGCGGACCGCCCGGTCGCAGGCGTTGCAGGAGGACTACGTCGAGCTGATCGCGGATTTGCTGGCCAACCATGGCGAGGCGCGAGCGACCGAGGTGGCCAAGCGCCTGGGGGTGACTCATCCGACCGCGATCAAGAGCATTGCCCGGCTCAAGCGGGAGGGGCTGGCGACGGGGCGACCCTACCGCGGCATTTTCCTGACCGAGGCCGGGCATGAGATGGCCAATCGGGTGCGTGCCCGGCACCGGCTGATGGTGGAGCTGCTGGTTGCGGTGGGGGTTCCTGCTGAGGCGGCGGAGGCCGATGCGGAGGGCATGGAGCACTATGCGTCCGAGGCGACGCTTGAGGCGTTCGCGCAGTTCCTGGCACGAAGCGCGAAGGGTGCTTCGGGCTAAGGTGTTTGGTTGGCGAACGGTCGGCTGGGCAGGGTCGAATGGGTTGCCTCCGGGTGGGTCGGGTCGGAGGCGTGAGGGTTGATGGAAGGTGGAAGCCATATATTGGGTTCTACCAAAGGTCCGTCGATCCAACTGTTTCCGTCATTGCGAGGAGCGCAGCGACGCGGCAGGGACCGTGCTGGTTCCGCTGGTGTTCTCCGTGGGGTTCTGCATGAGCGGCGGGCAAACCGGCCTGAACGCGTTCGCGCCGGGGCGTTATCCTACGGTGGCTCGTGCCACCGGCGTAAGCTGGATGCTCGGCATCGGGCGGTTCGGCAGCATCTTTGGCTCGGCGATTGGCAGCGCCCTGTTGGGACTGGGCTGGGGTTTGGTGCCATCCTGGCGATCTTGGCGGTTCCTGCGGCCTGCGCGGCGGTCGCTATCGCATCAACGCAGCTTGGCAGCGGCGGGGCGGTGCCGGAGGAAGCTGCGGCACATTAGGGCACGTTCGATTTAAGTGGAGACGCCAGACATGCTCCAACATTATGTTTTCGCAAGTATTTATCAGGATCAGATGAAGCTGCTTGGGCCGAACACGCTTTAAGGATCGCGCGCTCACCCCGCGGGTGAGGATCTGCGGTCAGCATCAAGGGCCGCGCGCCTATCCCGCGGTCAAGGCTCTGCGGCCAGCAAGGAGACGACACCATGCACGACGAGCCGGTGATGGACGTGGCCCACCTCGCCCATGTGGAGATGCTGACGCCCAAGCCCGAGGACAGCCTGCGTTTCTTCGTGGACGTGATGGGCATGACCGAAAGCGGGCGGCAGGGCGGTTCGGTTTACCTACGGGGCTGGGATGACTACGAGCGCTATTCGCTCAAGCTCACGGCGTCGCATACCTCCGGCCTGGGTCATGCCGCCTTCCGCGCGCGCAGCCCGCAGGCGCTGGCACGGCGGGTGTCGGCGCTGCAGGCCTCGGGCCTGGCGGTGGGTTGGCATGAGGGCGAGCTGGGTCATGGCCCGGCGTTCCAGTTCCATGACCCCGACGGACATTTGCTGGAAATCTACTACGAAACCGAGTGGTACGAGGCGCCGCCGGCGCTGCGCCCGGCGCTCAAGAACCAGGCCCAGCGCTTTCCCGCGCGTGGGGTTAACGTGCGCCGGCTCGATCACTTCAACTGCCTGGCCACCGATATCCGGGCCAACCGGGAGTTCTTTGAGCGGACGCTCGGCTTTCGGCTGACCGAGCAGATCGTGCTGGATGACGGCACCGAGGCAGGCATGTGGCTGACGTGCACGAACAAGAGCTACGACTTTGCCTATACGCGTGAGGCGCATGGGGTGCATGGACGATTCCACCATGTCACGTTCGCGCTGGACAGCCGTGAGGACATCCTGCGCGCGGCCGATGTGTTCCTGGAGAACGGCGTCCACATCGAGACCGGGCCGCACAAGCACGCGGTCCAGCAAACCTTCTTCCTTTATGTCTATGAGCCCGGCGGCAACCGGGTGGAGGTGGCCAATGCCGGCGCCCGGCTTGTGCTCGCGCCTGATTGGAAGCCGATCACCTGGACGGAGGCCGAGCGCCGGAAGGGCCAGGCGTGGGGGCTGAAGACCATCGAAAGCTTTCATACCCATGGCACGCCGCCGTTGCCGGAGAGCTTGGGCGAGGGTGCGGCGCCGGTTGCCGGGCAGGATGACCTGGCGGAAGAGGGGATCGCGTCGTGAGCATCGGATATAGCGGAGCCGGGCCGGACGCCTGGTTGGGGCCGGCGCCATACGCCCCGGATGCGCCGGGCTTGGCGCGGACGGTGGGCGCCGGGGTGGCTGGCGGGCTGGTGGGCGCCGTGACGATCTGGGTTTACGAGGCCCTGGTCTGGGTCAGCGTGCAGCACCTGATGCCGCTGGCCGGCATACCGCGCAACGCGACGGGCCTGGTGTTCGGCCGGGAGGTGCAGGACTCGCTCGGTGCGGCGTCGTATGTGGTTGGGACGGGGATACACTTCGTCTTTGCGATGGGATGGGGGGTGCTGTTTGCCCTGGTTTGGCCGTACTTCCGGCGCCGCGGGTGGGAGGCGACACTGGTGGCGCTGTTCTACGCCGTGGTGGCGTGGGTCGCGATGCACGTTGCGATCGCGGTGGTGTCGTCGAACCATCCGAACTACCTCGACCCGAACGTGATCAGCGGTGGGTTCATGTCGCACTTTTTCTTTACGGTGCCGCTGGCCCTGGTCGTCAAGCGGCGGCTGGCGGTGGACGCGAGGGGCTGAGCGTGCCTGGGGATACCGGCGGGGCCGAGGCGCCGGTCCTACGTGCGGCGCTGGGCGGCTACCGTCATGTCGCGGCGCTCAGGTCCGGCCAGGTAGGGTCCGCCCGGCTGCGCCTGGAGTTTGCCGATGTGTCGCCGGTCAATCGTGCCTTTGCGCCGATGGTGCGGGATGCGCGCTTTGACGTATGCGAGATGGCGATCGCCACTTTCTTGCAGGCGAAGGCGTATGGGAAGCCGCTGGTGCTGCTGCCGGTGGCCGTGGCGGCCCGGTTTCAGGAAGCGGCGCTGCTCTGCTGCTCCGGCAGCGCGATCCGTGGGCCGGCCGACCTTGCTGGCCGCCGGGTCGGGGTGCGGGCCTATAGCCAGACGACGGGCATGTGGCTGCGCGGCATCCTTGCCGGGGATTATGGCGTGCAGCCGGAGCAGGTGCGGTGGGTTACGTTCGAGGACGCGCACGTGGCCGAGTATCGCGATCCCCCCTGGGCCGTGCGCGCGGCGGCGGGTGCGGATATGCTGGGCATGCTGCGCGCCGGCGAGTTGGATGCGGTGATCGTTGGCAACAATTTGCCGGATGACCCCGGGCTGCGCACGGTCTTTTCCGACCCGGCCGCGGCCGGTGCGGCGTTCCGGCGGCGTTATGGGTTCGTTCCTGTCAACCATCTGGTCACGGTGCGGCGCGAGTTGGCTGAAGGCCGCCCGGATTTGGTGGCCGAACTCCTGCGCATGTTCCGTGATGCTAGGGCTGCGGGTCCAGTGGGTCCCGGGGGGAACGATCCCTTGCCAATGGGCCGCACTGCGCTGGAGCCTGCTATCACCCTTGCCCTGCGCTACTCGGCTGAGCAGGGGTTGCTGCCCCGGCGCCTCGGCGTGGAGGAGGTCTGGGAAGGGCTGCCACCCGGGGACTGGTCCGGCCTTGCGGCGACAGGTGACCCGGCTAGCGGCACCCTGGGGACGGGCCGGTGATCGTTGAGACATGTCGATGATCGTTGGCTGCCACGGCCACTACGTCCACCACGGCTGCGGCGCATAGTGTCAGCGACGGCGGCGGTCGGGCGCGACATGGACCGGGCAGCCCTGGTCTTGGATAATCCGGTTTTGGATGATGAGGGGAGAGTCCCATGAACAAGGTGGCAATCATTGGCTTCGGCGAGGTTGGCGGCATCTTCGCCCGGGATTTGGCGGCACGGGGTGCGGCGGTTGCCGCCTTCGACGTGGCGGCGGCGGCTCAGGCGCGTGCCGGGGCGGCGGGCTTTGCCGTGCCGGGCGCTCACGAGGCGGTGCGCGGGGCTGATGCCGTGTTCGTTTGCGTGACGGCGGGATCGGCGTTGGAGGCGATGCGGTCGCTGGTTGGCGGCCTTGGCCAGGCGCCGTTCGTGGTTGATGTGAATAGCGTGTCCCCTGCGGCCAAGCAGGAGGCGGCGCGTATCGTCGAGGCCGCGGGTGGCCGCTATGTCGAGGCTGCGGTGATGACTAGCGTGCCGCCGCACGGGTTGCGCTCGCCGATGCTGCTTGGTGGCCCGCATGCTGCGGACTTCATGCGCGCTGTGGCGCCGTTTGGGATGGACCTGACTGACTTCTCGCCCGAGATCGGGCGGGCGTCGTCGGTGAAGATGTGCCGCAGCGTGATGATCAAGGGGCTGGAGGCGCTGACGACGGAGTGCATGCTGGCGGCGCGGCACTATGGCGTTGAGGCCGATGTGCTCCGCACCTTGGGCGATACTTTGCCGCACCGGGATTGGCCGGGGTTGGCCCGTTACGTCATCAGCCGTGCGCTGATCCATGGCAAGCGCCGGGCCGAGGAGATGCGGGAGGTCGCCCGCACGGTCGAGGATGCCGGGGTTGAGCCGCTGCTGAGCCGCGCCATTGCCGAGCGGCAGGATTGGGCGTGGCAGCAGGGGGCGGCGATGGGTGAGGCGCGCAACTTGCCGGGCCTGGAACCGCTGCTGGATGCGCTGGCGGCCGCGTCCCGCTTGCCGAAGGCGGCGGAGTAGCTGCGAGCCGGCGACGCCAGGGCGTTGGCTGCGCTGGCCCTGGCGCAGGTGGCCCGCGTCCTACGCTTTGCGCCCTACGTGGATTTGCCGGTGCTGGAGCCCAGCGCCAAGCTTCCCTTATACCAACCGCCAGAAGTTCTGACCTGTCGATCCCGACTGGCCCCTGTCATTGCGAGCCGGCTTCGGCGCGGCAATTCAGGGCCGCCAGTGCGGTCCTTGACGCCCTGGATTGCCGCGTTGCTGCGCTCCTCGCAATGACGGAAACGGTCAGAGCGACGGTTCTTCGCACTGCCCCAGACGTTGCCGAGCCGTCATTGCGAGCCGCTTGCGGCGCGGCAATTCAGGGCCGCCAGTGCGGTCCTTGACGCCCTGGATTGCCGCGTCGCTGCGCTTCTCGCAATGACGGGAACGGTCAGAGCGGAGGGCGCTTGGTATTACTCCGGTCGCTCACCGCTCCACTTCGCCGCGAGGACAGCCACCCAGAACCCGCCGACCACCGAGCGGGCCTGAAAGCCCATCTTGCGTCCGCTGTCGGCGAAGTAGAGATCGGATAGCGGCACGCGGCTGGGGGTCTCGTTGGCGTAGCGTAGGATCTGTTCGGACCAGTCCCGCACCAGGTCTGCATCCTCCGTTAGACAGGCGGCCCACAGCAGCCATTCGGGTTTGGTGACCGTGCTGCGGCCGTCTAGGGGCACGCCGTATAGTTCTGCCTTGGTCCGGTAGAATGCCTGCTCCCGCTTGAGTTCGGCGGGGGGGAATAGGTTGAACCCGAGCAGCCGGTCCCAGACCAGGTTGTACTTCAGGCTCCAACTGCCGGGCTGGTTGAAGGCCAGGCGCGTGCCTTCGCCGTCCCGGGCGTCTTGCAGCCAGCTTGCCGCGAACGCCTCGGCTGTTGCGCGGTATCGCCCGGCGGCCTCGGTATGCCCCAATGCCGCCGCGAGCTGCGCACAGGAGGCGATGCCCATGATGGCCTTGGCGCTGAGGTTGACGTTGTGGCCGAGCACGCCGGAGAAATCGTCGGTGCAGAGCTGCTCGCCGGGGTTCAGGCCGGCCGCCACGAGGTAGTCTGCCCATTGCTGCAACAGCGGCCAGTGGGCGGCGGCGAAGCCGGCATGGCCCTCCGCCCGCGCCAGTGCCGCCGCTAGGATCAGCATATTGCCGGCCTCCTCTACCGGCATCTGGGTTTCCACGATTTTCTCGTTAGGGCCGCGTTTGGCGACGAAGTCCCGGTAGGTCTGCCCGTTGGCGATCGGGTAGGTTCCGAGGTCGTGCGCCGGGAACACGTGCGGCCAGTCCGGCGAGGCGCAGTAGGCGGCGACCGGCTCCAGCATCGCGCGCAGCAGGGTGGGGTTGTAGAGGAGGAACAACGGCGCCGAGGGGTAGGTGACATCTACGGTCGCGATGCAGCCGTTGGAGAAGTTCTCCTTGGAAAAGAAGAGCGGCGCTCCGTCGGGGCCGGCTACCAGCTTGTGTGCCGCGATTGCCTGGCGCCAGGTCAGTGCCAGCAGGTCTGCGTGGGCGGGGCCGCCGGCGGCCTCTGCATCCCGCCACATCGCTGCGTCGAAGGTGGCGCAGCGCTGTTTCACTGACGCCGCTTCGTGCATGGCTTGGGACAGCATGGTGTGCGCCGTTGCCGCCGGGTTGCGGCGCCACCAGGGACGCAGGCGCTGGTGCATAAGCTCGACCGACCACTCGTCGTCGTATGCTATGAGGATGTCTCGGTCCGCTCCGTCCGATGGCAGGGCGAGCGTTAAGGCGGCCACCGGGTCGGAATTGTAGCTGACCTTGCGGGGGGGAGCCGAGCGGATGATGCCGGGACTCAGCACGCCGGTGCGGGCGAAGGTGTCGCGGCAATGGTCGATGTCGCCGACGACGACGCTGCCCCGACCGCTTGCGATGGCGAGGTAGGATGTTCCCCACTCGATGCGGCGGTGGTCGCCGGCCTCGGCGAGCACGCGCTGGTGCTCGGACCGGAAGGATGCCCCCTGCAGGGCGGCGGTCTGCCAGGTGTCCCAATATACGCGCTCGTGCGGATGGTTGACGGCCCATTCGCCCGTCATGTCCAGGTAGGCCACGACGTCGTGGGGGCGGGCATCGAGGGAGCGGGATGCGAGCGACAGGTAGGTGACGGGGCGCGACAGCAGCTCGAGGTCGCCCGGCAGCAGCGCCGTGGTGAATGTCGCCATCAGCTCGACCGCGCCGCAGCGGAAGCATGCGATGGTGCGGGTGGCGTGCACTTCGAGGGCGATCTGCTCGGCGGCTTGGGGCAGGAACTCGGGCCCGCCGAGGAAGCGGAAGGCTTCGCCGTCCACCCGCACGACGCCGTAGAGGGTCATCTGGGTGCCCGTCCAGTGCCTTGGCCAGTCGTCGGTCAGGCGGTCGGCGAAGCACCAGACGCTGGTGTGCGGGTCTATGGTGACGAGCGGGATGGCGGGCGGACGGCGCAGTCGTTGCTGCATGATGTTCCTTCTAGGTTACTCACGGGGCTGTGTCCCGTCGCTTGGCATGGGACGGTCGCGCCGTTCACCCTGTTGCCAGGTGTCCAAAGTAAGATTGCCCTTTGGCTGGGAGCGGGCGGAACCCCGCATACGATCACTCCAGCAGAGCCTGCCGCGACAGCGCCAGCAGCCTTCGCATCGCCCGCGCCGCCCCGTCCGGGCGCCCGCGCGAGATCGCGTGCGCCACCTCTCCATGCAATCCGAGCTCCGCCTGGCTCATCCGCCGGCGCCGCTGGCTCTGCCGGAACGCAAGCTCCAGCGCGGTCCGGATCGCCTCGCCGAGCGTCACGAAGAACGGGTTGCCGGTGGCGGCGAAGATCGCCAGGTGAAACGCCACGTCCGCTTCCACATGACTGGCCGGGTTGCCACCCTCCGCGGCTATGGCGTCGAACAGGTCCATAATATGCTGCCGTTCCGCATCCCCCGCCTGCCCGGCGGCGATGCGGCAGGCTTCCGGTTCCATGCAGCCGCGCACGGCATATAACTGATCCGCCAGCTCCGCATCCCAACCGTTCTCCGCACGCCACGACAGCACATCCCGGTCGAGTTGGTTCCAGCGCGCCGTGGGCAGCACCCGCATGCCGGTGCGCGGTCCGCCATCCAGCAGGCCCTTGCCGTGCAACCGCTTCACCGCCTCGCGCACCGTCGTGCGGCTCATGCCGAGTTCGCCGCACAGCACCGCCTCCGTGGGGAGCTGCTCGCCGGGCCGGAGCTGGCCGGACACGATGCGGCGGCCGATCTGCTCTGTCGCCCAGTCGCCCAGTCGCCCCGCCCGCGCGGGCCGGCTCCCACCTTCATCAGCCGGCATACACGTCCTTGACACCACCGGAACTCCGAGCATCAATCATAATACAAATCCGCCGCAACAAAAACGGAGGGAAGGCTTGGGAGGTTTGAGTCTGCGCCGGGTCGCCAAGCGGTATGGCGCCACCGAGGTGATGCGGGACCTGTCGCTCCAGATCGATGAGGGCGAATTCGCCGTGTTCCTCGGCCCGTCCGGCTGCGGCAAGTCCACGCTGCTGCGCATGGTTGCCGGGCTTGAGACCCTGTCGGAGGGCGAGATCCACCTCGGCAGCCGCCGCATCGACTCCCTGCCGCCCGGTGAGCGCGGCGTCGCCATGGTGTTCCAGAACTACGCGCTGTACCCGCACATGACCGTGCGGGAGAACATGGCGTTCGGCCTGCGCAACGTGGGCACCGCGCCCGGCGCCATCGCCGCCAAGATCGCCGAAGCCGCCCGCATGCTGGAAGTCGAGCACCTGCTGGAGCGCAAGCCGGCCGCGCTGTCCGGTGGGCAGCGGCAGCGGGTGGCGATCGGCCGGGCCATCGTCAAGCAGCCGGAGCTGTTCCTGTTCGACGAGCCGTTGTCCAACCTGGATGCGGCGCTGCGGTCCCGCACCCGGGTCGAGCTGGCCCGGCTGCACCAATCCATGCGCTCCACCATCGTGTTCGTCACCCACGACCAGATGGAAGCGATGACGCTGGCAACGCAGATCGTGGTGCTGAACGCCGGCCGCATCGAGCAGGTCGGCACCCCGGCCGAGATCTATGGCCGCCCGCGCACCCGGTTCGTCGCGGGCTTCATCGGCTCGCCATCCATGAATTTCCTGCCGGTGGCCGGCGTGGAGGAGGAAGGCGGGCACGCCGTGGCGCTGCTGGGCAACGGCAGCCGGGTCGTGACCGGCATCCCCGCCGGCAGCCTTTCGAGCGGCCCGCTCACTATCGGCATTCGGGCGGAGGACGTGCAACCAGGTGCGGGCACGCCGGCAACGGTGGACGTGGTGGAGCGGCTAGGCGACCGGACGCTGGTCTATGCGCGCGGCGCCGACGGCCAGGTGCTGGTCTACGACGAGCCCGGCCACGCCCCGGTCCGCGTCGGCGACGCCGTGCGGGTCCGCATCGAAGGCGGCGCCGTCCACCTGTTCGACGCCGAGGGCCGCGCCTACCACTCCGAAGCGCGCGTGCTGCAATGAGCATCGCCGTCGGCACGATAGACGAGTCTGAGCCGCCGCCCGCCGGGGCGGTTACGGCGCCGGCGGGGATCGGCCGCTCCTCGCCGGGCAACCTGCTGTTCGTATTGCCCTATATCCTGTTGCTGCTGCTGCTGCTGGCCCTGCCGGTTGGTCTCGGCCTGTGGTTGAGCTTCCAGGACTACGACATGCTCGGCGGGTTCAACGGCTTCGTCGGGCTGGAGAATTACACCAACCTGCTGACCGACTCGGCCTTCCTGCGCACCGTGCTGAACACGGCGCTGTTCGTGGCGATGACGACGCCGGTCTTCGTGGGCCTGGGCCTGTTCCTCGCCTTGATGCTCAACAGCCGGCGGCTGGTGAGCACGACGGCGCGCTCGATCTTCTTCGGCTCCTCGGTGCTGTCCGTGACCGTGGTGACGCTGATCTGGCGGCTCGTCTACATGCCCGGCCACGGCTTGCTCGCGGACGTGCTGGCGCCGTTCGGGCTGCAATCGCCCGACATCGTGGCGAATCCCTGGCTGGCGCTGCCAGGTGTGGCCGTGGTGACGGTGTGGTGGATCATCGGCCTGCCGATGACCCTGTTCCTGGCGGCGCTGCAGCAGATCCCGCCCGAGATCTACGAGGCGGCGGCCCTGGACAACGCCGGGCGTGCGCGCACGCTATGGTCCATCACCCTGCCGCAGATCCGCCGCACCATGCTGCTGGTGGCGCTGATCGAGATCATCCTGCAGTTCCAGATCTTCGGCCAGGTCATGCTGATCACCGGCGGCGGGCCGGACAACCGCTCGCGCCCGATCGTGCAGTTCATCTACGAGACCGGGTTCCGCGACTGGCAGCTCGGGTTCGCCTCCGCGGCGTCCGAGGTGCTGTTCGCGCTGATGCTGCTGGCCGCCTTCGCGCAGATGTGGGCGAACCGGCGCGGGGAGCGCCCCTGATGGCATTTGCCGCCCGCCGCCGCGGCCTGGCCGATTACTTACTGTGGACGGCGGTGGCCGTGCTGCTGGTGGTGTGGATCGCGCCGATCGCCTGGGTGCTGGCACTGTCCTTCAAGCCGAACGACGAGCTGATGCGCAGCACGGGCAACCTCCTGTCGCCGCCCTTCACCCTGCGCAACTACGGGGACATCGTATCCTCCTCCGGCGTGTTCGGCTGGATGCTGAATTCCGCGATCGTGGCGGTGGGGCAGACGGTGCTGACCCTGCTGGTCGCCTCGGCCGCCGGCTACGGCTTCGCCCGCACCAACTTCCCCGGGCGCACCATCCTGTTCGGCCTGACGCTCGCGGCCTTTGCCGTGCCGGAGCAGGCGATCATCGTGCCGCTGCACACGCTGTTCGCCTTCGCCGGCGCGCACAACACCTATGCCGCGCTGATCGCTCCCCGCCTGGCCTTTCCGTTTGGCGTGCTGCTGATGACGCAGTACTTCCGCGCCATCGCACCGGAGATCGAGGAAGCTGCGCTGCTCGACAACGCGTCTCGCTTCAAGGTGTTCTGGCGCATCATGCTGCCGTTGTCGGTGCCGGCGCAGGCGACGCTCGGCATCTACACGTTCCTGCACGCCTGGAACGACTACTTCTGGCCGTTGGTCTCGGCAACCAAGCCGGAGATGTACACCCTCACCGTGGGCCTCGCCTCGATGCAGACCAACTTCGCGCAAACCGAGGGGCTGGGCTTCCTGATGGCGCAGGCGGTGTTCGCCGGCCTGCCGGTGATCACGCTGTATCTCCTGTTCCAGCGCTACGTGGTGAACGCCGCCGCCGGCGGCAGTGAAGTCCGGTGACGCGCGGCCATCGGCAATAAGACAGGGAGACGACAATGGTGAGGAAACACACGCGCAGGATCGCCTGGCGCGCCATGCTGGGCCTGGCAGCCGCCTCTCTCGCCGGCACCGCCGCGCCGGTCCGGGCGCAGGAGAAGACCGAGATCACCTTCGCCCGCTTCTTCGGCGCCTGCGAGAGCGATTACGGCACCTCGCAGGACGTGGCGCATGCCCGCGGCGAGTGCGGCGTGATGACGACGCTGGTGAACCTGTTCAACGCCACCAACATGGACAACATCGTCGTCAAGCCGCAGATCATCGAGTGGGGACCGTATTACCAGCAGCTCACCGCCCGTCTCGCTGCACACGACATCCCCACCATCGCGGTGATGCACTCCGCCCAGATCAGCGATTTCGTCCGCGCGCGAGTGGTGCAGCCGATCGGCGACGAGCTGAAGGCCGCGGGCATCGACCCGGCCGATTTCACCCCGAACGCCCGCGCCGCGGTGACGATGGACGACAAGATCTACGCCATGCCGTGGGACACCCATTCCTGGCTGTGGCACATCAACGTCAACCTGTTCAAGCAAGCGGGTCTGGTGGACGACCATGGCGAGCCGATCATCCCGAAAACAGTGGAGGAGATGCTCGCGCAGGCCAAGACGATGCGCGAGAAGACCGGCAAGCCGTATGTCGTGATCGCCACCACGGCATCCGGCGACGAGGCGAACGGCGCACGAGGCTATTATAGCTGGCTGTATGACCAGGACGGCACCATCTTCCCGCACGGCTATGACAAGGCCGATTTCAGCACTCCGGCCTCCCGTACTGCGTTCGACACCTGGTCCAAGCTGATCGGCACCGGCTCCATCACCAAGGGGCTGGACAACGGTGGCGCGCTCAGCCTGTTCATCAACGGCGGCGGCGCGGTGCTCATGAGCGGCACGTGGCGGATAGACACGCTGCTGGAAGCGTCGGAGAAGCCCGGCTCGCCACTCGCGCAAGGCTACACCGTCCGGGTGTTCCCCACCCTGTTCAAGGACCAGCACGTTTGGACGGACAACCATACCTGGGTGATGCCGCGCGGCGGGTCGAACGAGAAGCAGCGGAAGGCGGCGCTGGTGTTCCTGAAGTTCATGTGGGACCACAACTACGACTGGGCGCGCGGCGGCGGCCACCTGCCGGCCCGGCAGTCGGTGATGGCCGACTACGCCAAGCTGCCGCTGCGTCAATATGTCGTGGACATCCCCCAGTTCGGCCGTGCCGCGCCGCATGAGGTGCGCCGGCAGTTCGGCTTCCAGAACCTGATCGGCAACGAGGTGGCCGCGATGATCAATACCGACAAGAGCGTGGATGCGGCCATCGCCTCCGCACAGGATCGGAGCGACCAGCTCCTGCGCGGGCGTTGAGGGACGGCGCGGCATGAGGCAGGCGCACATCCTCGCCGACCGGGATTTCACGGTTGGCGCCACCGATCCCCGGCTGTTCGGTGGGTTCATCGAGCATCTCGGCCGCTGCGTTTACGGCGGCATTTATGAGCCGGGTCATCCGACCGCAGACGACAAAGGCTTCCGCCAGGACGTGATGGCGCTGGTGCATGAACTTGCGCCGACCATCATGCGATATCCCGGCGGTAATTTCGTGTCCGGCTACAATTGGGAAGACGGCGTGGGGCCGGTCGGGGAGCGGCCGCGGCGGCTGGACTATGCCTGGCTGTCCACCGAGCCCAATACCTTCGGCACCAACGAGTTTATCGATTGGTGCCGCATGGCGAAGATCGAGCCTATGCTGGCGGTGAACCTTGGCACGCGGGGGCCGGACGAGGCTGGGCGCTACATCGAGTACTGCAACCACCCCGGCGGCACCATGCTCTCGGATTTGCGCAAGCAGCACGGTTGGGAGCAGCCGCACGGGGTTAAGTTCTGGTGCTTGGGCAACGAGATGGACGGCCCTTGGCAGACCGGGTCGAAGACGGCGGACGAGTATGGCCGCATTGCGGTGGAGACGGCCAAGGTGATGCGCTGGGTTGATCCATCGGTCGAGCTGGCGGCTTGCGGCTCGTCTGGCCGCAATATGAGCACGTTTGGTTACTGGGAAGACCAGGTGCTGCAGCATACCTTCAACCAGGTGGAGTGGATCTCGCTGCACACCTACCTCAACAACTACGCCGACGACACGGCGGCCTTCCTCGCCAGCCCGGACCTGATGGACAGCTTCATCGAGGAGGTCGTCGCCATCGCCGACGCCGTGGCCGCGCGGCACAAATCCGACAAGCGCATCATGCTGAGCTTCGACGAGTGGAACGTCTGGTATCGCACCCGTCGCCGCACCCATAACCGCACCCTGCCGGGTTGGCCGGAGGCGCCGCCGATCCTGGAGGAGATCTACAACATGCAGGACGCGCTCGCCTTCGGGGGCGCCTGCATCTCCCTGCTGAACCATGCCGACCGGGTCCGCTGCGCCTGCCTGGCGCAGTTGGTCAACGTGATCGCGCCGATCATGACCGAAACCGGCGGCAGCGCCTGGCGGCAGACGATCTTCTGGCCGTTCGCGCAGATGAGCAACCACGGCCGCGGCAACGTGCTGCGCACCCGGGTGACCAGCGACACCTACCAGACCGCATACTACGACCCGCGCGGCGCCAACGATCCGCCGATCCCGCTGCCCGCCGTGCCCTACCTGAAGACGTCCTGCGTCCACACGGAGGAGGGCGTCACGCTGTTCCTGCTGAACCGGGACATCGAGCAGCCCATGCAACTGACGGCGGAGCTGCGCGGCTTCGCCGGGCTGAGCCTGGTTGACGCGCAAACCCTGGGGGATGCGGACCTGATGGCGGTGAATACGGCGGCTGAGCCCGACCGCATCAGGCCGCGACGGCTGGACGACGTTTCGGTAGCGACGACAGCTAGCGGCAGCGGTCAGATCAGTTGTGAACTGCCGCGGGCATCGTGGACGGTGGTCCGGCTGGCTGCGTCATGAGCGGCGGCAAGAAGGAGCTGCGCAGCCAGGCCTGGTTCGGCCGGCAGGACAAGATGGGGTTCTACTACCGCTCCTTCCTAAAGAACCGCGGCTTCCCGCAAGACCAGTTCGAGGGCCGGCCGGTGATCGGCATCTGCAACACCTGGTCCGAGCTGAATCCTTGCAACGCGCATTTCCGCACCATCGCCGAGCATGTCCGCTACGGCGTGCTGGATGCCGGGGGGTTCCCGCTGGAATTCCCGGTATCCTCGCTGGGCGAGGTGACGATGCGGCCGACGGCGATGCTGTTCCGCAACCTGGCGGCCATGGATGTGGAGGAGGCTATCCGCGCCCATCCGCTGGACGGCGTGGTGCTGCTGATGGGCTGCGACAAGACGACGCCGGCCCTGCTGATGGGTGCGGCGAGTGCAGATTTGCCGACGGTCGGCGTATCCGGCGGGCCGCAGCTGCGCGGCATGTATCGGGGTCAGGCGATCGGCTCCGGCACCAACATCATCTCCATGAGCGAGCAGCTCCGGGCCGGGGAGATCACGCTGCAGGAGTTCCACGAGGCGGAAGCGGGGATGAACCGGTCGAGCGGCCACTGCATGACGATGGGCACCGCCTCGACCATGGCCAGCATGGTGGAGGCGCTTGGGGTTGGGTTGCCGGAGAACGCCGCCATCCCGGCGGTGGACGCGCGCCGCAATGAGCTGGCCCGGATGGCGGGGCGGCGGATCGTGGAGATGGTACATGAGGACTTGGTGCTGTCCAAGATCCTTGTCCGCGAGGCTTTTGAGAATGCCATACGCACGTTGGGCGCGATTGGCGGGTCCACCAACGCGGTTATCCACCTGCTGGCGATTGCGCGCCGGGTCGGGGTGGAGCTGACGCTGGACGATTTCGACCGGATTGGCCGGGGGCTGCACTGCCTGGTGGACCTGATGCCGTCCGGTAAGTATTTGATGGAGGATTTTTATTACGCGGGCGGCTTGCCGGTGGTGCTGCGGCGGCTGGGCGAGCAGGGCTTGCTGTATAAGGACGCGCCGACGGTGAACGGGCGGACGATCTGGCAGAATGTGGAGGCGGCGCGTTGCTGGAATGACGGCGTGATCACCCCGTTCGAGCAGCCGTTCAAGCCGGAATCCGGTATGGCGATCCTGCGCGGCAACCTTGCGCCTGATGGGGCGGTGATCAAGCCCTCTGCCGCGTCGCCGGAACTGATGCAGCATACCGGGCGCGCCGTGGTGTTCAACAGCGTTGAGGCCATGCACGAGGCTGTGGAGGATGACGCCCTGGAGATTGACGCGCAGTGCATCATGGTGCTGCAGAATTGCGGGCCTAAGGGCTACCCCGGGATGGCGGAGGTGGGGAATATGCCGATCCCGCATAAGCTGTTGCAGCAGGGGGTGCGCGATATGATCCGCATCTCGGATGCGCGGATGTCGGGCACCGCTTACGGCACGGTGGTGCTGCATGTGGCGCCTGAGGCGGCGGCGGGTGGGCCGTTGGCTTTGGTGCGGACCGGGGACCTGATTACACTGGATGTCGAGGCACGCTCGCTGCACTTGCATGTGGACGATGCGGAACTGGCGGCGCGGCGGGCAGCCTGGGTGCCGCCGCCCGCCCATGCCGACCGCGGCTACGTGAAGATGTACGTGGACCACGTGCTGCAAGCCAATGAGGGCGTGGACCTCGACTTCCTGGTGGGCCGCAGCGGCTCGCCTGTGCCGCGCGACAATCACTGACGGCTGCGTGGGTGGTGAGGCGCGGCCGAGCGGTTTGACCGTTTGAACCGGGTCAAATTACGCTTGATGGACTGGCAGGCCGAACCTGCCGTGAGGGAGAGCGCCGAACATGAAGAAGTCATTCGTGCTGACGTCTGGGGCAGTGCTTTCGCTTGCGTGGCTCGCGTCGTCGGCACTGGCGCAGCAGGTTTGCGTCCCGAACAATGGCGGTGTTCCCGCGGGGGCCAACACGACGGACCGCTCGGCTCCCTTCTTCATCGATACGACTGGCCTTGATCTCAGCACCGTGCCGCCAACCCGCGACCCGGCGAACCCTGGTTATGTGAAAGCGACCGAACTCCCGGACGGAACGCTGCCGCCACAAGGGGCCGAGGGGAACTTCATCATCGGTCCGACGCATAAGGCGGCGGCGGAAACGGTTGCGCAGGATAGCGTTCCGCACGGTAAGCTTTATTCGTTTACGATGTCATCGGCTGATAGCGTCATCTTCAACCCGGGCGTCATTCGCGACGATCCGGCAAACTGCCGCAACGGTTCGGTCAATGGTGCGGCGACCGCGCCGGGGGACCGGTCGGACATGATCGTCACCACCAGCCACCCAGGCATTTGGAAGCGGACGATCGATGTTTATGTGCCCTCGCAGTATGCGCCGGGCAGCGAAGCGCCGTTCATTGTCTTTGGCGATGGCGGGGCGACGGGCTCCTATCCGGGCCGGGACCTGTTCAACACGATCGATAGCCTGATTGCGCAGCACCGGATTCCGGTAATGATCGCCATTGGCATTGCCGCCGGCGGCCAGGACGCGCAGGGCAGCGAACGCGGCCGCGAATACGACACCGTTTCCGGCGCCTACGCGGAGTGGATCGAGCATGAGGTGCTGCCGCTCGTGGAGAAGAATTCAGGCGCGAGGCTCACGAAGAACCCTGATGGGCGCGCGACGATGGGGATCAGCTCGAGCGGCGCCGCAGCGTTCAGCATGGCTTGGTTCCATCCTGAGCTTTATCATCGGGTGCTGGCCTACTCTCCGACGATGGTCAACCAGCAATGGCCGCATGATCCGTCGCTTCGCGGCGGGGCCTGGGAATACCATAGCAGTTGGGCCGGGCCGGCTGGGCCTAATCTGAGCGTGACGGTCAATGCGGTGACGCCCACCGACGCTGGGGCCGGCGCGCCGTTGATCGCCAACGTGGTGCCGAAGCCGATCCGCTTCTGGTTCGAGGTGGGTGACCAGGATCTGTTTTACCCGGCCGCGACTATTGCCGATGGGATGCACGATTGGGTGCTGGCGGATGAGAAAATGGCTGCGGCCCTGCAGGCCAAGGGCTACCACTACCAGTTCGTGTTTGCGCGACATGCGACGCATGTGGATCGGCCGACGGTTGCCCAGACTCTGCCGGCCGCGCTGGAGTGGGTTTGGAGGGGATACTCGCCGCAGTAGGCGTGAACAGGCCCGAGTTATCTGAGTGGCTGTCCGGGACCATTCATTGCGGGAACATCGTGTTAGAGTGCCGTAGGGTTGCCGTTGAAGAGTCCTGATCTATTGGCAAACCCGAATCTGAATGATGTGACTGCAATCATTGGTCAGACACAAACCATTGGTGAACCTCGTGTTGATCTCGGACATGCATTGAGGTGCCAGTTGTGCAGTTACCCACAGGGGGAGTCTTGGGCACTTCTGGTGATGGGTGGCCGGCAACGCGGGGTATGGCAGAGGGTGGGGCAGCGTGCCCAAGGGCGCCATCACCAAAACTGCGGCCATAGCTGGCGTCAGATGATAGCCGGGAACGCTGCCCAGGGGAGGAGTGCGGCATGAGGGCCATCCGGCAGCTTTACGTGCAGGTGTTGATCGGGATTGCGTTGGCTATCGTGCTCGGGATCGCGGCGCCCGGCGTCGCGGTGCAGATGAAGCCGCTTGGCGATGCCTTCATTGCGCTGCTGCGGATGCTGCTGGCGCCGATCATCTTCTGCTCCGTCGTGCTTGGCCTGACGCATGTGCGCGATATGGGACAGCTTGGGCGGCTTGCGGTGAAGGCGCTGCTTTACTTCGAGGTCATGTCCACGCTGGCGATGCTGCTCGGCTTCGTGGTGGTGAACGTCGTGCAGCCTGGCGCCGGGCTGCACGCCGGGAACCTCGCAACGGACGCAGGCGTGACACGGCTCACGGCGGCGGCGAGCAACTTCACGGCGGTTGGCTTCTTTCTCAGCATCATACCTAATACGCTGGTGGATGCCTTCGCCAAGGGGGAAGTGCTGCAGGTGCTGTTCATCTCAGTGCTGACCGGTGCGGTACTGAGCGTTGGCGGGGCCGGCGGGGACTCGACCATTCTCAAGGTCATCGCCGAGGCGCAGAATGTCTTGTTCCGGGTTCTGGGCTTCATCATGCGGCTTGCACCGCTGGGGGCGTTTGGGGCCATGGCTGCGGCTGTTGGCGCCTTTGGGGCGGCGACGCTGGTCTATCTGGCCAAGTTGGTGCTGATTTACTGGGCCACTTCGCTGTTCTTTGTCGTGGTGGTGCTGGGCGCCGTCACTGCCATGGTGGGCCTGTCCATCTTCAAGCTGCTGCGCCTCATCCGGGAGGAACTGCTGCTGGTGCTGGGCACCGCGTCTGGAGAGGTTGCATTGCCGCGGCTGATCCTGAAGCTGGAGCAGGCCGGGTGCGACGAGGCCATCGTCGGCTTCGTACTGCCTGGCGGATATAGCTTCAACCTGGACGGCACATCCATCTACATGGCGATTGCGGTCGCCTTTATCGCCCAGGCGACGGATACGCCGTTTTCCCTCTGGCAGCAGGCGGGGGTGCTTGGCATCCTGCTGCTGACCTCCAAGGGCGGCACCACGGTGGCGGGGGGCGCGTTCATCAAGCTTGCGGCGACGTTGCAGACGGTCCGCACCTTGCCGTTGAACGGCCTTGGCTTGCTGTTCGGCGTTGACCGCATGATGGCGACGTGTACGGCGCTCACCAACGTGGTGGGCAATACGGTCGCCGTGTTCGTGGTCGCGAAGTGGGAAGGGGCGTTCGACCAGGCGCGGTTCGATGCCTACCTGGCGGCGCAGGCGAAAGGGCGTGACCGCAGCGCGATCCTGCCGCCGCAGCCTGTGCAGGGCTGAGGTGCCGGCGGCGCGTCCGGTGCGGTGCGGCGGCCTTCGCAGCCTATCGCGCGCCTCCTGGCCAACGATCCCGTGGCTTACGGTGCTGCAAACCCGCATTGCGGAGACATGGCCGACATGACCGCGCCAAAGGGACTTCTGCTCGTGCTGATGGAGCCGCCGGCCGGGCTGGAGGAGGAGTTCAACGACTGGTACGATACCGAGCACCTGCCCCAGCGGCGTAGCCTGCCCGGCTTCCAGGGCGGGTCGCGCTGGACTTGCGTTGGGGGGTGGCCGCGCTGGGCCGCGTTGTATGATTTGGCTTCGGTCGCTGCGCTGGATACGCCGGATTACCTAGCGGTATCAGGACCAAACTCTACGCCCTGGAGCCGGCGGATCCTGCCGCGTACGGTGGGCCGGTCCCGTATCGTGGCAGAGCAGGTGCTGCCGGGCGATGCGTCGGCCCGGCCGGTTCATGACGTCAACCAGCTTGTGCTGGCCCGATACCGTCAGATGGTCGATGGCGCCGCTTGCGCGCAGGCGGCAGCGTCCCTGCCAGGGCTGATGCAGGTGCGCATGTTCTGCTCAGTTGGTCCCGGCCCTGCGGAGGGGTGGGCAGTAGCCGAATTCGACCGGCCGCAATCCCCCGACGCCGTGCGCGGTGCGCTGGGCATGGTGGCGGGCGCGGGGGCGGCGATGCTCAACCTTTACGTGCCGTATCACCGTGG
>CAXTOB010000044.1:14564-22951 GCA_964245505.1 uncultured Acetobacteraceae bacterium | reverse complement strand
CTCCCCGTTGCTTGCTCAGCGCTACGAGCTGCGTTGCAGCCCCGTGAAGGCGCAGGCAGAAGCGCGCCACTGTAAGTGGGAAGTCCTGCTATTCGCCAACCAAAGACGAGATCCTTCGGATTACGGGCCTTACCCGGTATCTAGTAAAACCGGGTAATCTGACTTATCGTCGGCAACTATCCCATCAGCGATGGACATAGAAGGTGGACCTATGACCGTGAGCCGCAAAGGTTTACGACCAGACCTTTCGCGGGTCCGCCCCTGCATTCCTCCATGGCTCTCGGGTTGGAGGCCGGCCAGTCCGCAGAGAATTCGCGAAGCAGCTGACGGCTAGTGAGGTCGGTTCGCCGACAGGCCGATGCTCCCTGCCCCATCCGGGTTGGATAGGTATTTAGGCAACCTCACATCCGGTATTTACGATTATCCGGTAATTCTATGCATTGGATGGTCTAACGCTGGTCGAGAGGAAGGTCCTGGGCCTGGCCCGATCGATGTCTCGAAGTGCGCCGAGAGATCGCGAATCTTCGTATGTGAGCGCTCGCCGGCGAGCAGTTCGATAGCCGCCACTTAACGGCGGAGGCTGCTTCTTCGTGATCTGTCGTTGCATGCCAAGCGATGATCAGCAAAAACGCTAGTCCCGCGCACTACGGAAATATCCGGTAGCTCGGAAAATTCGGTGTCCGTGGATATCCGATGTTTGTGGATATCCGGTGTGAGTGGATATCCGGTGTGAGTGGATATCCGGTGTCAGCGGATATCCGGTGCTGCGGCTGACTAACGGCGTTCGCCATATGCCGGTAGCTAAAATTACCGCATGAAACAAGTGACCAGGTAATGCGACTTACCGGATAAATGCAATGCTGGAAGGTCTTAGCGCTGAATGATCCCAGGAAACTTAGGACCTGGCGCTGTCGACGGCTTAAATCCGGTATTCCATCTCACCCGATCTCCCACTATACCTAGTTAATGGTTTTATCCGGTTAGAAAATGCCAGTTGTGACGATTGCATCTCCAAAGGGCGGGGCAGGGAAGTCCACGGCCTCAGTTATCCTCGGGACGGAGCTCGCTTACGCTGGCGCGGCAGTGACAATCCTGGATTGCGACCCTAACCGCTCAATCACGATCTGGGCCGACCGCGCGGAGCTGCCAGCTCGGATGCTGGTCCGGTCCGATGTTGGAGAGTCCGACATTGTGCGGACACTTAAGCAGCAGGACGCTGACGGCCGTGTCGTGATCGTCGACCTGGAAGGCGTGGCATCGCGCCTTGTCTCAAGGGCGATTTCTCAAGCCGACCTGGTTCTGACGCCAATGCGCGCCACGACCCTCGACGCGACGATCGGCGTCAGAGCTTTGGCTCTGATAGCGGAGGAGGAAGAAGCGCTTGGTCGGCCGATTCGCCATGCGGTCGTTTTTACAATGACGCGAGCGATCAAGTCGAAGCAGCACACGGCGATCGAAGCTTCGCTGAAAGGGCAGGGGGTCGATGTAATCCTGCCCCCGCTTATGGAACGGTCGGCTTTCTCAGCGCTATTCGAGTTCGGTGGCGACCTGAGGACGATACCTGCACAAGGGAAGATGGCGCCTGCGCTCGAGAACGCCGCAGCATTCGCAAAAGCGGTTTATGATCGGCTGGTGGAGAAGCGCTCGTGAGCGACAAGCCCGCATTCAGCATCGACCTTAGTCAGCTAAAGACGCGGCAGAAGGACAATTCTACCCAAGCGATCGGGAAAGCTGACGCGGCAGCCGAGCAACACGGCTTTGTAAACCGCGAGCCAGCTCGTCGCCGGGGGAGGCTTCCGAGCCCGCGCACCGGGCAGGTTCACGCTAAAGTCCTGCCGCATGTTGCCGATGAGATCGCGGAAGAGGCGGGCAGACGCGGAGTTACTCAAGGTGTCCTGATCGAGGAAGCTTGGGAGGCTTACAAGAGGCGCTAATCAGATATGTCTAGTTACCGGATAAATGGTGTATAGAGACGTTTTTGACATCCTGCCAGGACGAACGGGGCGCGCAACACTGCACTTGTCCTCTTTCACAGCACGCCTGTGAGCGGGTGCCCCTCGAACAAATCGCCGAACTCCAGATACTCACCCAGGACGTCGAAGCTCTTATGGCGGCCGAGCCGCTTCAGTTTGGCCGGATGAACCACTCGGTCCATAACTGTAGTGAGCGCGCCACGTTTAAGGCTGTGACCGCCAAGGTCCCGCCGGCCGAAACCGGCGGCCATCGCGCACGCCTGAACAATCTGGGCCACGGTCTGCGGGCTGATTGCAATCGTACCGATCCGGGGCAGGAGAGAGGGCTCGTCCGTTGCTGTCGGCTTCGATCGTGGTGGCAGCCAGATCCGCCTGAAGACCGGACCCTCGCTCAGACCAGCAGCGACTTGCCATTGCTCCAGCGCGTGCACAGGGCAGAGTTCGGAATCGCCGTAGGGCAGGGGGACCGTCACTGACTCCGTCTGCTCGCCCTTGGTCTGCGGCAGGGTCAGCCGAATGCCGCGGTCGGTCTTCTCCAGATGTTCGAAGCGGATCGCCGTTAACTCCGAGCGCCGCAGCGCGCCGGCGAAGCCGACCAGGAGGATGGCGCGGTCGCGCAGGCCCCGCACGTCGCCCGCGATCGGCACTAGCAGCCGGCGTAGTATCGTCGCCGTGGCCGCCACCTTTTCGCGCGGCACGACACCCTTTCTGGCGGCATCACGCGTAATGCCGGCCATGGTCTCCGAGACGCAGACATCGTCGGTCGGCACCGGGCAGCCGGCGGCGCGGTGCAAGTAGCGGATCGCCGCCCGGCGCAGTTGCAGGGTTTCCGGGGAGAGCTTGCGGCCGCTTTCGCTGGCAAGAAAGGCGGCGACATCCTGGCCGGAGGCGGGCAGGGGAGGGAGGTCGTGCCGGGCGCACCAGGCGCACCAGGCCCGCACGGCGGCCCGGTAGGCGCGACGCGTGTTGTCCGCTTTGGCCATGCAGCGGTAGGTGTCGGCGGCACCGCGTTCGCTGGCGAGCATCCCGTCGACGACCGGCTCGCCGGCCTCGACCGCGCTGTCGAACCAGGCACGCACATGATCGGGTGTCGCGCCGACGGGTGCCGGCACGAGCACGCGCGACGGCGGCAGTATCTCGGCAACGCCGTCTTCCGGGTCGCTGCTGGCGTCGATCTCGCTGTCTAAAATCCTTTTTCCGGCCCCCTCCGCAGGCCTTCCAGCGGCAGACGCCGCCGCCGGAACCTTGGCCTGCTTCGCCCAAATCAGCCTGGCGAGGGCTTTCTACCCCAACGCCCTACCATCGACAACTCATGGTCCCAAAGGTAAGTGCCTGACATCCTTTGGCATTCGCCGGAAAAGACCGTCGTAGAGAGTTCAACGTGCTTCCACGGGCTCAACCGGTTTCCTGGCTCCTGACTCACCAAAATAGCCATTTCGGGAGCTCATCAGAGCAACTGGCAGTTGCCACAATTCGGTGAGTGGCTGGGAGACTCCGGCCGGCGTTTAGAGATGGGCGATGCGCGGCAAGCTGGTTGGGCAGGGGAGGGCGGCAGGAGAAACGCCAGTTTAAGCGTCTTTGCCGACTTGCCGCGGCCAATGCACTTTGTCCCTCAGTGCTGCCTGAAAAGCATAGCTCAGCGCTGAACCACGCAGCCAAACCAGCCTGGTCGGCAGACACGCGATGAACCCGGTCTCTGGCCGACTTCGGCCCGACCGGCCAGAATGGACGGCATGCCAGCCGGAGCCGGTTCATTGTCCGATCTCTTTGCAGACACAGCGCCTTCGACCGGCGTCGCGCCGCTCACGGTCTTTCGGGCGGACCTCTTATCTCACGGCCCGGCAAATTGGCAGGACCTGTTCGCCGGCTATACGACGTTGAAGGCGATCACCTTCTCCAGCAGCATGGAATTCCTTCTTCGGCTGGCCGAACTGTTCGACGACATGGAAGTGGTGCTCGGTTCGGAGCGCATCCTCTCGAAGCAACACGTGGCCTTGGCCCAGGCCAGTCAGGCGATCCAGGATTATGGGTTTGCCGACGCGCTGGTGGACCAGAAAGCGCTGACCGAGGCACTCGGCCGGCTGCTTGGTCGCAGCGGCCGAACACTTCTGGACCGGGTGGCCACGGGAAGCCTGCGCTTTAGATTGCTTCGCGGGCGTCCAAGCCACGAGAAGCTCTACATTCTCTCGGGTCCAGGTGGCCATCGTGTGCTGACCGGCTCGGCCAATTTAAGAGTGGCGGCCTTCGAGGGTCGGCAACAAGAGGTTCATGTGGCCTTCGACGGCCAGCCCGCCTGGGCTGTGTTCGAGAGCTACTACGAGCGGGACTGGAAGGATAGCGTGCCGGTTGAGCCGGACGCCCTGCTGACCGAGCTGCCAGGCGGCGAGCGGACCGCGCGCGAGACGCCGCTGGCCCTCGAAGAGGTGCCGATCGTGCGGGTGCTCAACGCTGCCTTGGCGCTAGTCGATCCGCCCGCCCGTGCGACGCCGCCCGGTTTTGCCGGGGATGCGTTGCGAACCGCCGCCGCGCTCGGCCTGGAACTGAAGGACTTGGTCCTGCCGAAAGACAAGGCTGGGCGTACCGTCGTGAATGCCGCCTCGGCGTTGCGTGTCCTCCGAAATCATCAGGCGCGGCCGGTGGGCGATAGCGTAGAGGACCGGATCCCGCGCGCAGAAATCGACGTGGCGACTGGCCTTGTCCATCTGGACGGCACGGTCTGGCTCAGGCCAGACGAAGGCATCCCTGCGGCAGACGTAGCGCGCGACGCAAGGCTGATCGTCGACTACATCGGCAGCTTCCTAAGCTTCTTCGGCAACAGCGCCGGCGCCGTGGAGGTGTATTGGGCTTTCCTGGTCTGGCTTTATGCAGCCCCGCTGGCGCCGCACCTGCGCCAGGCGGCCATTCCCGCCGGCATCGATCCATGGGTCTACCCGGTCTACGCGGTGCTCTACGGACGCTCGAGTGGCGGCAAGACACTGTTCACCCGCATCGCAGCCCGTTCGATGTTCGGCTTCGAGAAGATGATCCGCTCCGGCCAGTTCACCGCCAACCGGGCGCTTGGCTTGCGCGACCGCCTGGGCGCGATCCCGCTGCTGATCGACGACGTGACCCGCGACAAGTTCACCACGCACGTGCCCGACCTGGTCCGCACCGATCAGGACGTCACGGGCGGCTACGCGCCCGTGGTGCTGACCACCAACCGCGACGTGAGCAGCATCCCGCCCGACCTGACCAAGCGCATGGTGACCTGCCACATCGACGCCGCCATTCCGGAGAACCGGTCGGTGACGGAGCGGCTGGCGCGACGGGCGCAGAAGGAGATCGGCACGGCACTCTATCGCGCCTATCTGCAGCGCCTGATCCCGGAGGTGCGGGCCATGCGCGCTGAGATCGATGCCGAGGCCGAGGGGTTTCCTGATCTTCTGGCGCGATCCTCATTGGTGCTGCGGACGGTCCTGAGCGAGGCGCTTGGTGAGTTGCCAGCATGGGCCCAGCCACTCGCGTTTGGAGACTATTTCGGCATTCGGCATCGGCGTTTCCGCGACCAGCTCGAGGTAATGGTGGTCAACGCCGAGGACCGCTTGACGGTGAACCGGAAGACCGGCGAGCTGACGATCGGCTTTGGCGGCGACACGAACCAGGCTGCCCAGTTTGCCCGCAGTGTTCCGGACTTTGTGCTCAAGGGGCGCTTCGCCGACGTGGTGCGGCTTGATCTGGCGGCGCTGGAGCAGGAGATGGGGTTCGACATCGGTCACGGCCGGGCGTGGTGGCGGCGGGTGTTTCGGCGATGACCCGGTGTCGCCTTCCCGTTCGGTCGCATTTTGACCTTGACCGTTTCAGGTGCGAGATTTGTATGCGCCTGACAGCGCGAGCTGCGCCCGCTCATAGGCGGCATTGACCCGGACCATCTGGTCGGGACGACCGCCCTTGTCAGGATGGTAGAGCAGGGCGAGGCCAGTCCAGGAACTTCGGATCGCGGTTGCGCCGACTTCGGCTGGGACGCCCAGCACCTCGGCCCAGCTGAAAGAGACCTCCTCAAGACCGATGGCGAGCTCCTCCGCGGAGAGGTCCAGCAATGCGACGGCGAGCAGCGCCGCCCATTGGGACACGGCTGCCCGGCCGCGCACCCAGTTGTTGACTTGACGAGCGGTCACGCCGGCCAAGCGCGCAAAGGCGGCTTGCGTAACGTCGGCTCGGGCCAGCAAAGCAGCGAACTCGGTGTGCATGAGCTGTCTCATAGAAGCTATGATATAGAACTCAGTTCCATGTTCAAAGCTCCTTCGATCCATTGGACATACAGTCACACGCGATAATTGTGATTATCGCGTATGGCGCATTTAATCAGCTTGCCTTCCGCTTCCCTATGCGGGATTCTGACCCGAATGAGCGATTTGCCCCCTGATCGTGCAATCACTGTCTCCGGCGAGATTGTGCCCACAACGCCGGCAGCGGCCCTCCCTAAGCCGAGTGCGATGGGCCAAGCCGCCCTGGAAGCCGCGCAGGCGCTGGGCCGTAAGGCCGCGGCGCCTGCCACGCTGCGCGCCTACAAGGCTGACTGGACCCACTACGCCGCGTGGTGCGCGGCGGCCGGGTTCGCGCCGGTGCCGGCCGAACCGGCGACGGTCGGCGCCTACATCGCCAGCCTGGCGAACAGCCACGCGCCGACCACGGTGCGCCGGCGCTTATCCGCCATAGGCAAGATGCACCGCTTCAACGACCTTCCCTGGAATACCGCGCACCGCGACATTCAGGAGCCGTTGCAGGGCCTGCTGCGCACGCATGGGCGTCCGGTGCAGAAAGCCGCGGCCCTCACGCTGACCATGTTGCGTCAACTAGTCGGCACCTGCGACCGCAGCGCCCGCGGCCGGCGCGACCGCGCCCTGTTGCTGATCGGCTTCGCCGCCGCGCTGCGCCGCTCCGAACTGGTAGCATTGCAGGTGGAGGACGTGGCCGTCGTCGCCGGAGGCCTCCGGCTGCGCATCGCCCGCGGCAAAACCGACCAGGCGAGCCAAGGAGCCGAGATCGGCCTGCCGCGCGGGCGCCACGTCGAAACCTGTCCGCACCGGGCCTTCGACGATTGGCAGGAGGCGGCAAAGCGCCGCGCCGGCCCGCTGTTCCGCCGCATCAGCACAACCGGCCGCATCGGTGAGGCGGCGTTGCACCCCGATGCCGTGCGGCAGATTCTGTCCTACCGGGTTCGCCTCGCCGGGCTCGAGGTGGACGGGTTCGACCGGCTCAGCGCTCACGCGCTACGCGTGGGCTTCATCACCGAAGCCTATGGCAAGGGCGTCCGGGACGAGGACATCATGCGCCACACAAGGCACCGCGACCTGCGCACCATGCGCGGCTACGTACAGCGCGCCGGGCTGGTGGACGAGAGCCCTGCCGGGTTGATCGACCTGTGACGGAGCTGCGCTTCCCCTGGGAAAACGACCCGGCGCCGGCCGAGATGCTGCCGGGTCTGCCGGCCGTCGAACCGCCGCCAAGAGCTCGTGGTAGACGTCCCAGGGCCAGCATCGCTTCAACAACTGCCCCGTCCTGGCTCTATCATCACCTGACGATCAGCGGCCCATCGCCCGACATCGCCGCTTTCGCCGAGGCGGCGCGCGGATCGGGCGTGATCCCGTGGGAGTTGGACACCGCTTCCGTCGAGGAAAACGTCTTCAACCTGGCGGTCTCGCAGCCGCTGCATCGTCGCTCCCTAACCGTCGAGGGATGCCGCATCCTCGCCCGTCAGTTCCGCCAGCGGGTCGAGGCCAGGCAGGCGCGGGCGGCGGCGCTGGTCGGCGTCAGCCGGGCGTGTCCTTTCGACCTGCACACGCTGCTGCCGGTCCCGGCCGCCCTGCTGCAGCTCGGTCCCGATCATCCGCAGGCGCTGGCCTGGCTGCAGCAGAACTGGGGCACGACGGACAGTCTGCGTCAGGTCGTCGAGCGGCCAAAGCCGTCCATCGGGCGACGGCTTCCAGCCGGACACTCGGTCATCGGCTATGGGTTTTTCACCCAGGAGGGCAGTCCCGTGACCGCGGTCCGGCAGTTGGAGGCGCGCTGGCCCGGGCTACGGCTGGCGCTCAAGCCGCGCCCGGCGGACTGATCGCCCGTGGACGGGCATGCCGTCGTTCCCGCCGAGGAGCTGACGCAGGAGGGCGTGGGATACACGCCCCAGTTGGAGCTGGAGGGCTATCGCGGCCCGCTTGACCGTCTGCTTGCCCTGGCGCGAGACCACGCCATCGACTTGTCCCGGCTTTCGCTTCCGGCCTTTGCCGACCAGCTTGTTGCGGCGCTGGAGCGAGACGTTCCGCTCGGCCAGAAAGCCGATTGGGTGGTCATGGCGGCCTGGCTGCTGCAGCTGCGCTCGCGGTTGCTCCTGCCGGCGGAGCTTCCGGCGCAGCAGGCGGCCCAAGCCGAGGCCGGCCA
>CAXTOB010000044.1:0-14554 GCA_964245505.1 uncultured Acetobacteraceae bacterium | reverse complement strand
CCAGCTCCGCGATCGCCTGTTGCACTTGCAGCAGGTTCAGGCCCTCGCCGCCTGGCTCGACGGCCAGCCGCAGCTTGGCCGTGATGTGTTCGTTCGGGGCCAGCCCGAAATCCTGGGCGCAGCACTCCCGGTCGAGCACGAGGTGGACGTCATCGAGTTCCTGTGGGCGGCCATGGCGCTGTTCGATGACGATCTGCCGGTTGCCGACACCGCCGAGCGCTACCGGCCACACTGGCTCGACCTCCACTCCGTCCCTGACGCCCGCCTCAGAATCATGCGGGTGCTCGGAGCGTGCTCGGACAGATGCTCGCTCGATCAGATGCTGCCAGAGCGGTCCGGTGACGCCGCGGTCGAGCCGGAGACGGGGTTGAAGCAGCGCTCGGCGTGGACCAGCACCTTCGTGGCCGGGCTGGAACTGGCCAAACACGGCAACATCGTGCTCGATCAGACCGAAGCGTTCAGTTCGATATACATTAGCAGTCCCGGCAGCCTGCCAAAGGACGACCCAGTAGAGAAACTGGCGGAGGTCGAACGGGTCTAACTGTATCACAGAGTGTTACAGGCTGCTGGTGGCTGCTTCCCAAATTCTACCGCCTTTCACACGGTTGACCGAGGCAAGGAGACAGGCGGAGAAATAATGGCACTTGAAAAGCGTGCTCCGCGACAGCGCCGCGGTCCAGCTCGGGCGGCAGCTGCGAGGTAAAACGTCCGCACACGCTATGCTGCGTCCCGTTGGTAGGCATTGGCGGGATTTCAGCGTGCACTCGTTAAGAACTCGGCTTTTCGTTGTATGGGGATTGTCGCTCGCGGCCTGCGTCGCGGTCGCGTTCCTGTTGCTTCAACTCTATCAGCAATCTACGGAAGCACAGGTGGGACGTGCCGAGGCTGTGGTCGCGCGTGCCTGCGACCTGATCCGGGATCGGTATGGCTTCTACACGATCGGCTGGTCCGGACCGCAGCCGGGCCAGACCGATGCCAGGCTGCGCTCAGACCTGGCGGCCGCCGTCGGCCTGGCTCTGGCGCAGCAGAACGGCGTCGAGGGCGGCATCTGGCAGTCCGAGGCCGGGCCGCTGGCCTATGCCTTCCCGACGTACGAGGGGAGCGGCCCGAAGACAGATCTGCCGACGGCCGAGCGGGATCAGATCCAGGCGGTGAACCAGCAGGCCGCCCGGGAGGAGCAGTCCGTCGAGCGCCGGGTGTCCTCCGGCTCCCAGACGCTGCTCTTGCACGCCTGTCCGTTATCCGGGCCGATCAGCGGCCTAACCGCTTGGACGATGATCCGTGTCCGGGCGGTGCAGGGCTTCCAGCCGCTCCAGCTCGGGCTGGGAGTGCTGTTGGCCCTGATGGTGCTCATGTCAGCCTGGCTCGGCCGCACGCTGCTGGTTTGGGGGCGGCATGTGCGCGGCATCGAGGGGGCGCTGCGCGCGGCGGGTGCAACCGGTATGCCGACCGTGGGCCGGACCGGCGAGCGGGAATTGGACCAGATCATCGACGCCCTAAACCAGGCTGGGCTCCGGGTTGCGGAGGCGCGGCACGAAGCCGACCGCATGGCGGGACGTGCCGCGCGGGCGGAACGGCTGGCCGCCCTCGGCCGGGTCGCGGCCGGCGTCGCGCATGAAATCCGCAACCCGATCGCGGCTGCCCGGCTTCAGGGCGAGAACGCGCTCGCCGGCGACGATGCGCGACGACGCGAAGCGATCGGCGACATGCTGGGCCAGATTGACCGACTTGATGGTCTGGTGGGCGAGCTGCTGGCAATGACGCAGCGGGTCGAACCGAAACCGGCGCCTGTTGAGCTGTCGGCGGTCCTCGGGGAGCAGGTAACGCGCCACAAGGAGATCGCCGCCGCCAAGTCGCTCACCGTCTCGGTTCGCAACGCCGCCGGCACAGCGATGATCGACCCTGTGGTGATCTGCCGCGTGCTGGACAGTCTAATGACGAATGCCATCCGCCACGCACCTGAAGGCGGCGCGGTCACGCTTTCCGCAGATCGCCAACCGGCCCTCCTGGCCCTGACCGTCGAAGATAGCGGACCCGGTGTGCCTGCCGAGATGACGGACCGCCTGTTCGAACCTTTCGTCACCGGTCGCCCGGAGGGGACTGGGCTTGGCCTGGCAATCGCCCGCGAATTGACTGACGCACATGGCGGCCGGCTCGTGCTGCGCAGCGCGGGCACCGTATCGAGCGGGGCGGTGTTCGCCGCCGAACTGCCGCAGGAGGCCGCATGGCCATCATCTTGATCGTCGACGACGATCGCGCCCTGCGCCGGGCGATCGCGACAGCTTTGACTGATCTCGGCCATGAGGCGGCCGAGGCCGGCGATGGCGAAGCCGCTCTGGCTTGGCTGTCGCGCCACGCGGCGGATGCCGTGCTGCTGGACCTGCGCATGCCGGGGATGGACGGCATGGATTTTCTCCGGCACATCCGGGCCAAGCCCAGCCCGCCGCCAGTGGCTGTGCTGACCGCCGTGCCGACGAGCGACAACACGATTTAGGCAATGCGGCTTGGCGCGGCGGACCATCTCGCCAAGCCGATCGGACGCGAGGGGCTCCAGGCGCTGCTGTCCCGCATGTTGCCGGCTGCGGATATCGCACCCCCCGGAACTGGCGCGACCGGAGCGCGCGAAGGCGACCTGGTCGGATCGAGTGCGGCCATGCGCGAAGTGCAGAAATCCATCGGCATGCTGACGGACAGCGACGCAACCGTGCTGCTGCTGGGCGAGACCGGGACGGGCAAGGAAGTAGTGGCGCGCGCCATTCATCGGCACGGCAGCCGGGCCAAGGCGCCGTTCGTGCCGGTCAACTGCGCTGCTATCCCGGCCGAGCTGCTGGAGAGCTTGCTGTTCGGCCATATCCGCGGTGCTTTCACCGGCGCCGTCGCGGACCGGGCAGGTTCGTTCCGCGACGCTCAAGGCGGCACGCTGTTCTTCGACGAGATTGGCGACATGGACCTCGCCATGCAGGCCAAGCTGCTGCGCGCCCTCCAGGAGCGCGTGGTGACGCCGGTTGGCGGCCGACCAGTGCCGATAGACGTGCGGGTGATCGCGGCCACGCATCGCGACCTGCTCCAGGCCGTGCGGGACGGCCGCTTCCGCGAGGATCTGTATTACCGCCTCGGCGTAGTTCCGGTCGCCCTGCCGCCGCTGCGCGAGCGTCTGGCCGACATCATCCCACTCGCCGAACACTTCCTTGCGCTGTCGGCCGATAGCGGCCCGGCGAAGCGCCTCTCTGCCGATGCAGCCGCCCGGCTGCTGGCGCATCCCTGGCCGGGCAACGTCCGCGAGCTGCTCAACGCTATGAAGCGCGCCTCCACGCTCGTGCGGCGGTCGAACATTTCAGCCGGCGATCTCGCTTTCCTGGTGTCGCCCGATCTGCGCCCCGGAGAGCCTGCGGACACCCCCGATTGGTTGTCGGGGCCGATGCCGGAGGCGATCGAGCGGGTCGAACGCGAGATGATCCGACGCGCTCTTGAGGCATCTGGCGGCAACCGCGCTCAAGCAGCGGAGCGGCTGGGTATCCGACGCCAGCTCCTCTACCAGAAGCTGGAGAGATACGGCCTTATGTCTGTTAATGGGACGGATGACGTCCCCGAAGCGGACTCGACTGCCGTCTCCAAGTGATCGAAGACCCGGCAATTCCAACAAGTTAGTTCTGGCACGGTGATTGCGCTTCGTTGGATGGGCTTGGAGCCCTGAAGGACGGAGAAGATCATGAAGACCAGACACATACTGCTGGCCGCCACGCTGCTTGCAGGCGGTGTCGGCGCCGCGGTCGCCCAAAGCGCCATGAACAATGCGGCCACGTACGACCCGAGCCAGTTGCCGGCGATCCAAGGCAAAGTCGCGCAATACAGCCTGACGCCGCGTGGCGACGTCGATGGGCTGATCCTGGCCGACGGGACCGAGATCCATACGCCCCCCCACCTCGGGACGCAGCTTGTCTATGCGGTAAAGCCCGGCGACGCGGTGACGATCCGCGGGCTGAAGGCGCGCGCCATTTCGATGGTGCAGGCGATGTCGGTGAAGAACGACGCGACCGGCGCCACGGTGACCGATACCGGCGCGGGCGGACCGCCCGGGCCGCACGATACTCAACAGGCGCTGAGCGACACGGGGCGCATCAAGGCGCAGCTCCACGGGCCGCGCGGCGACCTGAACGGCGCGTTGCTGGAGGACGGCACGATCGTACGCCTGCCGCCGCCTGAGGCGCAACGGCTGGCGTCGACGCTCACCGCTGGCGCGTCGGTCACTGTGCAGGGCAACGGCTTCGAGGGCCCGCTCGGCCGGGTCATCGAAGCGCGTTCGATCGGGCCGGATGCGACGCATCTGGCGCAGGTCGCTACGCCGCCGAGGCCGCCCGGTCATCGTCCACCCCCTCCGGGCGGTCCGGACGCGCCGCCTCCGCCTCCTAGCGGCCCCGACGCACCGCCCCCGCGCTGAACACCAACACACAAAGAGCATCCGATGCATTGGATTGATCCCGACCACCTTCCGGAGAATTCCGGCGTGGTTGACTGCTTCCTGCTGAACGGGGAGGGCGACGCCGATGGCCTCGTCCTCAAGGACGGCATGGAAGTCCATTTCCCGCCGCACATGGGCGGCGACGTGCTGGATGCCATCCGCACCGGCAGCACCGTCCACGTCCGGGGTGTGCGGCCGCGCGGCGTGGCAATGATTGCCGCGGTCTCGATCGCGGCCGAGGAGGGTGTCCGGATCGTCGATAACGGACCGCCAGAGGATGACGAGGCCCGGAAGGCAGCGCGCAAACTGGCGCACGCCAAGCGCACCAAGATGGAGGCGCAGGGCGTGGTGCGGCAACTCCTGCACGGTCCGAAGGGCGAAGTCCGCGGCGTGTTGCTTGAGGACGGCCGGGCCGGCCGCTTCCCACCCCAGACGGTTCAGGACATCGGGGCAATGCTCGTGCCGAACGCATCGGTGCTGCTGCGTGGCGAAGGAATGGTGACCGAGTACGGCACGGTCATCGCCGTGCAGGAGATCGGCACGTCGGCGGATGACCTTCGGTCGATCGAGGCCAGGAAGCCGAAAGACAAGCGCAAGGACCATAAGCCGCACCGGCCACATCCGCGCGACGGCAACTCCGCCGCTGCACATCCGCTCTGAAGCGCGACCGAAACGGAGGCCGGGTGCGCGATGCCGCGCCCGGCCTCCTGCATGATGGAGACGGCACATGCCCGACGGACATTGCGTGGTAAGTTGGCTGCACATCGGCGATCTGCACATCACGCTGGAGACCGAGCAGAACTACCTCGACTTGAAACGCATCGTCGATCTAGCGAAGGGCTTGCCGGCCGGCAGCGTCGACTTCGCGGTGCTCCCCGGCGACAATGCCGATGACGGAACGGAGGCGCAGTTCCGGCTGGTACGCGATGCGGTCGCGCCATTGCCGATGCCGCTGCACGTTCTGGCAGGCGATCATGACTTCAAGCACCGCGTGCTGGACGCTTTCCACGACGTGCTCGGCGCGGAGCGGCTGCCGAAGGTCGTGACCGTGGCCGGGCATCGCTGCCTGTTCCTCGACGTGGTGTCGGCGGGCACTGGCGGCCCGGACTTTCGGCTTGGAGAGGAGCAACTCGCCTGGGTGGAGCACGAACTCGACCAGGCCGAGACAGCTGGCGAGGACGCCGTGATCTTCATGCACGCGTACCCGGCCGACCTGCGGGAAGGGGCCGAGCGGCTTGGCGCGCTGCTGGCAAAGCCGCACGTGGCCTGCGTGGACATGGGCCATACCCACTACAACGAGTTGTCCAACGACGGCCGAACGATCTTCATGGCGACCCGCTCGACGGGACAGATTGAGGAGGGGCCGCCAGGCTTCTCGATCGCCGCCGTCGATGGGCGGGGCGTGAGCTGGCGTTTTAAGCCGCTGGATGAGGCTTGGCCCTTCGTTCTCGTCACCCGACCGGTCGATCGTCGCCTCGTCACGGACCTTAGCCAGACACTCGAAAGCCCGATCGTTGTTCGCGCGAAGGTGGTCGGCGACGAGCCTATCACGATGGTCGAAATGCGCGTGGACGACGGCGACTGGGCGCCGATGGCGCCTGTGTCGGGTACCTCGGCTTTTTGGCAGGCACCTGTGGTTCACGGCACCCGCTTCGCCGTCCGCGCTCGTGATGCCCGCCGCCGGACTGATGTGGACTATGTCGAAGCACCTGGGTCGGATTGGACGCCGCCTGCGCGCCGCGCAGACGGTAGCGATGCCGATCGGGTCGGCGTCTGGCCCGAGAAGGGCATCTTCGACACCCAATTGGGGCCGAACCGCAATGGCCGGAAGTGGTAATGGGCGCGCTGCTCGCCTCTCCCTGGACCACGTGGGGCATCGCCGGGGCTGCAACCGCAGGGGTCATCGTCCGGCCTTTTTCGTGGCCGGAGTTTATTTGGGCCGTGGGTGGGGCGATCCTGCTGGTAGCGCTCGGCCTGCTGAGCCCGAGCGACGCCCTCTCCGGCGTCGGCAAAGGCACAGACGTCTATCTGTTCCTCACCGGCATGATGCTCCTGTCTGAGCTGGCCCGGCAGGAAGGCCTGTTCGAATGGCTGGCTGCGCGCGCCGCTTCCCTGGCGAGAGGCTCGGCCACCCGGCTGTTCACCTTGGTGTTCGCCGTGGGCACGGTCGTCACGATTTTCCTGTCCAACGACGCAACGGCCGTCGTACTCACCCCGGCCGTTGCCGCCGTGGTCAAGACGGCGAAGGCGGACAAGCCGCTGCCCTATTTGTTCATTTGCGCCTTCATCGCCAACGCCGCGAGCTTCGTGCTGCCGATCTCGAACCCGGCGAACCTGGTGATCTACGGCAGCCACATGCCGCCGCTGCTGCAATGGCTGCCGCGCTACGCGCTGCCCTCGGTGCTGTCCATCCTCGCCACCTACGCCGTGCTGCGTCTGAGCCAGCGGAATGACCTGCGGCAGGACATCTCGGGGGATTTCGATATCCCGGAGCTGTCCGCGGCCGGCAAAATGGCTGCTTTCGGCATTGCCGTGACGGCGATCGTGCTGCTGGTCTCGTCCGGCTTCGACATCCAGCTCGGGCTGCCGACGTTTTTGGCCGGGCTCGGCACCGCTATCCTGGTGCTGACGCGCTCCAAGTGCGGCGTCACGGACATCGCGAAGAACATCTCCTGGGGCGTGCTGCCGCTTGTCGCCGGCCTATTCGTGCTCGTGGAGTCGCTTGAGAAAACCGGCGTCACAAGCGCGCTGTCGCAATTGCTCCAGCACCTGGTCCAGCAGTCCGCAACGCTGGCAGCCTGGGCTTCCGGCATCGTGCTCGCGGTCGGCTGCAACCTCGTCAACAACCTGCCTGCCGGCCTGGTTGCCGGGCGCGTTGTCGAGATGGCGCATGTGCCGGACCACGTGCGCAGCGCCGTGCTGATCGGCGTCGATCTCGGGCCAAACCTTTCCGTCACCGGCTCTCTGGCAACCATCCTGTGGCTGACCGCCCTGCGTCGTGAGGGCCAGAGCGTGAGCGCCTGGGCCTTCCTCAAGCTCGGCGCGCTGGTCATGCCGCCCGCCCTCCTTCTCGCGATCGCAGGCGCCTTCGCGTTCGGCTGAACCACCTCGGAGACCACAAACATGCAGAACATCAGCTCGGCCTGGCTTTACCCGCTCATCCTGATCGCTGGTGCCCTTCAAGCATGGGGGCCGCCGATGAACGGTGCTTTACGCAAGTCGCTGGAAAACCCATGGCTCGCCAGCACCATTTCATTCTTGCCGATCGTGGCATTCCTGCTGGTGCTGTTTTTCTGTCTCCCCAACCCATTGCCTTCGATGAAGGGCATCACGTCCATGCCGTGGTGGGCTCCGCTTGGGGGCCTGCTCGGCGCCTTCGCCGTCATCATGGGGCTGCTGTTCGTCGACAAAATTGGTGCCGGCCCGTTCGCCGGGCTGACGATCACGGCCAACATTCTGATGTCGCTTGCCGTCGACCATTTCGGTCTGTTCGGCATCGAGCAGCACAGCCTGAACATCTGGCGCATCCTGGGCGGCGCGCTGATGACAGCCGGCATCGTCCTGATCGCGATGTTCTGACCATGGACGGGGACACCGGCATCATCCCGCAGGCGCAGCGTGCCGGCTTCCGGCCGCGCTCGCTGGATGCCGTCAACTTCCTGCTTGCCGACGTGCGGGGCGCTCTGGGTCCATACCTCAATGTCTTCCTCATCACTCAGCAGCACTGGGGCCAAACCGAAGTCGGCTGGGTAACAACTATCAGCGGTCTGCTCGGTCTGGTCGCGCAAACACCTGCCGGCGCCGCCATCGACGCGACCCGGCGCAAGCGCGGTGCGGTCGTGGTAGCGCTTGTCATTCTCGCGATCGGCGCGCTGGTGATCTTCGCCGTCCCCACATTCTGGCCGGTTATGGTCGCCAACACCGCCATCGCGGTCGTCGGCGACGTGTTTGGCCCCGCCGTCGCGGCCGTCACCCTCGGCCTGTATGCCCGCAAGCACCTGGCGCATCGGATGGGCCGCAATTCAGCTTTCGATCACGCCGGAAACGTGGCCATTGCCGCAGCAGCCGGCGGCATCGGCTACCTATTCTCGCAACGTGCGGTGTTCCTGCTGGTGCCGGTGTTCGCCTTGCTCGCGACCATCGCCATGCTGTCGATTCCGCGCGCTGCGATCGATCAGGACCGCGCGCGCGGCCTTGGGGAAGAGGAGGCAGAGGGGCAGGAGGCACGAAAAGGGGAATCACCATCCGGGTATAAAGTGCTGCTAAAATGTCGGCCGCTGATCGTGTTCGCCGGGTGTGCAATGCTGTTCCACTTCGCCAACGCGCCGCTGCTGCCGCTCGTGGGCCAGAAGCTCGCTCAGGCCTATCCGAAATGGGCGACCGCGATGATGTCGTCCTGTATCATCGCCGCCCAGCTCATCATGCTGCCCGTCGCCTTGGCCGTCGGGCGCACTGCCGATCGCATCGGGCGCAAGCCCATCCTGCTTGTCGGCTTCGCGGTGCTGCCCGTGCGCGCGGTTCTCTACACCTTCTCGGACAGCGCGCCGTGGCTAATTGGCGTGCAGCTGCTCGACGGCATCGGCGCCGGCATCTTCGGGGCAATCACGCCGTTGCTCATCGCCGATCTCATGCGCGGGACCGGCCGCTACAACCTGGCGCAGGGTGCGGTTGCGACGACCCAGGGGATCGGAGCCTCGGTGAGCGGCCTGGCAGCAGGTGTAATCGTGGATCATTTCGGCTACTCGGCCGCGTTCCTGACGTTCGGGGCCGCAGCGTGCATCGCACTGGCAACCCTTTTTCTGGCCATGCCTGAGACGGCTACGGATCGTGCCAAGGTGGGCACATCACCATAAAGCCTCGAAATTCAGCTTGCTACTCATGCAAGCCGCTAGTGATCCACATGAATGGCCAATGCTTGTTCGACAAAGCTATATACCCGCGCTTGCCTCACCAAGGCGCGGACGATAGGTTGCGGCACGACAAGGGGATGGAGTTCCCCATAACCGCCCGCGAGGGCTGATGACTCCTACCGCGCGAGAGCATCCGCGGTGGGACTCTGTCCGATAATCGACAGCACCCGCCGCGAGGGCGGGTTTACGCCCCTCTCGTGCGTCGTGAGTGACGAGCGATGGAGCGGGCATGACAATCGACTGGACACACGCGGCACCTTCGATATTGGCGGCGTTTCTCGCCTCCTTGGTGGAGTGCATCGAAGCATTGACGATCGTGCTGGCCGTCGGCGCCGTCCGAGGCTGGCGCGGCGCGCTGGGGGGCACCGGGCTTGCCCTTATCGTCTTGCTGATCCTGGTGGCCGTCCTCGGGCCGGCTCTCACCCGCATCCCGCTGGACTTGGTGCAGCTCGGCCTCGGCACGTTGCTGCTGATGTTTGGGATGCGCTGGGTGCGCAAGGCGATCCTCCGTGCGGCCGGGGTCATCCCGCTGCACGATGAAGACGCGGCCTACGCCAAGCAGACGGCCTCCTTGAAAGCGTTCGGCGCCATTGCCCGAGGCTGGGATCGGGTTGCCGTCTCGACCGCCTTCAAGATCACCATGATCGAGGGCATCGAGGTGGTGTTCATCGTCATCGCCGTCGGTGCTGCCGGAGGCGGGCTGCTGCTACCGGCCAGCCTCGGCGCGGTCGCAGCGCTCCTTGTGGTGATCGTGCTCGGCCTTTTGCTGCACAAGCCGGTCGCAATGATCCCGGAGAACACTTTCAAGTTCCTGGTCGGCATCCTGCTCTGCGCCTTCGGTACATTTTGGGTGGGTGAGGGAATGGGGCTGGCGTGGCCCGGCGATGACTGGTCGATCCCGGCGCTGAACGGCGGCTTTCTTGCGGCCGCGCTCATCGCAGTGCCCATGTGCCGCGCCCGAGCCGGCGCGCGCGTGCTTTCATGACCTGGATCAGAGTCATCTGGTCGGAGTTCTTCGGCCTTTTCGTGGATGACGGCAGCTTTGCCGCCTCGGTGCTACTCTGGCTCGCCGCAGCTTGGCTAATCTTGCCGCGCATCGGGCTCCCGCCGCCGTTGCCGCCCGCGATCTTGTTCGCCGGGCTGGTCGCGATTTTGGTGGAAAGCGCCGCCCGGCGGGCACGGGGAGGTCGTCGCGGGTGATCCTTTTTCTTTGGTTGCCCTGGGGAGCGCCCTCGGCGGTGTCGCCCGCTACGGATTCGGTCTCATGGCTGCCCGCCTCTGGGGAGAGACGTTTCCCTGGGGCACGATCGCCATCAACATCCTCGGCAGCTTCGTCATCGGCTTATTTGCCACTCTGATCCTGCCGGAGGGCCCGTTGCCCGCCACTTCAGCCTGCGCGTGTTCGTGATGGTCGGTATCTGCGGTGGGTTTACCACCTTCTCGTCCTTCAGCTTGCAGACCCTGGTCCTGGCCCGCGACGGCTCCTGGTTCGCGGCGATGGGCAACGTCGTGCTTTCCGTGACCCTTTGCCTTTTGGCCGTTACCGCCGGGCACGTCTCGGCCGAGCGGATCGGTCTGCTTCGAACGGAGGCGTCCACCATGTCGCATAGTATCTTGGCCATCCTTGATCTTACAGAAACCGCCCATCCGGTCCTCGCCGCAGCAGCACTTGCCGCTGCGCGTTTGGGCGACTCGCGACTTGCGGCCTTGCATCTTCGCCACGATGCGATGGAGGGATTTATGCCGTCCGAGGAGGTGATGACCGAGGAGCGCAGGGAGGAGATCGAGGGCGTTGCCGCCCAGAAGTCGGCCGACATGCACGAGATCTTTGATGCTTGGCAAAGAGAATCAGGGATCGGGGAATGGCAGGAAGTGGTCGGCGAAACGATTAAGGTTATCGCCGATCAAGCCGCTAAGGCCGACCTGATCGTCATCGGCCATATCGCGGGCGCCCAACAGAGCGATGCGCAGCAGGCCGTCCATGTTGCCCTCTTCGACGCCCGGCTGCCGACCTTGCTCGTGCCCGAGCAGGTGCCGGCATCGCTCGGGCAAACCGTGGCTGTCGCGTGGAAGGCGAGCGAAGCCGCTGACCGTGCGATCCATGCCGCGATGCCGCTGCTGCTGCGCGCGGAGCAGGTCACAGTGCTAGTGGGAACGGAGGACGGCGACGGAGAGGCGCAGCCGTCCGATCGGCTTCAGAAGCTGAAGCAGGCGGGAGTTCCCGTGAAAGTCACTAACTTTCAGGCTAACGGCCGAAAAATTGGCGAGGCGTTGATTGCGGAAGCGCACGCTGCCGGTGCCGATTTACTGATAATGGGCGCCTACACGCGCAGCCGGTTGGCCGAGTTCATTATCGGCGGCGCGACCCGCGAAGTACTGGCCACGGCGGACATGCCCGTGCTCATGCATCATTAGACGAACTGACAGAAGCCTCGGCTGTTGCCCGAATACCCTATGCCTATCATTGACAGCCGAGCTGTCCGTTAGACGAAGATGGACGACTGCGATGAGGGCGGCCATGTGAAAGCTTTGTAGGAGCGCGCCCCGACGTGACCGAAACCTGTCTGATCGGCCTCGTCGGCGGACTGGGGCCTCCCGCAACGGTTCACTACTACCAAGCTCTGCTGACCGAGTGCGGACGGCGCGGCGTGCTGCCCCGCGTCGTCGTCACACACGCCGACTCTAGCCGCGTCTTGGCCGCGGCCGGGAACCGTGACCTGAAAGGGATGGCGCTCTACCTTGCTGACAGGCTGGCCGAACTGGATCGGGCAGGGGCGGAGGTCACAGCCATTGGGGCGGAGGCCGCACATGTGTATGTCCGAATTGGCCAGGCTGAGGCGGGCCTCGTTGGTGGACCCCATCGAGGTGCTCAACCGGGAACCCGCGCACGCCGGCATCGAACGCGTGGCGCTCATGGGCACCCGAGCCACAGTGGACGGTCGCCTGTTCGGCCGGCTTGGTGCAACCATCCTGGACCCGTCGCCGGACCAGGTGTCGCGCGTCCACGACTTATACGTTTCCATCGTGCAAACGGGCCAGGTCGGCGGCGCAACGGCCGATGCACTTGGAGCGGTCGCGCGGGAGTTGGTGCAAGGCTTGGAGATCCAGGCCGTCGTGCTTGCCGGGACCGAGCTTGCCCTTGTGCCGGGAAGCGCTTGGGGCGGAGTTCAAGTCGTCGATTGCGCAAGGCTTCATATCAGAGCCATCGTTGATGCCGCGACGGGTCAGGCACCCTGAACCGCGCTTCCCCGCCAGCTGCCAGGGCTACCCCCGAACGCTGATTCGAGGCTCTGCCTGCCTGTCCGCCAAACCACCGAGGCTGTTGCTAAAGTCTGTCGCGGGCGTCCGCAGGTGCCGACGAGCCTCGTGTGCGCAGCAACCAGGTCGCGAGCCGGCGCTGTTCGCCTTGCCCGTTTCAGGCGAGCACTGGCATTCTGGTGAGCAGGATGAGGTTCTGGGCGGCGGCGGCCATCGTGAACTCCTCAACGGCGCCGGATAGCCCGCGCAGTTTGAGACGTCGCAGCCCCATGTTGCGCTTGAGCTGGCCAAAGAGACGTTCGACGCGCTTTCGTAGGCGGCGGGAACGGACAAAAGCGGGCGTGCCTTCGAGCTCGCGGACGCGATCGCGCACATCCTCGTCGACCATTCTCAACACCCGCCTTGTGGGCGCGTCAGTACAGTCCGGCTTTCGCGGGCACGCGATGCAAGTTGTGGGTGACCCGCTATACCGATGCGTGCGGGTCCGGCGCTCGTAGCCGCGATGGCGAAGCTGGTGCCCCTCGGGGCAGGTAAAGGCGTCGGCGATTTCGTCATAGGTGAATGCCGAGCGGGGGAGCTTGCCTTGGCTCAGCCCCGTGCGGTCGAGTAGCGGCACATGTGGCTCAATCCCGCGCTCGAACAGCCAGCGCAGCAGCGCCGCACTTCCATAGGCCTTGTCGGCGGCAAGGCGTTCGGGATGGAAGCCAAGCCGATTGGCGGCGCGCGTGATCACTGTTCGTGTTGCTGCCACCTCGGCGCCCAGACGCGCAGGCGTGGCCTCAACGTCCAGGATAACGCTGGTCTCGCTGTCGATCAGATAATTCGTGGCGTAGCTGAAGCGTCCCGGGCCATGCTTGATCGACCAGGCTGCCTGCGGATCGGTAGGCGACGTGTATTTGAGCGGCGCCGGCTCGCGCTCATCCGGAGCGGCCGGCAGCGCGGCATCGAGTGCTGCGAGATACTCGCGCACAGGCCGAGCCTGGCGTTCCTGCTCGTTCCAGGCATCAGCAGACGCCGCACCGGTGAACTTGCGCTCGCTGCCGGCATCGGCCTCGATCGTGCTCGCGTCGATTGCCGTCTCGCGTCCCGCAACCAGTCCGGCCTTCGTGCAGGCCCGCACGACCTCCTCGAATAGCGGGCGATGCACGTCGCCGTCGCGGAAGCGCCCGTGGCGGTTCTTGGAGAACGTCGAGTGGTCGGGCACGCAGCCTTCCAGCCCCAGGCGGCAGAACCAGCGGTAAGCCAAGTTGAGATGGACCTCGTCGCAGAGCCGCCGCTCGGAGCGGATGCTGTGCAGATAGCCGATGAGCAGCATACGCAGCATCAACTCGGGATCGACCGATGGCCGTCCAGTGGAGCTGTAGTATGGCGCCAGAGCCCGCCGGACGAAGCCGAAGTCGAGCACCGCGTCAACGCGGCGGAGCAGGTGATCGGCGGGCACGTGGTCATCGAGCCGAAAACCGAAGAACAGCGGCTCTTGCCCCGACAGCCTGCCCATCATCGTCGTGGCCTCCGGTCCGGTCACTTTCGAAACGAATCACGAGACGAACCCGCCCGCAAGCGAGTTTATCAACAGCCTCCACCCGTGATCGGACGGCCCGCGCGCCTTGTCCGAAAATCCAAGGTTGGCGGCCATTGAGCCGGGGCAACCGTGTCACTCTGTTGAAGCCAACATTTTTAGTTGAGAACGAGCGGAACGTAATCCCTTGCGTCAGCAAGGAGTTCATCCCGCGAAGCTCCGGCGCGGGCACGCAATAAAAGCCCCTGCATGAAATCCACGACGAGGCGGCTCCTGGCCCGGGCGGACGGAGTGGCAGGAATGGCACCGTTGATAGCCCCCTGCTCGAACCGGCGTTCCAGAATCTCGGCCAGGCCAGCAAGTCCGCGCGTGATCGCGGCCCGTATCTCCGGCGAGTGTTCAGCCTGC
>CAXTOB010000043.1:0-22954 GCA_964245505.1 uncultured Acetobacteraceae bacterium | reverse complement strand
CCTCATGCTCCACCGCGCCGTCCACCCAAACCGTAAGCGGTTGGCCGCACCATGACTTCGCAAACGGGGTCTAACCCCGATCGACCAAACACCCTCAACCGCCAGCTTGCCCGGTCCCACCAGCACCCCGACCTGCCGCAGCTTGGCGATGATCTCCTCCGGCCTGCGATGCTTGTGCGCCTTCCCATTCCCTTCTGCGTTGCCACTGAAGTCTCATCTTCGGCGGACCACTTCTAGGGCGGCAGGTCAGGCCTGGCCTGACGGCTCCCGGGTTGCCACAGGACAGCGCCACGTGCACTGACTGGTGCAGTTCGCACATCAAGCCACCTTCGGTTTCAGGGATGTCGTCGATGGCCAAGCTCCGCCTGTCCGTTGCGGTTGGCGACTACGACCGAGTGCGTCCGTTGGTGGACGGTGCCGTGTCCATTGACGCAGTGGACCCGCAATACATGCTGCTGGAGCCAGAGGAAATCTTCTTCCGCGCCTTCCGTCATGCAGACTTCGACATCACCGAGCTGTCCATGAGCAGCTACAGCGTGCAGACCGCGGCAGGTACCTCCCCCTATGTCGCCGTTCCGGTGTTCCCGTCCCGCGCCTTCCGCCACACCTCCATCTACGTGCGGACGGACCGGATCAAGTCGCCCGCGGATCTCAAGGGCAAGCGCGTCGGCGTGCCGGAGTATCAACTGACCGCCAACGTTTGGGTGCGGCTGTTCTTGCAAGAGGACCACGGCGTTCACCCCGCCGACATCACCTGGATACGCGGCGGCTACGAGCAGCCCGGCCGGGTCGAGAAGATCAGCCTGAGCCTGCCGCCGGACGTGCGGCTGGAGTCAGTGCCGGACGGAGCCACCATCTCCGGCCTGCTGGCCTCGGGCGACCTGGACGCGGTAATCGGCCCCCGTGCGCCGTCCTGCTTTCGGGCCGGGCATCCGCATGTCGGCTACCTGTATCCGGACCCGCAGAAAGCCGCCGCCGACTGGTTTCGCCGCACCCGAATGTTCCCGATCATGCACCTGCTGGGCATCCGCCGCACCCTGGCCGAGGCGCATCCCTGGCTGCCCTACGCCGTGATGAAAGCCTTCGAGCAGTCCAAGGCAGTGGCGCTGACGAAATTGGGCGACACCTCGGCCACGAAGGTCACCCTGCCCTTCGTGGAGGAACAGCTGCAAGCCGCGCGGGCGCTGATGGGCGAGGACTACTGGTCCTACGGCCTGGCCCCGAACCGGCACGTGCTGGAGTGCTTCCTCCGCCAGCACCACGCTGAGGGGCTATCATCACGGCTTCTGGCCCCAGAGGAGCTGTTTCACCCAGCTTCCCTGGAAACCCACCGGATTTGATGGGATATCACCTGATTGCTGCCGGGGTATTGAACTGGCTGCCGCAATCCTTCGTAGGGGGAAACGTGTCCACACCTTCCATTGCGACCCGGTGCCGTGGAGGGTGGCGCATGGCACGTCGCTTTTACGTCGGACGCGCCTAACATCAACAGCCCTTCGCACAGATCTTTACGTTGCCTAGGCGTTATTGCGAGCCGCTTTTGGCGAGGCGATCTAGGGCCTCTAGCTCGGTCCTTGCCGCCATGGCTTGCCACGTCGCTATATTCCTCGCAACGACGGAAACGGTCCGAGAAAAAGGCGTTCCGAATGACAACGATGGCGCGAACCAGCCAAAAAGGAAGCACCCGGCATCACGGCCCCGCCTACTTGAGTTGGTCGGCCACGACCACCTGGGCCACCTGCGTCGGCGTTAGCGGCGCGGCCATGAACTTGAAACGCACCCCATCTTCCATGACGGCATCCAGGCCGACGATGCGGTCGGGATCGATCGCCACCCGGGGGAAGAACTGGTCGCGGGTTTGCCGTGCCACGTCCGCCGGGATGCCAGCGAACTCGGCATACATGCGCAGCACCGCATCATCGGCGTACATCGCCTCGATCGTTTCGCGGTAGGCCTGCATGAACGCGGCCAGCAGCTTCTTCTTCTGCCCCAGCACCGCGGCATGGGTCAGGAGCACCCGGATCGTCTGATCCTGCGCCGCCGCGATGTCGCCGCCGCGTAAGATCGCTCGGGTCCGGCCGTCACGCAGCGCCTCCACCCCGAAGGGGGCCGCGGCCCAGCCAACGTCGATCTGGCCCGACATGACCTGAGTGAAGGTCGAGGGCGGACTGCCGGTGGCAACCATCCGGAACGGCACGCCGTACTGCGCCATCGCCATGCGCCCAACCGCGTCCGTCGAGGAACCGGCCGTGGAGAACGCGACCGTCTTCCCGGCCAGGTCCGACACTGACCGAAGCGGCGAGCCGGCAGGCACGTACCAATAAAGGTCCACCGCCCCCGTGGTCTCCGCCCCGATGATGCGGACCGGCGCCCCTTTCGCCGCCGCCCCTAGCACGCCCAGTGTCCCAGCCGCGACGCCGACATCAACGGAGCGGGACAGCACGGCCTGCAGCGTTTCGCCCCCACCTGCGGTGTAGAGAATCTCAAGCTCCAGCCCGTGCTTCCTGAAGATGCCGGCGCGCTGGCCCAACTCGGCGACAGCGGTATCCCAGTTGCCGCGCTGCCCGACCGCGAGCTTCAAGGTTTCCGCCCAGGCCGGCAGGGCGAGCGCGACGGCGAGAAGGGCGCCGAGGAGGAACCGGACCACGCCTACTTCTCCGCTGTCTTGTTCTGCACCAGGGTCGCAAGCTGCTCCGGCCGCAGCGGGGCGGACATGAACTTCAACCCGACCGCGTCCTGCGACAATGCCTCAAGCCCACGGATCCGGTCCGGCTCCATGTTGGCGCGCGGATAGAACTCGTCCCGCACCTGCCGGGCCAGGGCGGGGGTGACACCGGCCCACTTGGCATACGCGTCCAGCGCCGCCGGGTCCGAGTAGAGCCAGGCCAGCGTTTCGCGATAGGCGTCCATATAGCGGCTGATTGCATCCGCCCTTTGCGCCAGCGATCTTGCGTTGGCGATCATGACCCGCACCGACTGGTCCGCGAAGTCTGGCACGTCGCTGCCGCGGCCCACGATCCGGGTGCGCCCGGCCTGCGCCGCCTCCACCCCGAACGGCGGCGACGCCCAGCCGATGTCGATCTGGCCGGACATGGTCTGGGTGAAGGCGGAGGCCGGGCTGCCAGCGGCGACGGGCTTGAGCTGGATCTTGAACACGCGCTGGAAGCCGCGCACCACCAGGTCGGTGGAGGATCCGGTGGTGGAGTAGGCGATGCTCTTGCCGTCCGCGTCCTTGATGGACTGCACCGGCGAGGCGGCGGGCACATACCAGTAAAGGTCATGGGCGCCGACCATGGAGTTGCCGATCACCCGGACCGGCGCCCCTTTGCTGAAGGCGCCGAGCACGCCGTATGCTCCCACACCGATGCCGATGTCCACGCTGCCGGAGATGACGGCCTGCTGCGTTTGCCCGCCGCCCTCCGTGTAGAGCAGCTCCAGCGTCAGTCCATGCCTGCGAAAGAACCCGGCGCCCTGCCCCAGCTCGGACACGCTGTTCTCCCAATTGCCGCGCTGCCCGATGGCGAGCCGCAGCACGTCCTCCGCCCATGTCGTGGCAGGGGCAAACATAGCGAGCAGGAGAAGGGCAAGGCGGCGGCGCATGGCTAGTGATCCTTTCCAGGAGCGGAGCCGGCGGCGCTGCGCGCTCCGTGCCCAAGCGCGATGTTCACCGCCGCCGCAAAGCCCACGACCAGGATCAGCAAGCCATACATGCGCGGCATGTCGAACCGGGCATAGGCCTGCATGACGGCGAAGCCGACTCCCTGGTTCGAAAGCTTGGTTTCCGCCAGCAGCACGCCGATCAGCGCCACCCCAAACCCAAGCCGCGCACCGTTCAGCAAGGGCGCCACGGTGGCCGGCAGGTAAACCTTGAGCAGGGTCTGGTATCCCCGGGCACGAAAGGAGCGGGCGACGCGCAGCAGCACGGGGTCCACGCTGCGCACGGCCGTCGCAGTGCTGAGCACCAAGGGGAAGAAGCAGGACACCGCGCCCATCGCCACCTTCGAGCCAGGCCCCACGCCGCAGAACAGGATCAGCACCGGAAACAGGATGATCTTGGGCGTCGGCCCCAGCCAGGTGAACCAGTGCTCGAAGGCCGAGGACAGGAGGGGCGACGCGCCCAATGCGAGCCCGGCAGCGACGCCCAGCCCGCCACCGATCAGCACGGCCGCCAGCAGCTCCCCGCCCGTGACCAGGGCATTGGCCCAGAACCCCGGGTCCGTGACCACGGACCACAGCCCGGTCGCCAGCGCCCCCAACGGGGGAACCACATCTTGAAACAGCAGGCCGGACATCGCCAGCGCCTGCCAACTGCCCAGGATCATGAGGGCCGCAAGGAGGCGCGGCCCGGTCGTGCCGATGCGGCCCCTGTTGGGCGCCGAGGTCAGCCCCGCCGCTGCAGCCACCGCTCGCCCCCGTCCAGCGCTACGAAGAAGACGACGCTGACCAGCACCACCAGGCAGATCGCGGCCCAGGTTCCGGGCAGGTCGTATCGCTCCGACAGGTCATTGATGAGCGCTCCGAGTCCGCCGAGGTTGATGAGGAATTCGACGCCAACCACGTTGATCAGGCCGAACATCAGCGCCAGCCGCAACCCGGTGAAGACGCTGGGCAACGCCGCGGGCAGCAGCACGTGACGGAACTCGCCGGCGCGGCGCAGCCCGAAGGAGCGCCCGACCGCCAGCAGCACGGGCCGTACGGCGGAAAACCCGGCCGCCGTCTGCAGCACAACGGGCGGCAGGGCGGACGCGAACGCGATCACCACGACCGTGGCCGAGGAGCGGCCGAACAGCACCAGGAACAGCGGATAGGCTAGCACCAGCGGCGCCGCGGCCAGCACCGCAACCCACGGCTCGAAGGAGCGCTGCATCAGCGGCCAGCGATACAGCGCCGCCCCCAGCGCCGTGCCGGCCAGCGTCGCCAGCGCCCCGGCGGCGAAGGTTTCGGCAGCAGTCACCAGGAAGCGGGACGCGACGTGCTCCTCCGCCAGCAGGCGCGGCAGGGCAGCGGCAATGTCCGTCGGCCGCGGCACGGTGTATTCGTCCACGACCCCGGCGTTGACCGCCCACTGCAGCGCCGCGATCAGCCCGGCGATCACTAGGACGCCGAACAGAGGCGCCATACTGGACGGCCCCGGCGAAGACCGCGCCATTATCACCCGCCCGCCTCCTTCATCCCGCGTGAGGCTTCCTCGCGCAAGTCGGCCCACAAGGAGGCGACGGCGCCGCCGAACTCCGGGCTGGTCACCGCATCCGCCGTGCGCGGGCGCGGCAGGCCGATCTCCACGAAACGTTTCAGCCGGCCGGGCCGGTAGGTCATGACCAGCACACGGTCGGACAACTGCACCGCTTCCGTGATGCTGTGGGTGATCAGCAGGGTGGTTTGCCGCAGCTCCTGCTGAATTTGCAGCACCTTGTCGCCCAACAGCAGGCGGGTCTGCTCGTCCAGCGCGGCGAAGGGTTCGTCCATCAGCAGCAGCCGCGGCTTGGCGGCCAGGGTTCGGGCGATGCAAACGCGTTGGCGCATACCGCCCGACAGCTCGGCAGGCAGGCGCCGCTCGAACCCGCGCAGCCCGACCATGTCGATGAAGCGCCGTGCCTGATCGTGCCGGTCGCCCCGCGCCACGCCGGCCAGCTCCAGCGGGAAGGCAACGTTGTCGATGACCGTGCGCCACGGGAAGCAGGACTCCTCCTGGAACACCGTGCCGACCGCTGGGTGCGGGCTGCACACGGGTGTGCCTTCCACCGTCACCTGGCCGGTTGTGGCCGTTTCCAGCCCGGCGATGATGTTGAACAAGGTGGATTTGCCGCAGCCGGACGGGCCGATCACCGACACGAACTCGCCCGGGCGTATGTCGAACGACACGCCGTCCACCGCCGTGACGCCGTCCGATGCGGTGCCGAAACGCTTCGTCACGCCGTCCACCGCCAGAATGGGCGCTCCGGCAGCGGCCGGGCGCTGAGACACCGGAGTGGTCGCCACCGCCACGCTCATTTATTGTGCCGCACCAGGGCAGAAGCCATGGCCGGCGTGTAGCCAGGCGCCACCCGCACGTCCACCACCGCAACCCCTCCGGCGTCCACCGCCGCGATCGCCGCGGCGAATGCGCCGGGCAGGTCCGCCACGTCCTTCACCGGGCCGAAGCCTTGTGCCCCTTGCGCTCGTGCAAGCCCCGCCAGGTCCAGTTCCGGATCGGTCATGCGCTGGCCGATCCACTTGTTCTCCACCGGGCGCCCACGCTCGCGCGCCATGCGCTCCTGATGCACCTCGTCATTGAAGAAGGACTGGTTGTTGGCCACGACCAACAGCAGCGGAATGCGATAATGCACCGCTGTCCAGAGTGCGGTGACGCCCATCAGGAAATCGCCGTCGCCGCAGATGGAAACCGGCAAACGCCCGGAGTCGCGCAGGGCTAGCGCCGCACCCACGGAAATGCCGGGGCCGCCACCGATGCCGCCGCCGCCGTCAGAGCCTAGGAAGTCGAGCGGGTGGCGGAATGGCCAGAACCCCCCATCCCAGGACAGCGGCAAATGCAGCAGCGATACCGGCCGGCCGGCCACCGTATCACGCAGTGCCGCCGCCAGATGCGGCACCGCGAGCGGGGCATCCGGGTCCGGGCGCGGCGCGTTCCAGGCCTCTGTTGCTTCCTGTCCTGCCGGCAGGTGCGCGAGCAGGGCAGCCACGGTCGCGTCCGGGTCGGCGGCGAGGAACAGGTCAACCGGCGGTAGGCCCTGGTGGTCCGCGCTCCAGCCATTGTGCAGGATATGGTCAAGCGAGACCTGAATGATCCGGGCTCCGGGCTCAGCACCGTTGAAAACCGAGCGCAACGTCCCCCCAAGGTCCACCCAGTCGAGCGAAAGGATCACGTCTGCACCACGAATTGCCGCCACCGTTTCCGGCACGGGGAAGACGCCAGGTTTACCGGCGTGGAGCGGATGGCCGGTGGGAAACGCGGCGCCGACCTTGAGGTCGGTGGCGACCTGGGCGCCGAGTGTTTCCGCAAGCCGCACCCGGGCCGCCCATTCCGGCTCGCCCCGGTTCACGCGCCCTGCCAGGATCAACGGATGCGCCGCGCCGCGCAGCATCACTGCAGCTTCTTGCACCAACGCCGGGTCAGGACCGGCCTGGACGCGCGGCATGAAGCGCGCGGGGTCCAGCGGTGGCAACGGCTGGGTCAGCGGGGCTTCCTGCATCGCGGCGTCGAGGTTGACGTAAACCGGGCCGCAGGGCGCGGTACCCGCCAGCCACGCGGCGCGGAACAAGGCTTCCCGGGCTGCAGCTGGAGACGCGGGCTGCGCGTCCCACTTCACGTAAGGGCGCACGATGGCGCCCTGATCCTGCGCGGTGTGGATCCAATCGATCCAAGGGCGGCGCTTGGCGGCGTCCACCGGGCCGGTGGCGCCAAGCACGATCACCGGCATGCGGTCGCACCAGGCGTTGAACACCGCCATGGTGGCGTGAAACAGGCCGACGTTGGAATGCACCGCCGCCAGCATCGGCTTGCCCGTCACCTTGGCCCAGCCCTGGGCGATGGCGACCGCATGCTCCTCGTGCAGGCAAAGCAGCATCTGCGGCGCAGCGTTGCCGAGGTGGTTGACCAGGCTGTCGTGCAGGCCGCGGTAGGATGCACCGGGGTTCAGCGCGACATAAGGGATGCGGAGGTCGCGCAACGCGTCCGCCACGGCGTCGCTGCCAAACAGCCCGTTGCCGGCAGGAGACGTAGCCGGGCGCTCAAGGGCTGCTGCCGGGTCCGGGTTGGAGCCGGGGTGCGGTAGGGTCGTGTCGGGCATGTCCTCTCCCCGGGGTGTGTCTGCGGCACCCTCAGCGTTTCGATGCTAAGCGGGCTTGCGCGGCCTGTCACACACGTTCCCGCCAGCAAAGCCCGGCGCCGCGCTAAGCAAACCTCTGGAGTTCCGGCACACCGACGAAAAACTAAGCAGGCTTGAACCGGATGTGAATATTCTTTTCCTGCGTAAAGGCCAGCAGCTCTTCCAGGCATTCCTCACGCCCCAGGCCGGACTGCTTGAAGCCGCCGAATGGCGTGCCCAGGAAGTGCTTGGACACCTCGTTCACCCACACGAACCCGGCCTCCACCGCCGCCGCCGTGCGGTGCGCCCGGTGGAGATCGTTGGTCCAAATCGAGCACGTCAGGCCATACTCGGGGCGGTTCACCTGCTCGATCATCGCCGCCTCGTCCGACCACCGCATCACGGCCAGCACCGGCCCGAAGATTTCCTCCCGCGCGATTGTCATCTCCGGCGTCACGTCGGCGAAGATGGTAGGCTCGATGAAGAAGCCGTGGCGCAGCGCAGCGTCCGAGGGCGGGGCGCCGCCGCACACCAGGCGGGCACCCTCGGCCTTGGCCGTTTCGATGTAGTGTAGCGTCCGCTCATACTGGGTCCGGCTGGCCAGCGCGCCCATAGTGGTGGCGGGATCGGTCGGGATGCCCGGGCGGAAGCGGGCGGCCTTGCCGCGCAGGTGCTCCACCACCGCGTCGTGGATGTCGGCATGCAGGAAGGCGCGGCTGGTGGAGCCGCAGGACTGGCCGCACCAGGTGAAGTTCATCCCGGACACCGCGGCGCCGGCCACCAGTTCCGGGTCGGCGTCGGGAAAGGCGATCAGCGCGTTCTTGCCGCCAAGCTCCAGCAGCACGGGCTTGATAGTCTCCGCCGCCGCGCGCATCACGGCCCGCCCAGTGGGGACAGAGCCAATCAGCGCCACCATGGCGACATCAAGATGTTCGGCCAGCCGCGCCCCCACCGCCCGGCCGCCAGGCAGGACGTTGAAGACGCCGGGCGGGAGCAGCGGGCCAAGCAGCTCGGCCAATCGCAGGGCGGACAAGGGTGCCTGCTCCGGCGGCTTCACGATCACGCTGTTGCCGGCGGCGAGCGGCGCGGCGGACTTGCCGGCGCAGAACATGAAGGGATGGTTGAAGGGGATGATGCGCGCCACGACCCCGCGCGGCTCTCGCACGGAAAAATTCACTGCCTCCGGACCCATGGGGATCGAGTGCCCCTTCATCTCGGTCACGAGGCCGGCGAAAAACTCCATCTGCGCGGCGGCAATGGCCACATCGCCACTCATCTCCGTCACTGGGTTGCCGCCGTCCGTGGCGTCCAGCATGGCAAGCTCGCGGCCGTTGCGGCGTAAGATGGCGGCAGCTTCGCGCAGGATGCGGCCACGCTCCAGCGGCGGGACAGCGCGCCACACCTTGAACCCGTCGCGGGCGGCGGCGACGGCACGGTCCGCGTCGGCCGGGCTGCTATCGGCGATGGTGCACAGCGTTTCGCCCGTCGCAGGGCTGAACACGTCCACGGTATTACCGTCCAGAGCCGCGTGCCAGGCACCGCCATAGAACAGGCCGCGCGCTTTGGGCAGCACCACCTTGGCCGACATCTCGTTCATTTCGCCCTCCCCCGACTCAAGTCCAGGCTTCCCGGGCACTAGCGCCTGCGGAGGCCGGCCTGTGCCTGCATTCTTTCGATTGACCGTATACCCCCGATCATTCTAGCGTCAACGACGTTGTGGTCCGACAAAGAAGCCAATCTGAAAGCGCCAAGTATGACCCGCAATGGATAGCCAGGGGATGGAAGATCTTTACGGCATGCCGGGCCATTTGATCCGGCGCGTGCACCAGATTTCGACGGCCTTGTTTACCAAAGAGTGCGCAGTGTTCGATTTAACTTCCGTACAATTTGCTGCGCTGCACGCAATCAACTTGCATCCCGGCGTGGATGCGACGCGGCTGTCCGCCTTGATCGCATTCGACCGCTCCACAATCGGCGATGTGCTGGACCGCATGGCGCACAAGGGCTGGATACAGCGCAGCCCCGCACCGGCGGACCGGCGGGTGAAGCTGATCGAGCTGACGCCCGACGGAGCCCAGCTGCTGCGCCAGGTCCGGCCGGCGGTGCAGCGGGTGCAGGACCGCATCCTGGCGCCGCTCGCGCCCGCAGACCGGGAGGGCATGGTCCGGCTGCTGGCGCAACTTGCGGAAGTGCACAACGACGTGACGCCGGCTCCGCTGCGGAGCGCCGCCGCCCGTTGATTTCTGCTGATACCAACATGACCGCTCCGGGAAGGGGCGGCGGAGGAGAGAAAGCCATGTGCCCGCCTGACCCCATCGCCGTCCATGCCGCCGACACCGCCACGGCCGGTGACGCCCCAGACCCCGCATTGATCGCCGACTTGGTGTCAGCCAACCATATCCTGTTCGACCAAGGCGTGGTTGACGCCTTCGGCCACATCAGCACCCGGCACGACAAGCGCCACGACCGCTTCCTGCTGGCCCGCAACATGGCGCCGGGCAACGTGACGGCAGCCGACATCGTGGAATTCGACCTGGACGGCAACCCGGTCAACGCCGCGGGACGCAAGGTTTATTTGGAGCGCTTCATCCACGGCGAGATCTTCCGCGCCCGGCCCGACGTGACGGCGGTGGTGCATTCCCATTCGCACAACATCGTCCCGCTCAGCGTGGTCAAGGGCGCCCCGCTGCGGGCCATCTTCCACATGGCCGGCTTCATCGGGGAGGCCGCGCCGGTGTTCGAGATCCGCGAAGCCGGCGGCGACGGCACCGACCTGCTCATCAGCGACAACGCCCTGGGCCGGGCCTTGGCGGCAAAGTTCGCGGATGCGGACATCGCCCTCATGCGCGGCCATGGTTCCACGGTGGTAGCCGGCTCGGTGCCGCTTGCGGTGTATCGCGCCGTGTATGCGGAGCTGAACGCCCGTTACCAGCTTCAGGCGAGCGCGCTCGGCGAGGTCACCTACCTCACCGCCGCCGAAGGCCGCGCCTGCACGGACCGGGTGGAAGGCCAGGTGCAGCGCCCCTGGGACCTGTGGAAGGCTGAGGCGGCCCGGCGCCGCGTCGGTTGACCGAGGGAATGTGCCGGGCATGCAGTTCCACCTGAACGGCTACACGCCGGGCGACCCGGCCGTCGCAGCGCCGCCGGACCGGACCGCCGCGCCTCCGGCGGCCGGCCTGCCCGCGGAGGTGGATGTCCTGATCGTCGGCTGCGGGCCGGCAGGCCTGACCCTGGCCGCCCAGCTTGCCGCCTTTCCGGGCATCTCCACCCGGATCATAGACCAGAAGCCCGGCCCCCTGCAGGTCGGCCAGGCCGACGGCATCGCCTGCCGCACCATGGAAATGTTCGAAGCCTTCGGCTTCAGCGAGCGCGTGCTGCGGGAAGCCTACTGGGTGAACGAAACGTCGTTCTGGAAACCCGGCGAGGACGGGACTACCATCCTCCGCGGCGGCCGCATCCAGGACACCGAAGACGGGCTATCCGAGTTCCCGCACGTCATCCTGAACCAGGCGCGCGTGCACGACTTCTTTCTGGATACGATGCGCAACGCGCCGGCCCGGCTGGTGCCGGACTATGCCCTGGGCTTCGTCGGCCTCGACGTCCAAGCCGGAGATGGCCCAGGTGCGCCCAGCCATCCCGTGACAGTGCGGCTGGAGCGGCTTGACGGTCCGCACAAGGGCGAGGTGGCCACGCTGCGCGCCCGCTACGTGGTGGGCTGCGACGGCGCGCGCAGCAGCGTGCGGAAAGCGATCGGCCGGACGCTTACCGGCGAGTCCGCCAACCAGGCTTGGGGCGTCATGGACGTGCTGGCCGTCACGGATTTTCCCGATATTCGCCTGAAGGCCGCGATCCACTCTGCGGCGGAGGGCAGCCTGCTGATCATCCCGCGCGAAGGGGGCTACCTCGTGCGGATGTATATCGAGTTGGATAGACTTGGCGCCCAGGAGCGCATCGCCGACCGCCGCATGACGATAGAGCGCTTGATTGCGGCTGCCGGCCGCATCCTTCACCCCTATACGCTGGAAGTAAAAGAGGTTGCCTGGTGGTCGGTCTATGAAATTGGCCAGCGCCTGTGCGACAAGTTCGACAACGTGCCCCAGGAGGAAATCGGCCTCCGTCTTCCCACTGTGTTCATCGCGGGCGACGCCTGCCACACCCACAGTCCCAAGGCCGGCCAGGGCATGAACGTCTCCATGCAGGACGGTTTCAACCTCGGTTGGAAACTCGCCTCCGTGCTGTCTGGACGCAGCTCGCCGCACATCCTGCACACCTACTCCGCCGAGCGACACGCGATTGCCGCCGAACTCATCGAGTTCGACCGGGAGTTTGCCGCCATGTTCAGCGCCGCACCCAAACGTACCGGCGACGTTGGGGAGCAAGGCATCGACCCGGCGGAGTTCCAGCGCTACTTCGTGAAGCAGGGCCGCTTCACGGCGGGCACGGCGACCCGCTACGCCGCCTCCGTCATCTCGGCCCAACCCGAGCATCAGGACCTCGCCCGAGGCTTCGTGGTCGGCATGCGCTTCCATTCGGCGCCGGTTATTCGTCTGGCCGATGCCAAGCCGGTTCAGCTGGGCCACGTCCTCAAGGCTGACGGCCGCTGGCGCATCTTCCTTTTTGCTGATGCAGGCGATCCGGCCGGTCCCTCATCGAAATTGGCTGCCACCTGCAAGTTCCTTGCAGGACCACCCGAGGGACCAGTCAAGCGCTACACGCCATGCGACGCCGACATCGACGCGCTCTTCGACATCAGGGCGGTGCTCCAGCAGGGACACCGGACGCTGGCGATCGACACGATGCCTATGATCCTGCGGCCAAGAAAAGGCCGGTTCGGGCTTGTTGACTATGAGAAGCTGTTCTGCCCGGACCCGAGAGCAGGCGACATCTTCGATGTGCGAGGCGTGGATCGGGCGAATGGCTGTGTCGTGATCGTCCGCCCGGACCAATATATCGCCAATGTCTTGCCCCTTGAGGATCATGCTGGGATCACGGCGTTCTTCAATGTTTTCATGGTGTAATAGCAGGCGTGGCTGCCCTGATGCAGAGCCGCCGCAACACGCGGGCGGCCCAATGCCTAGTGCGCAAGCTGATGGATCGGCGGACCCGTCCACCTCGTGTCATGATCACAGATAAGCTGGCGAGTTACGGGGCGGCAAAACGTCGGGTGATGCCCTCAGTCGAGCAGAGGAAGCACAGAGGCCTGAACAGCCGAGCGGAGAACTTTCACCAATATACGCGGCGGCGAGAGCGACAGATGCAGCGGTTCAAAATATCCGGGCAGGCAAAGTGCTTTTTCTCCGCTCATTACGGTATCAGCAACCTTTTCCACCTCCGCCGTCATCAGGTTCGAGCCGCCCAATATCGAGCCGCCTGGACCCAGGCCTTTCAGGTTTGGGCCGAGATCACCGGCGTCGCCCCCGGAGCGCAACTACGGGCACACCATCCTTACCGCTCGCCATCGCGACCTCAATCCAACAAATTGATGGTGCCTCTTGGAGGCCCTGACAGGCTGCTGACGGTCGTGTTCACGGCTGCTTTAAACCAACTGCCGAAAGGTCTGACCGCTGACAAGGGCATCGCCATTGCGAGCCGCTTTTGCGGTGTGGCAATCCAGGACTGCACGCCCGGACCTTGCCGTCGGAGATTGCCGCGTCGAAGCCGGCTCGCAATGACAGGGGCCAGTTGGAATCAACAAGGCAGGACTTCTGGCGGTTGGTATGAGGCTGCAACCCCGTTTCAATGGTGACCGTCCCATGATGCGTCCAATCCTCGTTGCCGTTCTCGCGTGCGGAGTGGCGGCTGCGGCGCCGTCACGTGCTGCCACGCTGGTCGTTTGCACGGAAGCGGCGCCCAGCACGCTCAACGCGCAACTATCGACCTCGGACACGGTGTTTGACGTGTCGGCCCAGATCTACGACGGGCTTGTCGCGACGGAGCGGGGAGGGTCGGCCATCATCCCCGCTCTGGCGGAGTCCTGGTCCGTCGCGCCGGACGGGCTTTCGGCAACTTTCCATCTCCGCGCCGGCGTCCGCTTCCAGTCGAACGCCCGGTTCACGCCCACCCGGAACATGAACGCGGACGACGTGATCTTCAGCTTCGGCCGGATGTCGAACAAGGACAGCCCGTTCTTCAAGACCAGCGGCGGAACGTATGACGAGTGGGACGCGCTGCTGCGCGACCGGGTGGCCGGCGTCGTCAAGGTTGACGACCGGACCGTGCGCTTTGATCTTAAGGAGCCGGTCGCCCCCCTGCTCGGCATCCTGTCCATGGCGTCCTTTCCCCATCCTGTCGGCCGAGTATGGCGCGGCCATGCTGGCCGCCAAAACGCCGGAGCAGCTGGACACGAACCCGATCGGCACGGGGGCATTTGCCTTCGTCGCCTACCAGCGAGACTCCTCGGTGCGGTTCCGGGCCAACCTGCAGCATTGGGCCAGGGCGGCTAGCCTGGACGACCGGGTTGCCAAGGTAGACTCGATGGTGTTCAGCATCGCCCCCGACCCGGCCGTGCGCCTCGCCAAGCTGCGCGCGGGGGAGTGCCAGATCGCCCGTTACCCCAACCCGACCGACTTCGGCTCGATCCAGGCCGACCCTGCCCTCGCGCTGCTCAGCGCTCCCCTGGCAGCCATGGGCTACATCGCATTCCGCGCCGACCGGCCGCCATTCGACAAGAAGGAGGTCCGTGAAGCCCTCGCGACGGCGATCGACCTCAAGTCGCTTGTCCAAACCGTGTTCCATGGCACGGGTGAGCCGACCGGCGCGATGGTGTCCGCCAGCCTGTGGGGGCACGACGATCATGTCCAACCGCGGGCCTACGATCCGGCCGCCGCGAAGGCGCTGCTCGCCAAGGCGGGGTATCCGGACGGCTTCGCCACGCAGATCTGGGCAATCCCCGTCGCGCGGAGCTACATGCCGAACGGTCGCCAGGCCGCCGAAATGATCCAGGCCGACTGGGCCAAGCTGGGGGTGAAGGCGGACATCGTCAGCTACGAATGGGGCGAGTACCTGCGCCGGATCCGCGCCGGGGAAGCGCCGGTCGGCATGCTGGGCGGCAGTTGGGACTACCCGGATCCCAGCCAGCTCCTATACGGCTACTTCGCGTGCCCGGACGGCAAGCCGCGGCCTGGGAACTGGAGCAAGTGGTGCAACGCCGAGTACACCGACCTGGTCTCGCGGGCGAACGTGCTCAACGATCAGTCCGGGCGGGCCGCGCTCTACGTCCAGGCTCAGGATGTCTTCGCGCGGGAAGTGCCGGCCATCCTGTTCGCCAGGTCATCCGCCTTCACGGCTGTCCGCAAGGAAGTCACCGGCTACAAGGTCCATGTACTCGGAGGCACCCCGTTCGCCGGGGTAAGCCTGGCTCAATGAGGGTCGCAGTCGTTGGAACCGGTATTTTCGGCGCCAGCACGGCCTTCCATCTTGCGCAGGCTGGGGCAGAGGTGGTGATGATCGACCCCTTCCTCGAAGGGCGGGCGACCGCTGCCGGAGCAGGGATCGTTTGCCCCTGGTCGTCCGCCGTGGACGATCCTGGGCACTACCGGCTCAGCACGGCCGGCGCGCGATATTATCCGGATCTCGTAGCCGCCTTGGCGGCACTCGGGGAGCACGACACAGGCTATCGGCAGGTCGGCTCGCTGCTTACCCCGGCGGACGGAACATCGCTGAACCAGCTGGAGGCGCGGGTTCGGCAGCGTGTGGCCGATGCGCCAGAAGCGGGGAAGATAAGCCGCCTGGCGCCAGCTGAGGCGCGCGCGCTTTTCCCGCCGCTTCGGGAAGGCCAGGGGGCGCTTCACATCGCAGGGGCAGCCCGCGTGGACGGCCGCGCCATGTCGGCGGGATTGGCCGGCGGCGCCGCAAGGCTGGGAGCCGTGAAGCGAACCGGTGACACGCGGCTGGTCGTCAATGGCAGCCGTGCGCGTGGCGTCGAGGTGGACGGCGAATTGATCGAGGCGCACGCCGTGGTCGTCACCGCCGGTGCTTGGGCGCCTGCGTTGCTCCGCGCTGTCGGCGTGGCCGATCCGGTGCAGCCGCAGCGCGGGCAGATCATCCATTTCGAATTGCCGGGCGTGGACACGTCGGCCTGGCCCGTCGTCCTGCCTATGACCAGCTACTACATGCTGGCCTTTCCGGGCGGCAGGATCGTTGTGGGTGCGACCCGGGAAACGGGTTCTGGCTTTGATTACCGGGTTACCGCATCGGGGATGCTGGAGGTGCTGCATGCGGCGCTTGAACTCGCCCCCGGCCTGGCTGGCGCCACGGTTCTGGAGACGCGAATAGGGTTCCGGCCGGCAGGCAAGTCGATCCGTCCGGCGTTGGGGCAGGCGCCCGGCGTGGACGGCTTGTTCATCGGGAACGGGCTATGGGCGTCCGGCCTCACAATCGGCCCGTACGCGGGTCGCCTCCTCGCACAAATGGTGCTCGGTGCTGTCCCGGACATCGACCCGGCACCCTATAGCTTGGGAGGCCCGTAATGGCACTTTTCATGCAGGATACCATTTGAGACAGTCGGTTGAGTTCGCGATTTGGTCTGGCAGGAAGCGTCCTGGTTGCGTTGCAGACGGTTTGTCTCTTGCTGAGATCGCTCAATTGCCCCTTCCGGTTCAACTGCTGTTCCCTAAAATAACGCCACCTGTGCTGCCTTAACCCGACGCTGACCACAGTCCGCACGCCGATCGGTTTAGATAACCACCTGGCCCTACCGCCCTTATCGCGCCCAAGGTTAACCTCAGTGCGACAAGGTGTCAGCGCTTGTGAAACTGCTGAACCACAACTCGGCCGCGTGATCGTCGGGAGCCCGGTCCAGGTTCGCGTCATCTCGGCGGCGCAGGCCGAGCCGGCAGCGGTCAGCGCTTCCTGACGAGGGTCCATTGGTAAACGGCTTCCCGTCGTTGTTGACGCGTGCTTTTGTTTCAACGACGCCGGGGGATACAACCGTGCGCCAGAGGAGGATGCGTTGTTGCAACACCCGCTCGCTGTTTGGGCCGCCGCCCTCGCCCTTATCGCTTGGCCAACCGTCGCGGGCGCTCAGGCGCCCGATCCCGGTCCGCTCACGATTGCAAGGCAGGGCTCGTTTTTCATCGGCGGGCGAGACGTCCATTCCGACAAGCTGTCCACGCTGCCTGCCTACGCGCCAGAGGGAACGGTCACCGTTGACCAGATGTATGTTCACTACCAGGTGCCGACCAATGCCGGGTCGCGGCGTCCTTTGGTGTTCATCCATGGCTGCTGCCTCACCGGCAAGACGTGGGAGACCACCCCTGACGGGCGAATGGGCTGGGATGAGTTCTTCTTGCGCGCAGGTTATCCGGTCTATGTCATCGACCAGGCTTGGCGTGGCCGCTCCGCCAGCAGTCCGGTCGCCATCAACGCGGTGAAGACCGGCGCGATGCCGCCCGACCAGTTGCCGACCGTATTCTCGGCAGGGCACGAAGGCGCCTGGGCCATATTCCGCTTCGGCAAGCAATACCCGGAGGTGTTTCCCGGGATGCAGTTCCCGCTCGAGGCGCAGGGCGAGTTCTGGAAGCAGATGGTGCCGGACTGGCTCGCCTCGCTGCCGACGCAGAACCCGAAGGTGCCCGACCTGTCGGAGTTGGCGCAGCGACTCGACGCGGCGGTGCTGATCAACCATTCGCAGTCGGGTATCTACCCCTTCCAAACCGCGGTGCTCAGCCGCAAGGGCATCGCCGGCATCGTGGCGGTGGAACCCGGCGCCTGTCCGGCCGCCACTGACCCGATGGCGCCCTTTGCGGGCCTACCCCTGCTGGTGCTGTGGGGCGACAACGTTGACCAGTCGCCGCGGTGGACACCGCGACTGGCAGCCTGCCGCGAGTTCGTGGCCGCCGCCAATGCCGCTGGTGGCAAGGCAGAGATGGTGATGCTGCCGGACGTAGGATTTCACGGCAACTCGCACATGCTGATGCAGGACAAGAACAGCCTGGACGTCGCACATTGGCTGGAGGGCTGGATTGCCGGCCACGTTCTGACGAAATAGGCACGGTGGCATCGGAGCATAGATACCCGGGCAGCCGGACCCGAATGGGACAGACATGACCCTGCCATGCCGTTCAAGCACGACGCCGCGCTTCTTAAACCCCGGTCGCTTCGCGAGGAGCCGGGGTGGAGCGCGGGTGCTGCGCGGCTTCGAGGCATACGCTTTGCAGTCGGTCGTTGAGAGGTAAATGCGCGTCACCGTTCGGTCCTGGTTGCGGACAGCGGTCCAGCTCCGGCTGGTGTGGCCGACCGGATAGGTTGCGAGTTGGCCGTCCCAGTCGAGGGGAAGTCCTGGATGGTGAAGACCTCCACGGTTTTGGCCCGCCATTGGTTGCCCCTAGGCACAGGCCCGATCAGCTCGATGCCAGGGCCGTGTGCGCTGATTACCCACTGGCCCGCGTCCACGTAGCCGGCGTCCACCAGGTGCTTGCCCGGCAGCAAATCCTCGGCGGCATGCGATGCATGAATGGGCTGGAGCGCGTCGCGGTCCACCACCGGCGCACGCCCTTAAACCCGATTTGAGGGCTTTCCCTCCAGGGAGTCGCTGCGCGATCGTCTCGATGTAGGTGATGAGGTGCGGAGTGTCCTCGTTGCATGTTTCCGTCAGGTGGACTTTGCAGCCGATCCAGGTGGTGCGGCGCTCCTTGGCACAATCCACTTCGGGATCATAGGGTGAGGCAACCATCAGCAGCGATGTTGGGAAGCCCTCGACCGTGGTGCGCCAGCGCGCCAGCAGCCCGCCCTCGCCAGGTCCGTCCGTCCCGCACTCTTCGCAAGCCTTGGCCGGCACCAGACAGAATTCTGCATCCACACCCGGCGCGTCCGCCGCAGCGACAGCCGCGAGCAGCGCATCGTCGTCACGCCCGACCCCGTCGGCGCAGACCCGGCGCGCCGCTTCGACCAGGATGTGGACGTCGTCGGCCGGCTTGGCATACCAATCCGCCCAGGCCGGGTCGGCCTGCCCGCGGAGCCAATCAGGGACAGACACGGCCAGGGCGTTCAGCGCCGCCCGCATTGTCTCAATGGAGCAGCCATCGCCCCTTGGCGATCCGTCTGCGAGGCAGCCGGCGGCGGAGCACCGCCGGAGGGCCGGTTGAGGGCACGGACGGCCCCGAGAACGTGCGTGCTGTCCGCGCACTGCCGCCCAGGGGCGCCAGCAGTTTCTGCTCGCGGCACAGCGCCAGCAGTGTGTCGAGCAGCAACGTCGCCGCATCACCCATGACCAGCCGGCTGCGGAACTCGCTCGGCACCGACGTATCGAAGCCAGGATCGGCCAACTCCAGCCTGAGCAGGTATTTCCAGTCGATCCGGCCCCGAACGGCGTCTGCAGCCCGCTAGTCCGGCAGGTTCTCGGCGAACTGCAGCAACGCCTGAGCTATAGGCGAGCAAAGTTCGACCTGCTCACGACGCGTCTGATCCGTACCGCCTGACAACGACCTGCACTGAGGCTGCGGATGAGCCAACCTCATTCCGATGGATCGCCGTAAGCCCGCCCCCCTACCCTGATCGCGGCAGCTTCCATCAGTCTGCATGCTTTGACCGTGATAGGCCTGTCGGCGCGCTTGAAGGCGCGTCGTGTACGCCTGGATTAGGTGTAGGGCGACACACAGTAGGCTCGTGCAGTCAGCCGCATCGCCTGAGGCGTGCGCCCATAGATCCGCACGAAGCTGCGCCGCATCCGCTCGGGATCACCAAACCCGATATCGCGCGCGATCCGCTCCATCGGGTCTATGCCGTCCTCAATGCGCGACCGTGCCGACTCCACGCGCAGCCGTTCGACTGCGCGTGCTGGTGTTTCGCCAGTCTCGCTGACGAACAGCCGGCCGAACTGGCGGGGGCTGATACAGGCGGCCTCGGCGAGGCGCTCGACGGGGAGCGGTTCGGCCAGATGCTCGTGCGCGAAGCCGAGCGCGGCCTTGATCCGGCTGGAACTGGGTTCCAGCTCAAGCATGCTGGAGAACTGCGACTGGCCGCCCGGACGGCGGTAATAGACGACGAGGTCCCGGGCCACCGCTTTGGCGATCTCCGCCCCGCAATCCTCTTCGACCAGCGCCAGCGCGAGATCGATTCCGGCGGTGACCCCGGCGGACGTCCAGACGTCGCCATCCCTTACGAAGATGCGGTCGGCATTGATCCGGACCAGCGGGAAGCGAGTTTGCAGCACCCCGGCGAATCGCCAATGCGTCGTGGCGCGGCGTCCGTCGAGCAGCCCTGCCCCGGCCAGAAGAAAGGCGCCTGTGCAGACACTGGCGACCCGCCGCGATCCACCGGCATGGCTCCGCAGCAATTCCACCGTCTCGCCACATCGACCGGGGACATGGGCGGTCGGGCCGCCCACGACGACGAGCGTGTCGCTTCCGAGATCGTCCGAGAGCTCCATCGTATCCACTGGGAGGCCACCCGTGCCGCACACGGCTCCACCAGAGGCCGACACGACGCGGACCGCATAGGGAGCGCCATGAAGGGATGCGGCGGCACTGAAGACGGCCAACGGGCCGCTGAGATCAAGCAGCTCGAATTCGGGAAAGACGACAAAGGTAATCCGCCGAACCATTCTGCCGCTCCCATCCGCGTGCTTGTGCCGATCATCATGCCGTCGGGCCCAAACGACGATGACCCGATGTCCGGATTTGCGTATTTTACGTCCTTTGCGCCATGGCGGTCCAGTGGCAAGACCTCGTCACTCCAGCGGAGGTCAGCAGTGACCAACACCGAGCTTTCCATTACCGACCTGCCCTCGCTTCAGTACCTGCGCGCCGCGGCCTCGCCGCCGGTCCCAGCCGTGCAATGTCGGTATCCTGATCGGGCCAGGCTTAATTCGGATGGACATGGCCGGCGTGCCGACCGTGTTCGGGCTGACGCCTGGCGCACGCAGCCATCTGGTTTGGAAGTCGCGCAAGCCGTCGAGGGCTTCCCGTCCTGGCGGACGTTGCCGACGACGACTTTCGCGGACTTCTCGACACGCTCGACGTCCTCGCGGTCCCGATGCTGCCGCCGGCGCTCCTGAGCGACCGAGAGATGGTTGCCTTCGTGGCGCGGCAGGGGGCATGCGCCCGCGACGCGATCGGCGTCTGCAACGGCGGGGTCATGCTGGGCGCGGCCGGGGCGCTGAGGGGCAAACACGTCGCGACGAGCCGCAACGCGCTGCCAGCCCTCCGCGACCTTGTGGTGGCGGAAGTAATTCCGGGAGGCACATGGGTTGTCACCGATGGCAGCCTCTACACGGCCGGTCCTGGCGTCGGCAGCTTCGAGGCGGCACTGCTGGTGGCCGCCGCGAAATTCGGTCGCCTGGCCGCCGAAGTGGCCGAGCTCCTCATCGAATACGACCCGCATCCGCCCTTTGGCACTGGCACGGTTCAGGGAGCGACCGCCGTGCAGGTGGTGCAGCTCGAAGAGCTGATGGCGGGTCCTACCGCGCAGTATCGCGACAGTGCCGTGAGCGCCCTGATGGAGATCCCGTGATGACCGGTTCACCCCTTAAGCTGCATGTGACCGACTCTGGACGTGGTAACCCAACCCTGGTTTTCCTCCACTACATGGGCGGGAGCGGTCGAACTTGGGCAGCGGTCATCGACCTGCTGGCGGTGACGCATCGCTGCGTGGCTCCCGATCTGCGCGGCTGGGGAAGCTCGCCGAAGGACGCCGACACCTATGGTCTCGAAGCCATGGCGGACGACATCGCCGCCCTGATCACGGACCTCGGGCTGACCGAGTATGTATTGGTCGGCCATTCGATGGGCGGCAAAATCTCGCAGATGCTTGCGGGGAGCCGCCCGCCCGGGCTTGTCGGCCTGGTGCTCGTGGCGCCAGCGCCGCCGACGTCGTTGGTCGTTCCCGCGGAGTTCCGCCAGGCGTCGCTCGCGCGTTATCAGTCCCGCGACGGAATGCAGGAGGTCTTCCCAATCTTGGCTGAACGTCCGCTGGCGCCGGAGGTCCGCGAACGTGTGATCGCCGACACGCTGGGCGGGGCCCTCGCCGCCAAACAGGCTTGGTTCGAGTCGGGAATGGACCTTGACATTACCCCGGCGGCGGCCGCGATTGAGGTGCCGACGCTGATCATCGTGGGATCGGCCGACCAGGTGGAGACGGAAGCCTCGCTGCGCCGGGAGATCGGACAGCACGTCCCGCAAGCCGCATTCGAGAGCCTGCCGGGCATCGGGCATCTGGCGCTGCTCGAAGCGCCGGATGAGGTTGCCGACGCGATCCGCAGGTTCCTTGCGGACTGAAGCGCAATTCGATCCGACGGAAGATAGAGGATTTGCCCCATGTTAGCGTCCGCATGCCGACAAACGGAACGCCTGCACACCCGACCAGGGACCAGCCGTCCGCTCACGGTTGTGTTCGCCTTCGTCTCGCGCGCGGACTCGTCTCCCCTGGGTTAGCGCAGCAAGGGTGATGGTCACGTTCGCGACGTCCTCGGGCGCGTCATTGCGGACCCGGCTGCTCACCCCTCGCTGAATGGCTTCGAAGCGGATCCCAACCTGAATTTTGAGAAGTGGGGGGAGTAGTGGCGCAAGGTTCAGAGCGTCCGTTTCATCCATATGGAGGAGCCGGATGACCACAGCATGGATCGGCTGTAGGTGCATCATCCGCAGATGGCGCGGCAGCTTACCGACCGTGCGCTCATGCACTTCGACCTCGAACCGTGCCTTGATCTGCCCCGGTAGGCCCACTCTGGTTTCGGCACCCGGCGCCGAGCCAGAAGCACTCATCAAAACCGCCGCCTTCGACAAGATGGCCCGGTCCGTCCGCCGCTCCATCATGCTTGTGCAACGCCTGAACGCACCCAAGCAGCCGCAGCCCGCAAGCCACCCGGCCCTCGACCGAATCACCGCCCGCAAGCGCATTCTCCATGTCGTCGAGGACGTCATCAACGCCCACCCGGCAATCCCGAGTGCGACGACCACAAAGTCCTGCTTTCTGACTTCCGTGAGCGCATGGACGCGCCCGACCTCAACGACGACATCGCAAGCCGCCCCGTCGAGGACATCATCAAGGACATCCTCTGCGGCCTCGGCCTAGCAGCCTTACCCGGCAACCGCCCCTGTAAGCGCCGCACCCGAGCCGACATCACCGATTTCAACGCCAACGCCGCCGCCCCAAGCGGTCCCACAAGGAGCGCTAACCGGCAGCCCGGCCCCGGGTCCGCAAGACGGCCATCC
>CAXTOB010000042.1:5445-23036 GCA_964245505.1 uncultured Acetobacteraceae bacterium | reverse complement strand
CACGACGCCACCCCCCTCGCCTTCGGCACCACGCGGCGTGCGGGCTGCCTCGATCAGGCCACGGTCCACCGCACGGTTGATGGCCGCCGCCGTGCGCTCCACGACGTAGCTGGCCTCACCCACCGTGAAATCGTCCCGGTTCGCTCCCATGATGCCTTCCATTGTCAACCAATCCCAATATGAGGATGACTTGCGTGTGGTGCAACTAGGGCGTCAACGCTGTCCGCGACGCGATTGCGATCAGACCAACGAAATCCAAGAGCAGCTGCGGCAGGACGATTGGCGGCTATTCCGCGACATGCTCCATCACCACCCGCACACCGACCCCTAGATCGCCGACCTTTCGGCCGTAGGCGCGCTCACGGCTGCGCTGGGTTGGTATCGGGCGAACCGGCGTCCGGACACGCCGCCGCGCCCGCCGCTGCCCGACGTGTCGGCGCCGACCCTGGGAGCATAGGCGCCGGGCGACCGCTACGTGCTGCCGGACGGCGTGATCGAGAGCCACCGCTTCGCGCGCGGGCCGTGACGTTGCGGACGGGTGGACGGCGCCTCGCACTTCCTCATGCTCGACCGCTCCGCCTGTGTAGACAAGTGAATCCTGGACCTCTTCGCCGAGCACGCGAAGTGAAGCTGGTCGTAGGGCAAGGCGGCCGCGGCGGCACCAGTCTGATCCTAGGCCTTATCGCAAACTCCCATACGGCTGCTGCCAGCGGACCGAGGTGGGAAGGATCAGGAAATCAAGGATAGCAGATACGTCCCCAATAGCCCCCTACATGCTATTAGTTAGATAGCATTATGCTATCATGTTGCTTGGAAAACACATCTGTTAGAAAGCTAGCAGAGGTCTATCTGATAGCAATTTGCTTAATCATAGCATTATGATATCAATCAGATGCCTGTCAGATAAGGAGGCGAACAGTGCCCGTTATAACAATGGCGTCGCCGAAGGGTGGCGTCGGAAAATCCACTGCCGCCGTTATCCTTGCAACGCAGCTCGCCGAGAGCGGGGCGAGCGTCACGATCATTGACGCTGATCCGAATAAACCTGTATCGCGATGGGCGAGGCGTCCGGGCAAGCCGCACAACCTGACTCTGATTGACAACGTGACCGAGCAGACGATTATCAGGACTATCGACGAGTCCGCGCGCAAAACCGCTTTCGTCATAGTTGATCTCGAGGGCACGGCCTCGATGATGGTGGTCTATGCCATTAGCCGCGCCGACTTGGTCATCATTCCCACGTCGGCGTCGCTCCTCGACGCGGTTGAGGCGGTCGCCGCCGTCCAACTTGTGCAGCGGCAGGAGGAGGCGTTCAGGATCAGGATTCCATCTGCCGTCCTGTTCACCAAAGCCAGCGCCGTTATCCGGACGCGCACGCTGGCCAGCATAGAGGAAGAGCTGGCACAGAACGACGTTCCAGTGTTCAGCACACGGTTGCTTGAGCGCGAAGCGTTCCGCTCACTCTTCTCGTTCGGCGGCACGCTGTCCGGCCTCGATCCCAAGAATGTCCGCAATATCCCGGCAGCCGTGGAGAACGCTCAGGCGTTTGCCGCCGAAGTCATCCGCATGCTTAAGGCACAGCAGGTGAGGGAGGTTGCCTGATGTCGGACCGTGCGAGCATATTTGACAAGCCGAAGCTGGACATCAGCAGCTTTGCGCCAAGGACAGACACCCCGGCCCGGCCACCGCCGGAACAGCTAGACGCCCTAACGCAGGGGTCCAAGTTCCGTAGTAGGGAATCTTCTGAACCTCAGCTCCGCGTCCAGCAGCGTCGCCGCCGCACCGGTCGCAACGTCCAGTTCAACATCCGCGCGACACAGGAGGTGATCGACGAGTTCAAGGCCCTGTCCGAGGCCAAGGATTGGCCGGACGGGCTGACGTTGGAACGCGCGTTGGAAGCCTTAAAGCGCGAGCTTTCCACAAGCTGAGCGTGGCATCTTGCGATGAAACGCGTGCCTTCTTGCGATGGCCGTTCTATAAAAATCAAAGGGCTCGCCAGGTTATCCCGTGCCTTCCTGCGAGCAAGCTAATAGATAGTATCTATACTAATAGCTTGCTCGCAAGAAGGCACAGAGACAGGTTGCAATGGTTCATGCATCCTTGTCAGATCAGTTGGGGCAAAAGTGATGGGCACGGTCCACGACATCCTGGAAGCAAGAGGCAAACAGGCGGCCATCCAGGAAGGCCTTGACCGCGTCGTCGTCGAAGCCGCAAGCCTGTATATGTCCGACGAAGACGGCAACCTTGGCTTCGCATTCAGCGGATGGGCGCAATGTGCGCTGCCTCACCGGCGCCTTCCTGACGATGCTCGCTGGGAGATCGCCGGAGAACGTGTCCGCTTAGTAGTCGAGCCTGGCCTGCGTCCAGCCTTCGACGATGGGCCGATGGAGCATGTGGGGGTTCCTTACGGGTCGGTGGCCCGCCTGATCCTGCTATTCCTACAGACAGAGGCGCTCAGGAAGCGCACGCGCGAAGTCGAACTGGGTGGCAGCCTGCGGCAATGGCTGACCAAGATTGGAGCAAGCATCGGCGGCTCAAATGCACGGGCCGTAAGGGATCAGGCAGAGCGCATCAGCCGCTGCCGCCTGACGTTTCACATTCAGGGATCGGGTGGAGTTGGGCTAGTCAACCAGAGCATCGTCGACCGGGCGTTGTTCATCGAGAATGACAGCCAGCAAGGCCGTCTCTCGCTCGAGACGGCTAAGTTGTCGGAAGGTTTCTACGAACAGTTGATGAAGCATCCAGTTCCTATCGAAGAGGCAGCGATCAAGGCAATCAGCAACAATCCAGCGGCGCTCGACGCATATCTGTGGCTCGCCTATCGGCTGCATGTGCTTTCTAGCGATAAGCTTATTACCTGGAAGGCGCTGAAGTCGCAGTTCGGGACCGGATACAAGGAACTGTTTCATTTCAAGCCACGCTTTACTCAGGCACTCGCACTGGCAACAGCGGTATATCCGGCCGCGAAAATTGAGATACTGGAGCAAGGTGTCGTCCTTAAGCCATCCCGCCCGCCCGTCATGCCGAAAGTCCACGCCATCCGATAGCCTCGCAAGACCGCACGGCCTCGCAAGAAGGCACACTTAGGCTAATGGATAGAATGCGTAGGTGGTTCCTTTGCCATCGTCCGTGACCAGCTGGATGCCAGCATACTGCCTCGGCCTTCAGGAGAAGCTGCCCATCGACGCACGGTAGGCCGCACATTCCCGGGCCAGGAAGTCCAGCAGGGCGCGCACGGAGGGCAGCAACCCGCGGCGCGACGAGAACACGGCATGCACGATACCGCTGCGCGGCCGCCAGCCCGGGATCACCTGCACCAGGCGGCCCGCCCGGCAATCCTCGTATACGAACAGCGTGGGCAGCTGCACCACGCCCAGCCCTGCCAGTGCGGCTTCCCGTAGCGCGCTCATATCGTCCGTGACTAGCCGTGGCGCGTAGCGCACCGTTTCGACCCGCCCAGCCCCGTCATACAGTTCCCAATGGTGGCGGGCGCGCAGGTGAGTCGAACCGAGGCTTGGCAGTTCGGACAGCTCGGCGGGCAAGTCGAGCGGGGCCTGCAGCAGGCCCGGGTGCGCGACCAGGCACTGGCTGCTGTCGTCCAGCCGGCGCATGATCAACTCCGTTTCTTCCAACGGCGGGAAACGGACCCGTATGGCGACGTCGATCCCGTCGGCGATCACGTCCACCTCCCGGTTGGTGCTTTCCACATGCAGGATCACAGCCGGATTTGCCGCCATGAACCGCGCCAGCAACGGCCCGAACTGGAAGTTGAGCAACCCGATCGGGCAGCTCAAGCGGACGACGCCGCGCGGCAACGCCTGGCTTTCGGCGACGACCTGTTCGGCCCCGCGCGCTTCCTCCAGCATGGCAGCGCAGCGCATGTAGAACTCGTGCCCGATGTCCGTGACGCTGAAGGAACGCGAGGACCGTTGCAGCAGCCGGACACCCAACCTCTCTTCCAGCGCCAAGACGCGTCGGCTGAGCAGTGACTTCTGAAGTCCTAGAGCGCGTGACGCAGCCGCGAAGCCGCCGTGCTCCACAACTTGGGCGAAGTAGTAAAAGTCGTTCAGGTCCATCGTCCTGTTCATAGGACGCTGCGATGCGCTTCGCCAGGTGTTCCGCTCCCTTTCGGTGCCCCACGTGCTCTTGCGAACCGCAGCCGGCATGCCCCTGCGGCGTTTACAGGAGGTTCCGACATGGACGACGCATTGGAACTTGGCCTCGACACGTTTGGTGACGTGACCGAAGCCGCAGATGGGGCAATGCTTCCGCAGGCGCAGGTAATCCGGAACGTGGTCGCCGAGGGCGTGCTGGCCGATCGGGTAGGCGTGGACGTGTTCGGCGTGGGCGAGCACCACCGTCCAGATTACGCCGTTTCGGCGCCGGAAGTCGTGCTGGCCGCCATAGCCGGGAAGACATCCCGGATGCGCCTGGGCACGGCCGTGACCGTGCTCAGCTCCGACGATCCGGTCCGGCTCCACCAGCGCTTTTCGACGCTCGACGCCATTTCCGGCGGGCGGGCGGACGTGGTGCTCGGGCGCGGCTCGTTCACCGAGTCCTTTCCCCTATTCGGCTACGCGCTGGACGAGTACGAGGTCCTGTTCGAGGAGAAGCTGGACCTGTTCGCCGCACTCCTCCGGGGCGGGGAGGTTACCTGGAACGGTTCCGTGCGGGCGCCCCTGTCGCACCAGTCGGTCTATCCGCCGGTGGAGACCGGGGCGCTGCGGACCTGGGTCGGCGTGGGCGGCAGCCCACAATCGGTCGTGCGTGCGGCCCGGCACGGGTTGCCGTTGATGCTGGCGATCATCGGCGGCGACCCGGCGCGCTTCCGCCCGCATGTCGAGCTTCATGCCCGCGTCCTCGCGCAGCTAGGCCAGACGGCACAGCCGGTGGGCGTGCACTCGCCCGGCCACGTGGCCGCCACGGACGAGCAGGCGCTGGAGGAACTGTGGCCCCACCATCAGCGCCAGAACGCCAAGATCGGCGCGGAGCGCGGATGGCCCCCTCTGCGGCGCGCCGACTTCGACCATGAGGCAAGGAACGGCTCGCTTTATGTCGGCTCCCCCGAAACCGTGGCCCGGCGCATTGCCACCACTGTCCGCACCCTCGGCCTGTCGCGCTTCGACCTGAAATACAGCGTCAACCAGCTACCGCATTCGGCGCTGATGTGCAGCATCGAGCTGTACGGCACGCGGGTGATCCCGCTCGTGCGCGACATGCTGGCAACAGACCGCCTGCATCCCGACCATCTCGCCGCCTGACGGTCGTACCAGGTTCGTGCGGCGCATCCGTGGCTGACCTCAACGCTCTGCTCATATTCGCCGGAGTGGCAGAGGTCGGGAGTTTCTCCGCCGCCTCGCGACGGCTTGGCATGCCGGTGTCCACCGTCAGCCGGCAGGTCGCCGCGCTGGAGGATCAGCTCGGCATGCGGCTGATCGAACGCTCCACCCGCAGCTTCCGGTTGACGGAAGCGGGTGCTCGCATCTTCGAACAGGCCAGACGCGGGCTGGAGTTGAGCGAGGCGGTCGACCGACTGGCCGCGGAGCAGGCAGCCAGCGTGGCGGGCCTGCTCAGGCTGTCTGCCCCGCCTGCGGTCGCAGGGGTGCTCCTTGCGCCCGTGGTGACCGCGTTCGCGGCAGCGCATCCGGAAGTGCGGCTGCAGGTGTCGGTCGGCAACCGCCCGGTCGACGACCCCGCAGATCGGGCCGACCTGACCTTTCGGCTAGGTGCGCTGGAGGACAGCGCCCTAATCGCGCTCAGGGTTTTGCGCTATCGCAACCTGTTGGTGGCGAGCCCGGGCTACCTTGCCCGATGCAAGCCGCCGATGCGGCCGGGCGACCTGTCACGGCACCGGCTGCTCACCCTGCTGGACCGGACACCGGGCCAGCGCTGGGCGTTTGTGCAGGCCCGTGGTCCCGGGCGGGATATGCTCGACGTGCGCCCGCACCTGGCGACGGACGACGTTGCCGGACTGGTCGGCACCGTCCTGGCGGAAGGCGGGGTGTGTGCGCTGCCACCCACGGTCCGGCCCGACCTGTTGCAGGACGGGCAGCTGATCGAGGTCATGCCGGACTGGAAGCTGGAGGCGGTCGACCTTTTCCTCGTCCACCTCGGCCGGCGCCATGTCCCGCGCCCGGTGCAGCTGTTCAAGCAGATGGCGGCCCGCATCATCCCCGACCTGTTCCCGGACCTGCCCAGTTGACGTTCCAGGTAATTGTTCCGTCCAAGGAAAAGTGTTTCCCGGAGCCGCCTAATGGCGGCTTTCCTTGCTGCCCACTACCGTTTCTCGTGCCAACGACGGACCAAGAGGCCGACTTGCTGCACGAAGCCGCCTTCCGCACCCTGACCAAAACCAAACCCGGCATGACTCTGCCCGGAGCGTCCTGAACATGACGGGGGCACGGCATACGGTCACGGACACGGCCGGCCTCCTGGCCGCACTCGCGGAGCCAGGTGTCGGAACCGTGGCTGTGACGGGGACGCTCGACGGTGTGCCCACCTTGTCGCTCAGGCCGGGCCAGTCACTAGTGGCGGCGGAGAAGGGCGCCGCACTCCGCTTTGTCCAAGGTGTGGATGGGATACGTGTATCGACGGACAACACCCTGGAGGCGTTGGCCTTCCTCACGGAGCCGGCCCGGCGCGCCGTGGTCAACGACACGACCTGTGCCACACTCGGACGCCTGGTGCTGCGCGATCTCCACCTTGTCGGTCGCGTGGAGATCGTGGCCGAGGACGCCGTGCGGGGCGGCCATGTGGATGCGGAGAACGTGCACATTGAGGCGGCGGACGCGCGCGGTGGTGATGTGCGCCCCCGGGGCTTTGGAGTCGAGGTCGTGCCGGGCGCGTGGACGCTGTGGAACCGGCAGCGCGACCCCAGGGTGATGCTGACGGCCGAGCTGCTGAATCTGTCCGCCGGCCGGGCAGGGGCGCCGGTGCGGGGCAGCGGCATCTTCGTCGCGGGCACGCCGGAGGGCGGGCAGCTGCTCGTATCGCGCCTCGAAACCGGCGCGGTCTGGGTGGATGGCGGCATTGAGCCGGGAACGCCGGACCGGATCGCCGGCGGCGTCTTCACCGTCAGCGGCGCGCGCGTGGGCCTGGTGCGCAACAGGGGCTCGGTCACGACCTACGGCGTCAACGACATGGTGCTGGACAACTGGGGCGAAGTCGACCGCTGGGTCGTGGAGGCGCCGGTCACCTCCTTCGGCCCGAGTGCGATCGGCTTCGTGAACTTCGGCCCGATCAACGTGCTGAATGTAAACGCCCCGGTCGAAACATTCGGCCCGGGTGCGCGCGGCTTCAACGTCTATGACGGCACGGTGGGCGAGGCTGTCTTTGACCGTGTGGTGACGCACGGCGACGGTGCGGTCGGCATCCAGATCAGCCGGCCCGTCGGCTCGATAACCGTGCTGCGCGGGATCGAGACGTTCGGCGCAGCCGGGCCATCCCTGGTCAAGGGTGTCATGATGCAGCTTCCCGCCATCGCGCTCAGCATCAAGCCCGGCGGCTCGGCCCGGCGTATCGCGATCGCCGGGGGGCTGCGCACGCGCGGTGCGGGGATCGATGCGTTCCAGCTGCATGGGGAGGTCGTATCCCTGTCCGTTGAGGGCGGGTTTGGCCCGGCCGGCGGCGGGTTCGAACCGATTTGAGCACGTCTTGGTCCGTGTCGGCGGGTCCGAACGGTGCACACGTGGACGACCTTTTCAACCTCAGCGAACAGAGTGATCCCATGCGCAAGATGATCGCGGTTCACCGCGTGCTGGCTGCCTGCGCCCTGGCTGCCACCGCACTATACGCGCCGGCGATGGCCCAAACGGCGCACGTCGAAGGCGGCTATGCCGTCTCGACTGACTCGGCGGTTGCGGCCGACCAGCGCGCTGCCTACGAGGTGGTGCACCGTTACGAGACGCTGCTGAACGCGGGTGACACGGCCGGCATCCTCGACCTGTTCGCGCCCGAAAGCGTGGCCGAATGGAACAACCTGCCCACCGCTGCCACTGTCGACGAGCGCAGGCGCATCTATGACGCGCTGTTCAGGACCGCCAAATTCTCCACCGTGTTTGGCTACGCCGCCGTAAATGCCTACGGGGACACGGCCGTAGTCCGCACTTTCCACCACGAGGGCGCCACCGTGCTGGAAGGCGGCAAGAAGGTCGTGGACCTGAACAGGGAGGTGTTCGTGCTGCGCCGGATGAATGGACGGTATCAGATTGTTCTTTACATCTTCAACACAGACCCGGTGCAGGGCGAGGGCTGACCTGGCGGTGCGGCCCCTCCTGCTCGCCGCGTTGCTGCTGTTGCCAGCCATGGTTCGGGCGCAGGACGCAGACGACGCCGGGCTTCAAGCGGCAGTCAGGCGCTTCCCGCCGCTGATCGTCGGGCCTGGCGTGCAGCTGGCGGATGGAAGTGGACCGCCCGTGCGGTCCTGCCCGGCGCCGGGTGGCCGGGTGGAGCAGCGCGGCGGACCCACGATCAGTTACGACGGCGCTGACCCCACAAATCCCGACCTGTGCCGTATGCGCTTCGACGGCCACCAGGCGACCGGGTGGTTCGGCATCTGGCTTACCGTTTGGCCCGGCGCCGACCAGGCTCGGGCGGCCATGAGCCGCATCATCCGTGGCCGCACCGGCGACACAGAAGGCTTCGTGGTCCGCATGTCGGTGGACCGGACCTACTATGACGTGCTGCGCAACGAGGGATTGGAGAACATCCGGCTCGCCAACCAAGTGTTCCACACCGTCAAGGTGTCGCATTACCGCGAAGGTGCCCCACCCAACACCTATCGGTCGGTGGTGACTGGCTGGAAAGACGTGAACACCGGCATAGTCGTCTTTGTTACCTACCAACACATTTCAGGCGCGCCGGAGACGGAAACGCCGATGGACCCGACGCTAATCATCCCGCCGCCATGAGGCGTGCGAAATCCCGTGAGCCTCTTAACGGCATCCCGAAAAGCTCAGGAAGTGGAACAAGATTTATGGCGGCTGACCCTTTAACGGTCGTGCGGTCGGTCTTAGCCGATCCGACGAACCTGGAACACGTGCGCGCGCTCACCACGCCGGACGTCAAATACGTGTCGCTGAACGACGACAATCCGGAGCTGCACGCCGTCATGCCCTGGTCTGGCGTCGGACAGGGGCCGGAAGCCATCGTGCGGGCGTTCGATCTGGTGTGGAAGGCCTGGGAGGTGATCGAGTTCCGGATGGAGCACGTCTTCGCGTCCGGCGGCGACGTGGCGATCTTCGGGCACTTCACCTACCGGTCAAAGGGGCTCGGCAAGCGGATCACCACCCCCTTCGCGATCCGCTCGGAGGTGCGGGACGGCAAGCTCGCCGTCATGCAGTTCATGGAAGACACGTTCGGCACCGCTTCCACATTCCGCGTCGGCGCGGCCGGGCTGTTCCAAACCTTTCCCAGTGGCGACAGGGTGACGGTCGGGGCTGACGCATGAGCAGGCGCTGCCGCGTAACGGCGGCCTGGCGGATTTCCAAATGGGAGCAGGACGCATGAGGACAGCCATCGTAGGCTTGGGAAACATTGGCGCGGCGGTGGCCAGGAACCTGGTCGCTGGTGGCCAGAAGGTGATCGTTGCAGACAGGACGTTGGTCAAGGCGGAAGCGCTCGCCCGGGAACTAGGCGCCGACGCCGTTGCGACCACCGTAGACGCAGCGCTTGGCGAGGCGGACGTGGTCGTCCTTGCCGTCTACCTGGATGCCTTGAAGGAACTGGTCGCGTCGCATCACGCCGTTTTGGCGGGCAAGATCGTTGTCGACCCGTCGAACCCGATTGTCCCGGACGGGAAGGGCGGGTTCAAAAAGACGATCCCGGAGACGCAGTCGTCCGGAATCATCGTAGCCGGTCTGTTGCCGAAAGGCGCGAAGCTGGTCAAGGCATTCGGTACACTTGGCGCCGAGTCCCTTGGGCGAGCGGCCAATCGGGTGCCGGAACGAGCTGTCCTGTTCTACGCGACAGACCACCCCGAGGCGGCCAGGGTCGTCGCGGCGTTGATCGAGGCCAGCGGCTTCTCGCCGATACCGGTCGGCGGCGTGGACCAGTCAATCCGCATCGAGGTTGGGGGCGACCTGCACGAGTTCGGCAAACTCGGACGTCCAGTGTCGGCAGCAGAAGCCGAGGCGCTCGTCCACTCCGGTGCGGTCTGACGTCCGGTCGGACCCAGCAACCCCGAGCATGCGCCCTGTGTCGGAGACCGATGTTCCCGGGCTCAAGGCTGACAGGAGACGGCGAGCCTCGTTAGGCTTGAACCTGATCTCTGCAATCTAGCAAGAAAGAGAAACCGAGTTGAAGAACATAGAACCTAAGGCGGCTGGCCATGGCCGCCGCACCATGCTCGGTCTGTTCGGGGCTGTGGCGGCGGCTCCCGTTCTTGCCGGGCCGGCCAGGGCTCAGGCACCTGCAGGAGACGGTGTTTCCGGACCGCTGAAGTCGGCGGGGGTGCTGGCGTTTGGCCCAGACAATATCCTCTTCGTCGGCGACATTGCCGGATCGACCATCCATGCCTTCGCGCTCAGGGCGACGGACGTGACGTCGCAGGCGGACGTGGAACTTGGCAACTTCCATAACTTCGAAGGCCGCGACCTGATGCGCGGACTGGACGGGAAGCTGGCCGCGCTGCTGGGGACGACGTTGGACCAAGTCGTCATCAACGACATGACGGTCCATCAACCCTCACAGCAGATCTTCATGTCGGTCGAACGTGGCCGCAGCGTGGGCGCGCTCCCGGCAGTCATCAAGCTGAACCATGGCGAACTGGAAGTGCTTGATCTCGCCGGCATTCCCCACTCGCAGGTGGCCATCCCGAATGAACCCGATCCGGCGGCCATGCTGGAGTTCGACACCCAGCGCTCGTTCGCCATCACCGACGTCAAGTTCCACGATGGCGAGGTCTTCGTTTCCGGCGTGTCCAACCAGCGCTTCGCTTCCACGCTCCACCGGATCCCGTATCCGTTCACCTCCAGCATGACGACGAGCACCGTGGAGATCTGGCATCCGGTGCACGGCGAGTTCGAGACCCGCGCACCCATCATCCGGCACCTTGTCAAGGAGGTCGGGGGCGAGCCCTACCTGTTCGCGGTTTACGGCTGCACCCCGCTCGTGCGCTTCCCGCTGGCGTCCTTGAAGGACGGCGCTCACGTGCGCGGCGACGTGATCGGCGAGCTGGGCTACGGCAGTAATCCGCTCGACATGCTTGTCTTCACCGACCCGTTTGACGGGAAGGAATACCTCCTGGTCACCATCGACGTGCGGAGCGCATCGCGCATCGCCGTCGTAGACCTCGGGACCGCAAAGCCGGAACCAAGCGGGGGACCAATCGACTTCGGGCCGGGTGGACTGGGCCGCACCCAGGGCCTCCTCCCAATCAGGGCCGAACATTTCGCGATCCTGAACTCGAAATGGGCAGTCCAGATCCAGCGCCATCCGAAAACGGGTTACCGCTTGGACGTAAGCAGCGTGATGGTCCCGTATTTCTTCGAGCGGCGGGATGGGATGTCGGAGATGAACTGGCCGGACGGCCCCGACCCGTTCCAATACCGTGAGCACCGCAACGAGACCTCACGCGGAAATTGACGTTGGGTGGAAAGGTTGTATACCCGCTGGGTCATGCGATGGCCGCCCGGCTGTCGCTGGAGGTGGACGCCGCCCCCGGGCAGATAATTCCGCGCTTCGTGGGCGTTGTTACGCAGGATGCCTCCCTGTTGTCCGCCAGCGCCGACTGGGTCGAACGAGGTGGCGCGCTGCGCTCCCTCTTCCAGGTCTCGGTCCTGGACCAGAACCAGACCGGCAACGATCTGCTCCCGCCCATGTCCGGTCGTCACATGCTGCCGGGCGATGGGATCCGGTTCATACCGCACTTCCCCTTTCAGGAGGGGCTGTACTATCGGATCAGCTTTGACCCGCGACCGCTCAACTGCCCGGGGTTCGCTGATGTGGCGACACGCGACTTCTCGCTGTTGGCAAGTCGCGGCGATATGCCGGTAGAAGTAGAGCGCATCTTTCCCTCGGCCGACGAACTGCCTGAGAACCTACTCCGCTTCTTTGTATGGTTTTCGCAACCCATGCAGCGGGGCCAAGCCGGACTTGAGGTGGTGCTGCTTGGCTCTGACGGTCAGCCAGTGCAGGACGCACTCTACCGTGCGCCCATCGAACTCTGGGACAAGAGCATGAGATGCCTGACGGTGCTGCTTGATCCAGGCAGACTTAAGCGGGGTGTCGGTCCTAACCGTGAATTGGGACCGCCGCTCAGTGCGGGGCAGACCTACACGCTAGCGATCGGCGCGGGGATGACCGGCTCCTCCGGTCGCCGCCTGTCCAGGGCGGTCCACAAACGGTTCAGCGTCACGAGGCCCGTGCGCGAACCGATCACTGAAAGTGGGTGGGAGCTAGTGCCACCCATAGCTGGCACCTGCACACCCCTGGTGGTGCGGTTCACTCGTCCATTGGATCGGGCGCTACTGCGGCAAGCCATCACCGTCAGCATGGCCTGTGGGCAGGTCGTTCATGGCTGCGTGGAAATCGCGACAGCAGAGAAGGGTTTCGACTTCAGACCGACGACGCCCTGGGTGGCCAAGCTTCACTATGTCTCGATCGCAGCGGAGCTTGAGGATGTTTGCGGCAACAGCCTTGTCGCCGCATTCGATAGACCCTTCCGGAACGTGAAAGAGCCGGCGGACGGCACGCCGCCGCTGACATTGCCGTTCTTCCCACCTTGATTTTCGTGTCCAATCGGGTGCGATCAGATGCCCCCACGTCGCCTTGTATGGATCGGCGCGAGGTTCCAACGTCGATCAGCACCGCAAGTGTCTGAGCCGCTTGCAATCTGTGGGGCCCCGAGGAGATGCCCAACGACAGGTACTGACCCAACAGGCTGTTTTGCTTTAATGTCTGGGACGCGTTCGACCTTGGACTTTACTGGCGCAGTCAAGTTTACGAGCGCACCTGGGTTTAGCACTTTGTGAGGTAACTGACATCCCGACCAAGATCTACGTCCTCGTACATGGGGCTTATGGAGGAGGCTGGATCTGGCGCGACGTCGCCGATGGCCTGCGAAGGCTTGGTCATGCGGTCTGGACCCCGACCCTGACCGGCCTTGGTGAGCGTGCCCACCTTCTGTCGCCGCAGATTACCGTAGGCACCCACATCCAGGACGTAGCCGGCCTCATCGAGGCAGAAGAACTCAGGGACGTCATCCTGGTCGGCCATTCCTACGGTGGCATGGTGGTGACCGGGGTAGCTGACCGTAGGCCTGACTGCATCCGGCACGTCGTCTACCTCGACGCATTGATCCCTGAGGACGGCGACACAGCGTTCGCGATCATTCCACCCGACCTGGCGGACAGCCGCAGAACAGCGGCACGCGAACAGGGCAGGGGCATCGCGCTGCCGGTGCCGGGTCCGGATGCGTTCCCGATCCCGGACGGCCCGGCCAAGGACTGGTTCATGCGCCGGCTGCGCCCGCACCCGCTCGGCACCTACGACAGCCCGGTCCGCCTCACCAGGCTAGCGGGCGCCGGCCGTCCCGTGACCTATGTCTCCTACACCGATCCGCCGCTCGCCTCGATCGAGCCAAGCCGGCAGCGGGCCCGTGCCACGGCGGACTGGCGCTATCTGGAGCTGGCCGTCCCGCACGACGTCGAAGTGCCGACGCCTGAAAAGGTGGTCGAGCTGCTGGCCGGCATCAGCTAGGCGCTGCTCGTGACACGGCTGACGTGGCTCCGAGGTCGGACAGTGTCCGTCGGTTTGGATGCGGCGCGTGCCGGGGCTAGCGTGATGGCAACAAACATCCTGGAGGACGCCCGCATGTCTGTCAGCCGCCGTACCCTGATCGCGGCCACTGCCGTGCTGTCTGCCGCCCCGCTCGTGCGCCCGCGGGCGCAAGCTGCCAACACGCTGCGCATCGGCGTGCTCACCGACCTGTCCGGCACCTACAGCGACACCTCTGGGGCAACCTCCGTGGCCTGCGCCCGGCAGGCGGTGCAGGACTTCGCCGGGTCGCGCGGCCTGCAGGTCGAGGTGATCGAGGCCGACCACCAGAACAAGCCCGACGTCGGCGCCGCCATCGCCCGGCAGTGGTTCGACCAGGGCGTGGACATGGTGACCGACGTGCCGAACTCGGCCGTGGCGCTAGCGGTCAAGACGATCGCGGTCGAGAAGAACAAGGCCTACCTGAACAGCGGCGCCGCTTCCACCGCGCTCACCGGCGCGGGCTGCACGCCGACCACTGTCCACTGGGGCTACAACACCACCATGCTCGCCCGTTCCGCCGCGGCGACGGTGCAGGCCGGCGGCAAGTCATGGTACTTCATCGTCGCCGACTACGTGTTCGGCCGCGACCTAACGCAGCAGGCGACGGGGTTCATCGATGCCGCCGGCGGCAAGGTGCTGGGCTCGGCGGCCTATCCCTTCCCGTCAACGACCGACTTCTCTGCCTTCCTGCTGGAAGCGCAGGCGAGCGGTGCGGACGTGATTGCGTTCGGCAACGCCGGCGGCGACACCGTCAACTGCATCAAGCAGGCACACGAGTTCGGCCTGACCCAGGGCGGCAAGCGGCTGGCGGCGATGCTGGCCTTCATCCAGGTGATCAAGTCGGTGGGGCTTGAGACGGCGCAGGGCTTGCTGCTGACGGAAAGCTTCTACTGGGACCTGAACAGCCGCACCCGCGCCTTCATGGAGCGCATCAGGCCGAAGCTTGGCGGCAACTACGTCAGCTCGGAGCAGGCGGGCACCTATGCGGCAACGCTGCATTATCTGAAGGCCGCGGCCGACCTGGGCGTTGCGGCGGCGAAGGCGAACGGCGCCGCGGTGGTCGCGCGCATGAAGGCGATGCCAACCGACGACGACTGCTACGGCAAGCTGCGCATCCGTGCGGACGGGCAGGCGCTGCACCCGGCCTTTCTGTTCCAGGTCAAGGCGCCCGGCGAGAGCACGGGGCCGTGGGACCTCTACAAGCTGGTCTCGACCACCTCGGGCGAGGATGCAGCGCCACCCATCGAAAGCTGCAAGTTGACCGGGTAGGCTGCACCTCGCTGGCAGCGTTGGGATGCAGGACCGGCGCATGGGTTGGAACCTGCGTTCTCTCCCGTCCCTACTCTTGCAGCTTGCCCGCCTATCCGGTGTAGTCAGGCCAGGGAGCGCTCACCTGTCCTGGGAGCCCCGTGTTGGATGATAGCGATGGCCTGGAAGTCCGGCCCCGGCCCTGCCCACTCCGGGCACGCGGCCTGGATGTTGGAGAGTGATGACCTGATGCAGGACACGGACACGCCGCCGCGGCGCAACGAAACCGACGATGCAGAGACCGCCTCGGCCGAGGCGAGCATGCGCCTGGCGCTGGAGCGCTTGGGCACCCGGTCCAGCCCGGTTCCTCATGCGATAGACGGCAGGGCCAACAACGCGGCAGCTGGCGCTCGTGCCACGCCGAGGCCACGCCCACGGTTTGCTCGCGACGGCGATGTGCCGGTCGTGCGCGTGCCGTCGGCGCCCCGCCAGCCCGGCGAAGCCGAACTCGAGCTGGCGGAGGAGCGCGCGGCGCGCCAACGCGCCGAGGAGGCCCTGGCCGACGCCCAGGGCACCATCAGCCGGCTGCAGGTAGCCCGCTCTCGGACGGAGCAGGCACTCCTGACGGCGCAGGCAGCCGTCGAGGAGCGTGAGGCGGCGATGGCCGGCCTGCGCGCCGAGCTGGCGGGCGCGGCGCAGCGCGAAGCGGTGCTGATCGAAGCCGCGCGGGTGGAGGCCGAGAAGGCGCGGGCCGAGGCCAGGTTGAGCCCAGCACCAGCGCCTCCTAGGAAGCCAGAGCCGGTCAGGTGGTGGTTGGACTACTTGAAGGCACCGCGGTCATAGCCTGGGTCACAAGGCCCGGCGTCGGCCAGCATCAATCCCGACACCATTGCTGATTGCTGATGCTGTCCGCCGTATCAGTGGCCTTGCCCGACTATCATTTGGGACCACGGCGACGCTTCCCGCCGTGCGCTCACTCGTGCACGTCTAAAGCTACACAATGAGCGGTGACATTCATCACCAAAGAGGTGACCACGGTTGCAGCTTTATCGCAACGAACTTGCCAAGTCTTCGTATCTGTCCAGCCACGTTCGCCGAGGATCGAATACTGCCACCCGCTAAGTTCCTACGTCACCTTTGTCGAATGGCCACGCCGTGATTACCCGGGGACTTTGGCAGGACTTCCGTTGTTTTTCCATAATGCAGATTCGGCGTTGCTGCGGTGCAGCAATGGATCAAACGTGGAGTGTGGAGGAGGAGGAGGCCGGACGCAAGGCACAGGCAGTGGATCAGGCTCGGCTGAGGGCGGACCGTGAACGGTCGGGGAGCGCCAGGGGCCAAGCATGGGGCAGTGAACAGCTTGGGTTGGCACAACTGCTCCTGAACGGGGAGTGAGTAGTTTCCGAACCTACTCCGACGACCATTCGCCGCTTACAGACTGGACTGTTGCGGGCGCTGCTGGCGCCCTTGATCCTTTGGGGTATCTCCTGAAGGACGTTTCCTCCCAAAACTTGGTGGTGCCTTTGGGCACCACCTTCTTTCTTTCAGGAATTAGGCTTCGCCATCTGAGGAGGCTATATTGGCCATTAATTGCAAAAATAACGTCAATGAGTATCCAAGCGGCTTGAGTATCAGAGAGTTCTTTCTGAGTAAAAACAGTAGGATACAACGCCATAGCATTCTACGAGAAAAATTGAAACAAGAGGAGATAGAGGATTCACTAGATATAATTAGCAATACCACGAGTTTTAGCAGGGTGCATTAGATGTAACCTATTGCAGCTCTGGTGCAGGCTCATAGCGGCATCTACCGGACCCCAACTTTCCATTGTAGGTGTACCGGATCGCAGTCATCGGACCGCCGTGCCCAAGATCATTGCAACGGGTTTGAAGGGTCTGGCCCACAATCATTGCACGTGGGCGCATAAAGGCTACAGCTTGGATCGCAATCATCGGCATCATGCCTACGCTCATTGCACGACAGGGTAAGCGGGTGCCGGCCTGGGTGGGCCAAGAAACGACTGTTTGATGCGAGTCGCCGGTATCCTTCCGAAAGCTTGCCTTGCACGTGGTTTCAACATGCATAAGCCGATGTACTTATCTATGGCTAGCAAACCATATCCCATTCAGGCGCTGAAATGCACTTCCGGTTCCAGTGCTACTGGACCCCCCGACCTACTCACATGCGTCAGAGCAGAAAGCGTTTGACATTATGTTAACTATTTCAAACCATAATGCGTCGGGTTCCTTGTTGCATTACCAAAGTGCATGCCCTTGGGACCTGCGGGGCACCAACAGTCCCAGCAATAATTCGTAGTCAACGGGCACGCTTGTGCGCCGAATGCAGGAGCGGCCTGATGGTGAAGCGCGTTGTCTTTAGGGGCCAGGATGCGAGTGACAAGGCTAACCTGTGGTCGAGCGACGGCACGGTCGCAGGCACCTCCGAACTGGTGGTGGCCGGCGCCAGCAGCTACGGCCTTAACCCTTACGCTCTCACCGTTTACGGCAGCACGGTGCTGTTCTCGGGCTTCGACGCAAGCAACCATCGCGGGCTTTGGTCGAGCGACGGCACGGCCGCAGGCACCT
>CAXTOB010000042.1:0-5345 GCA_964245505.1 uncultured Acetobacteraceae bacterium | reverse complement strand
GAGCGACGGCACGGCCGCAGGCACCTTCGAACTGGCGGTGGCCGGCGCCGGCAGCAGCTACGGCCTCCAGCCTAACGCTCTCACCGTTTACGGCAGCAAGGTGCTGTTCTCGGGCTTCGACGCAAGCAACCACCTCGGGCTTTGGTCGAGCGACGGCACGGCCGCAGGCACCTTCGAACTGGCGGTGGCCGGCGCCGGCAGCTACGGCCTCCAGCCTAACATTTTGACTGTAATAGACACCAATGATCCTACCACGGTCACCGCGCTGCTCGCGACGCCCAGCGCCACGGGGCCACTCGATGCCGGGCGCACCATCAGCTTCAGCCTGACGCCGAGCGCCGCCGTCACGCTTGGCACCACCCTCGGCAGCCCCACCCTCAGCCTGAGCAACGGCGGCACGGCCACCCTCGACGCCGCGGCCACGACCCCGGCCAGCCTGGTGTTCACCACGACAGTAGCTGCTGGCCAGGACACGGCCGACCTCAAGGTCACCGGGTTCAGCCTGGGCGGAGCCACCGTCACCGACACCGCCGGCAACCCCCTCGACACCTCGGCCCTGACCACGCTCACCGGCAGCGACACCGGCCTGGTGATCGACACCACGGCGCCGGTCGTCACCGCGGCGCTCGCGAGCAACCCCCTGGACACCAACTCGAACAGCATCGCCTACAGCCAAATCCTCACAGGCGGGGGCGACCCGAACGCCCTTGTTACCATCAGCGAGGGTAGTCAAGCGATCGGCGTGGCAAACGCCAATGCGACGGGCACCTGGACCTACGACCCGTCCCAACTCGCGCCAGGCGTCCATACGCTGGTCGCGAGCGAGACCGACGCAGCCGGCAACATGGGTTCCACTGCTGCTGCTGCGCCGCTTACCGTGTCCGACACGCGCTTCGGCGTGACAGACGTGACATCCTCCACCTCGGGGTCACTCGTCGGGTCCGACTATACAGGGCCGGTAAGTTACCTGCAGGCGCAGTATGTCTACAGCGGCTCGGACAATGTGGTAATCGGTGCCAGGGTGGCAGACGTGTTCCTCAAGGGCGGCACCGGCGATGACGCGCTGGCGGCCAAGGCGGGCAGCAACGTACTCGACGGCGGCGCCGGCTCGAGCTGGCTGGTGGGCGCTTCCGGTGCCGACGGAGGCACGGACACGTTCTTCGTGGACGGCCGTGGCGGCCAGAGCACATGGAACACGCTGCTTAACTTCCACACGGGCGACATGGTCACGCTGTGGGGCTTTGATGCCGCCACCGGAGGCATGAGCTGGTTGGACAACCAGGGTGCGGCCAGCTACCAGGGCACGACGCTGCACGCCGACTTCGGCGCCGGCTCGGGCACGTCTGCCCTCGTTACCTTCGCTGGTCTCACGACCAGCAACGCGCAGTTCGCCACCAGCACCGGCACGAGCGGCGGCCTTTCCTATCTTGCCGTCACCCGGACTGCATGACCAAACAGGGGTCATGACTGTCGTCCAACTGCCCCGTTTCCACTCGGATGGGCCTTGGGGTCTAGGGAGCAAGCGATACCGCTGGCGAATTCACCTAACCTGTCCAGAACCCGCCTTGGCAAGCTGAGGAGACCCATCCTGAATCTCGGTGAAGCGGGGTCTACAGGGCCAGTGACGCCGTGAATAAACAGCCAACTCCGAATTCGCCAACGGTATCCGATCCATGACCGGCCACCCCGGATGTGTCCGCCAATGCTGGCACATGCACGAGAAAACGGACATACTATGTGGCGGACTTTTGCCTGTGACCTTCAACGATAACTGGGTTCTCCCGCACAAAGCGTGCTACTGAGCGGTTCGCATGAAGTGCATCTTATTGAATTAGCCCGGCTTTTGTATGTGTAATCTCCCTGGTTGCCGTTCCGTCATGTCCGCCAACTGGAACATGGCGAACTTTCATCAAACTCAACGGGTTGTTGGATATGTGCCAAACTGGCCAGCACGCTTCGTGCGGGAGAACCGATAACTGGCGGGGTTCTACCGGCGCTATGTGGCGGGCCGTTGCCGCCCGAGGGTCCGGTAAACCGTCGGGCGGGACACCGTGAACAACTCGGCCAGGTCGCTGATGGAATACTCGCCGGTGTCGTGCATCCGGCGCAGCTCCTTCTGCTGCTTGTCGGAGAGCTTGGGCTGCTTGCCGCGTAGTTTTCCTCGGGCGCGTGCGATGGCCATGCCCTCCCGGGTGCGAAGCCGGATAAGGTCGGCCTCGAACTCGGCAAACGTGGCCAGGATGTTGAAAAACATTTTGCCCATGGGGTCTTTGGGATCATAGACGCTTGACCCCAGCGCGAGCCTGACGCCGCGGACGACCAGCGCGTCGGCGATGAACCGGGCATCCGGGACCGAGCGCGCCAGGCGGTCGAGCTTGGGCACCACGAGCGTGTCGCCGGTGCGGACTGCAGCGAGGGCTTGGTCGAGGCCAGGCCGGGATCGGTTAGTGCCTGTCAACCCGTGATCGGTGTAGATCCCGTCGGCGGCCACCCCGAGCTTCTCAAGGGCAGCTTTCTGGGCGGCGAGGTCCTGCTTGTCGGTGGAACAGCGGGCGTAGCCGATCAGGGTGGTCGTCATGGCCAAATGTGTAACGTTTAGCCTCCCCTCAGTGATAGAGTTGTCGTACCAGCTATGTGAGACACCGTCCCGCCTGGTTCTACAAGGCTTGCGCGGCGAGGTCTGAACCGTCCGTTGGACGATCCCCTTGCGGACACCCGTTCGGCGTGCGGCAGGCCGTAGCAGGGAGCGTCGGCGCAGGCTCAGCCATGCCCTGCTTGCCGACCACAGGGCACGTGGTCCATGCTTCGGCCATGTTCGTCGTGACCGAAGCCGATGCCGCCGCGATCCGCACTGCCTTCCACGAGGAGGGCGAGCTGTCGGCCATCATCGAGCTGCGTCAGCGCTTCCCGGGCATCGCCGATCACGCCAAGGCACGTGCCTGCGTCCGGACCATTGCCGGCTGGCAGCAACTGCCCCCGGTGCAATGCCCCGTGGTGCCGCTGAACCCTGGCAAGGGTGGCCGGCGCAGCACCCCCGGCTTCTAGGGATCGCCGCAAGGCTGCTCGAAGCTGGACATGGAGCGGGTCGCTCACCAACCAGACAGCATTCAAGCCGGGCACACCCCCGGACGTCCGTCGCCCGCTCGCGATTTAAAGCGAGAGACAGCAGGGATTTCTCGTTTCGGGTGCTACCCTGACTTAAACCGCGCCCGCCTGCATGCAGCCCATCATTGAACCACGCCGGCTATTTCAGTTCCGTCCTATCCTCCGTCTCGCGAGCATCATAAAGATCGCGAGACCGCTCAACGGTGACACGGTGCTCGATCGCCCACTGGCCCAGTGCGCCGACCGGTTCCCGCAGTGAACGGCCAAGCTCAGTGAGCGTGTAATTGACCTTGGGTGGGATGGTCGGGAAGAACGTGCGTTCGACGAGTCCATCCCGCTCCAGACCGCGCAACGTCAGCGTCAGCATGCGTTGCGAAATGCCGTCTATGCGGCGCTTCAGTTCGTTGAACCTATAGGTTCCGTCGCCCAGCGACATCACCACCAACACGCTCCACTTGTCGCCGATGCGCGCCAGGACGCTGCCCACCGCCTTGCAGCAGTCAGTCGTGTGGCTGAGGATCATTCCTGGCGAACTGCGCTCGGCGGTTACATCGGTGTGCCCGGGTTCCATGACTGTGCCTTCTTGCGACAGGTAATCCAGTGCTCCATTTAGCCTCGGTTACGGATCGGCACCACACCGGTGGCGAAGAGCACGGAACTGCCATGAACATTCTTCACATCGACGCAAGCGCCAGCGATGCTGCAACCTCGCATTCACGTCGCCTTTCGGCCGAGCTGGTCGAGAGACTGAAGGCCGCCAACCCTGGAGCCGTGGTCGTCTATCGTGACGTAGCGGCCGATCGTCTTCCGCATGTCGACATGACCATCCGTCAGGCGTGGGTGCCCGAGGGCGAGAAGGACAGCTCGCTCACGGCAACTGCGACCCGGTCCAAGGCGATGGTTGACGAACTCAAGGCTGCCGATGTCGTCGTGATCGGCTCGCCGATGTACAACTTCACGATCCCCTCGACCCTCAAGGCCTGGATCGATCACATTGCGATTGCCGGGCAGACGTTCCGTTACACCGAGACTGGCCCGAAAGGCCTGCTGACGGGCAAGGCGTATCTGGCGCTGTCCTCTGGCGGCGTTTATTCGCAGGGTCCGTTTGCCCCCGTTGAGCACCTCGCGACCTATCTGGCGGCTATCCTGGGCTTCTTGGGGATTGGCGACGTCCAGGTTGTACGCGCCGAGGGCGTGGCTTATGGACCCGAACAGGACAAGGCCGCCATGAAAGCCGCCCAGGACCGTATCGGGACGCTTGTCGCCGCGTAGCCTGAACACGCGGGTGTGGATTGGCAGTAGGTTCCGACGCTGCTCAGCGTTGCAACATGCTGGAGGTTTACTCTTCCCCTGGGTCCGCTGTCTGCGCTGACCAACAGTCCAGCGTTTGCCGCTGGCCAGAACTCTCCGACGGACGGGGTTGTGTCTCTAGGTGGCTCCCCTGAGCCGTCTCGAGGCTGCTTGCAACTCCGTCCCTTGTCTCGCGCCGCGCCGCAGGCAGGTGCACCCCGGTGGCTATGATGGCTGCGGCAAGGAGCGCACCAGCAGCCAACAAGGACGGCAACACGAAACCGCCCGTCTCGTCATACAAGAAGCCCGCGAGCGCCGGCCCGGCGATCTGCCCGGCGCCGAACGCGGCCGTCAGCAGGCCGAGAGCACGCCTCGGGTCACCTCCGGCTGCGAGCCGGCGTGCGCCCGCGAGGCCCAGCGCCGTGAGGCCCATGAAGGTCCCGCCCAGGATCGCCGCGGCCAGCAGCGTCCCCGCCACCGTCGGCCACAGCACGCTCGCCGCAACGCCAGCGGCCTCGACCAGGCAGGCGGCCGCGAACGCGCGCGCGACGCCCAGCCAGGTCCCGAGCCGCGTCCATAGCGCCACCGAGGGCGCCGCCGCAACGCCCACGACCACCCAAACGAGCGGCTCGACCAAGCGGAGTTCAGGGGCGGCCCGCACGATGGTCACCAGGAACGTGGCAGTGACAACGTAGCCGAACCCGAACAGGCCGTAGGCCCAGGCGAGGGCAGCAAGACCATGCCTCGGATCACCTTCGCTGACGTCCGGCGGGGATGCAATTGCTTGCCGCAGCATCTCGCCCCCGGGCACCAGCCAAACCACGGCAGCCAGGAAGGCCAGCGAGACCGCACCGGATGCAAGCCAAAGGATGCGCCAATCGGCTCCGGCGGCCAGGAGCGTTGAAACGAGCGCGGCCGAAAGCGCGATGCCGACGCCCACGCCGGCGAAG
>CAXTOB010000041.1:18945-23064 GCA_964245505.1 uncultured Acetobacteraceae bacterium | reverse complement strand
GCCCCATCCAATGGGCCCCCCTGCAGCAGCACCGACCTGCCAAGCGCGAATAAAGCCAATGCCTCGTTGCCATGCTCCTCGTGCTGGCGCGCCACCTCGACGGCCTCCCCAGCAGTCTGCACGGCCTGGTCCGGCCGCCCGGCGGCCAGATGCGCTTCCGCCAGCCAGGACAGTTCCTGCCCATGGCTGACCAGGATGCCGCTGGCCCGGGTCCGCTCGATGGCCCGTTGCAGCAGGGTGGTTCCTTCCTCGTCCTGGCCCAGACGCGAAAGCACGTGGCCGAGGCAGGACGCGATGTTGGTGAACCAGCCATAGAAGCTCCAAGCCTGGCACAACTCCAGGCTGGTCCGCAGTTCCGCCTCCGCGTCCCGAAGCCGGCCCTCGGCGCCCAGCACGAAACCGCGGCTCAGGTGGGTGAACGTCAGGCCGAGCGGCTGATCGACCTCCCGTGCCAAGGCCACCATGTCCGTCAGAACCGCCTCGGCCTCGCTGAATGCGCCGGTTCGGGACAGAGACCAGGACCACCAACCGCGGAAATACAGCGCGCCGGGAGCGGGCAGGCCGAATTGGCGCAGACGATCCCCAGCCTCGACCTCACGCACCAACGGATCCAGGACGGCGATGGTTTGCGGGTAGTCGCCCTGGGCGTAGGCCGCAAGCGCGATGTGGAATCGGGTGATGCACGATAAGTCGGCATCCTCGGCTATGCTGAGCGCGCGCTGGGCGGCGGCCAATGCCTCGGTTGGGCGGCCAGCCATGTTCAGGTCCCGCGCCATCAGACTCGTCGCCCAGCCTAGGCGCCGTGGGTCGCCCAGGCGCTGAGCCAGAGCTTCCGCCGTCTGGCTGTGCTGCAGGTTGCGTCCGATTCCAGCCGTGGGAAGCAGGGCGTTTCGCGCCTCGAACCGTATGTCGATCTGCTCGGCGAGCATCGCGTCGGTTTGCGGCAGGCGCTCGCAGGCGTGGATCGCCTGCTCAAAAAACGCGGCAGCGTCCCGATAAGCGGACCGGCTCGCTGCCCGCTGCCCGGCCCGGCGGGCGTGCAGCAGCGCGGCGGCCCATACCTCGCCGCGGTGGGCATGGTAGGCCAGCGGCTCCGCTTGCTCCACCAGCCGGTCGGGAAACAGGGCCTCCAGCGCCCTGACCGCGGCGGCGTGCAGGTTGCGCCGGCGCCCGCCGGGCATCCCGGCATAGGCGACCTCCTGAACCAGTGCATGGGCGAAGCCATGTTCGCCTTGCACTCCTAGAGCCGCACGCAGCAGCCCGGCGTCGCCTAGCCGGTCCAACCGGTTAGCGAAGTCCTCAGCCGGGCAGTCCGGAAACAGCGCGTGCAGGATTGTGGCCGAGAACCTTGTGCCGAGGGCGGAGGCGGCCTGCAGCACCTCCTTGTCCGTTGGCGTCAGGCTGTCGATGCGCGCGGCCAGCACGGCCTGCACCGTGTCCGGAATTGCCGCCTGCAGCCCGCCCGCCGCGCCGTTCACGGCCCGTATGGCGCGGGCGGCGGCGCGGGCCATCTCCTCCAGGAAGAATGGGTTGCCTCCGGCGCGCGCCAGCACGTCGCCGCGCAGCCCGGCGTCCACACCTTCCAGCACGGTGCTGGCCAGCCGCTCCATACCGGGCTGCGGCAGGGGCGCCAGCGGAATGAACGTTGGGGTCAGCCGTTCCCAAACCGGCTCAAATGCCGGCCGGTGCGTCACCAGCAGCAGCACGCCCTCGACCGATCCCATGGTGACATCCAGCAGGCGGAGCGTTTCCTCGTCGGCCCAATGCAGGTCCTCTATGAGAACGAGAACCGGGCCGCGCTGGGCCATCCCGCGCAGTAGGCTGGACACGGCGTCCCAAAGGGCATCGCGGCGGCGCAGCGGCGGCAACGCCTGCCATTCCTCGCCACCCCTGGCTAGCGGCAAGTCCAGCAGGGACAACAGGGCGCTGCGCCCGGTCTGCGGCACGGAGGGCAGCCCGTCGAGCGTGGCGCAGACTTTTCGCGCTGCCTCGTCGGGCGCATCCCGCTCTTCCAGTCGGAAGCAGGACCGCAGCAGCCGGATCACCGGGACATAGGGGATGTTGCTGCCGTAGGACACCGCCTCGGCCTGCAGGACCTGCCAAACGCCCGGGTCCAGGGATTGGGTCAGCTCCCATGCCAGGCGGGACTTGCCGATCCCGGCCTCTCCCACGATGGCGGCGACAGTACCCCGCAGGACCCGGCTTCCGTCCAGCCCGGCGCAGCGGCGCAGGGCCGTAAGCTCCGCCTCCCGCCCCGTGAACGGGCTGAGGCCGCGCTCCACCGCGGCGCGGAAACGTGAGCCGTCCCTGTGCAGGCCGCGCAATTCGAAGATGTCCTGCTCGCCGGATAGGCCGCGCAACAGGCGGGCGCCCAGCGGCGCTGCGTCCACAGCCGCACCAGCAAGCCGGATCACTTCCGACGAGCACAGCGTCGTACCCGGCGGCGCGATGCCTTGCAGCCGGGACGCGACATGGATGATCTCGCCAAACGCCCGGTGGGCGCCGGCGACGCCGATGCCGCCCCGGCTGGCCGTCAGCAGCGTGGTGCCGGATGCTAGGCCAACCCGGAGCCGCGCCGGCGGAGTGAGCCGCCTGGCAAGCTCATGCATGCGCAGCGACGCGCAGCAGGCGCGGACGGCATGATCTTCCTGGCTGACCGGCGCCCCAAACAGCGCCATGACCCCGTCACCCAGGACCTGGTTGACCGTCCCGCCGAAGGCATGGACGGCGTCGGACATGGCGCGCAGGGCCGGCAGTAGCCGTTGGCGCGCTTCCTCCGGGCCATGGCCGGCAATCAGTTCCGTGGAACCTTCAAGGTCGCTGAACAGGATGGTGACGTGCTTTAGCTCATCCGACGACAGGTCGGGCAGGGCGGCTGATTCGCTACCGAGCGGCGCGCCGCATCCGTCGCAGAACCGGGCCTTGGCCCGGTTGCCGACCCCGCAACGGAGGCATGCCATGCCGGTCACGTTCCGACCGCTACGCGAGGGCTGTCGGGCGTGGAGCGGCCGGCACTCGGCGCTCCACGTGCGTCACGGTCTCGGCCGGCCGGGCGCTGCGTAGCCCGTCTGTGCAACGGCCGCCTTTGCGGCGACCATCGCCTTCACCGCATCCTGCATCGGCACTATCGGGGTCAGGTCCACGATCTTCAGCCCGGCCTCGGCCGAAACGGCCATGTTGAAGGCATGCGCAGCCTCCTTGTCCGGCATGGCTATGATGGTCAGCAGGTCGTGCCCGGACCACATCACGAACTTGTCGGTCACGGTATGGGGCGGTGCGGCGGCGCTCCTCGAATGCTCGGTATCGAAAAACCCGAACGATGCCAACGACCCGCCGAGATGGCGCAGCAACCTGCGGACTGGCGCCAGCCGCTCGTCGAGGCTCGTCGTGTTCTCGATGATGTCGGACCAAGCTGCGGGCGTATAGGCCAGGCGGACAAGAAAATATTCCATGATTCCTCCAAGCGGTCAGGTCGGCTCCGAGCCATTCCGGCACCCGCTCATGCCTCCTGATGGGCCAGAACGCAAGCGGCGTCGGCCGAACCTATACCGTCTTACGCCGCTTTTGGATGCAACCGTTGCGCGATGAGCCGGCCGGTTACGGTCGCCGAGGGTTCAGGATGAAACGGACAGGCCGGTCGGGCTGGGTTGTTACGAAGGCGCGCGGGATGACAGTGCCGCGGCCGAAGAACTGCAGCCGGAAGGACCGCATCAACCGGGCTAGGACGATGACCGCCTCCGTCAGGGCGAACTGCGCACCGACGCAGATGCGGGGACCCGCGCCGAATGGCATGTAGGTGTAGCGTGCCGGCGGGGCTGTTCCGGGCAGGAAGCGTGACGGGTCGAACCGGTCGGGGTCGGTCCAGAATTTGTGGTGACGGTGCAGCACCCAAGGCGACATGCTGACCACCGTGCCGGCAGCGATCGGCCGGCCGGCCACCACGTCCGGCGCCAGGGCCTCCCGCACGATCAGGAAAGCAGGCGGATATAGCCGCAATGTCTCATCTATGAAGGCGCGGGTAAGGGGAAGCTGACGTACGGACGCCGCGGCGCCCTCAGGCGACAGGTCAGCGGCATCTGCCTCCTCCGCCAGCCGCGCGGCATGATCCGGGTATAGCGC
>CAXTOB010000041.1:0-18935 GCA_964245505.1 uncultured Acetobacteraceae bacterium | reverse complement strand
GTATAGCGCCGCCAGGTAGCAGGCCCAGAACAGCGTCACCGCCGTCGTCTCATGCCCGGCCAGGATCATCGTCGCGACCTCGTCCCGCAGCTGCGCGCGGTTGAAACCCTCGCCGGTTTCGGGATCACGGGCGTTGGCCAGCAGGTCGAACAAGTCCCGGGGTGCGTCGCCGGTGCGGCCCTGCTTCTCACGCGCGTCGATGATGCGGTCCATGAAGCGCAGCCAGTTCCGGCGGAAGGCAGCGCGTCCGCGATCCAACGGCGACCGCACCGTAGCCGGGAGTAACAGGTCCAGAAAGCCGGGCTGGGCATAGTGCTGGGCGTAGTTCATCAGCAGCGCCCGCATCTCCTTGCCGTAGCCGGCCATCTCGAGCGAGAACATGGATTGCCCGGCAATCGTCAGTGCGAGATGCTGCAAGCGCGGCAGAAGCTCGATTGGACGCAGGGCACTCTCAGCCAACATGGCCTCTGCCGCCGTGGAGGCCGCGACGACGTGGCGGGCCAGGACCGGCATGATGCGTGGGGCCATGCTGGGTGCGATGGTGCGGCGCTGGTGCCGCCATGCCTTGCCCTCCGCCAAAAACAGGCCGCTGCCCAGCACGGGCTGCAACACGCGGCGGGTGCCGACGTTGCGGCCATAATTCTCATGGTTATCCACCAGGACATGCCGGATCGCGTCGGGATCGTTGAGCATGAGCTGCTCCCGTCCCAGAAAACGTCCCGGCAGCACGCCCTCCTCGTATGCAGCGGGGCCCCATAGTTCCAATGGGTTGCGCCGCAGCACTAGGAAAGCCTCGAACTGGCTCCGGAGGCGCGGGCTTAGCGGCGCCTTGGGTGGGAGGGCGGCGGCAACGGCGAATGATCCATCCATTGCCGCGATATGGTACGTGGAGCGGCGACGTCCAGCGCCGTCCAACCTAAGCAGGCTTGCGAGACCTGGCACGTTTTTAGGTCAGACGCGTGCTAGACCCGGCAAGCCTGGCTGGCTTGTCACTTATATCCATACCTCGGGCGATTTGCTCAACGCCCGGGGTTCGGCTGTGGGACGGATCAGCGCGGAGTAGGCGCGTCCGCTGCGGGTGCATTGGCACTCGGCGCTGTAACCGCCCGCGGCGCCCCGGTGCCCAACAATCCGCCGAATGTGGCCATGCTGCCTTGCGGCGCCGGCACGGTCTGATGCGGAACGACTCCGACGACTGCGCCACCTTGTCCGACCGTCTTCGGATTGCCGGGCGCAATGTAGAAGGTATGGCGCCGCGGCGCGTCCTGAGCGCCGGCGCCGACCGGGGCCAAGCTGGCGGCGAGGGCCAGGGCAAACGTTAGTCCTGAACGGGTCGTCATGGGACCAAACCTCATGGATGCACGTGCCGGGCAACGCCAAGTCCGATCCGGGGTTCCGGGACCAGCCCGGCAACCGGACGCTACGAAGCACTCTGGGCATCTGAAGCACTATGGGCATCTGTTGATGACGGTCCCCACGGGGTTGGCGTCCGGCGGCAGCGGGCGCATGTGCTGCAGGCAACCCGGCCGGAGGCAATCCCCATGCAATCACACCCCGGAGACGTCCTGCTCGTCGTGGACGTGCAGGTGGACTTCCTGCCCGGCGGCCCGCTTGCGGTGCCGGACGGAGATGCCGTGATTGCACGGATCAACCGGGTCGGCGCGGCGTTCGGCCACGTCGTGCTGACGCAGGACTGGCACCCGCCGGGGCATGCGTCGTTCGCCGCCAGCCATCCCGGGCGGGCGCCATTCGATGAAATCGAGCTGTCCTATGGGCGTCAGGTCCTGTGGCCGACGCACTGTGTTCAGGGCACTCCTGGCGCTGCCCTTGCCGCCGGGCTGGACCTGCCACGGGCGGAGCTTGTGATCCGCAAGGGCTGCCGGGCCGAGGTGGACAGCTACTCCGCATTCACCGAGGCCGACCGACGTACTCCGACGGGCCTGACCGGCTATTTGCGGGAGCGCGGCGCGCGGCGCGTGTTCCTGGCTGGCCTTGCCACTGATTTCTGCGTCGGCTGGAGCGCGATGGACGCCCGGGCCGCTGGGTTCGAGGCTTATGTGATCGAGGATGCCTGCCGCGCGATCAACGCTGCCGGGTCGCTGGACCGGGCTTGGAGGGCGATGGAGCAGGCGGGGGTCGAACGGATCGGCACGGCAGCGCTGCCTGGGCTTTAGCACCGGCCACGGTGGCCAGCGCGCAGAGCTCGGGCATCCCGGGCGCTGGCAAGCGACGCTGCAAGTCCAAGGCGGTCTTTACGCATTCTTCATCGGCATCCCACCAAGATGCGGCACGGACAGGAGGTTCGTGCCATGGGTGATACTGCACAAAATGTTGCAGCGCCGGAAAAGGTGCTGACGCAGGCGGAAATTGACGCGCTGCTTGGCTATAGCGATGGGCCGCAGGGTGGCGCGGATCAGTCCGGGATGCAGCGCATCATCAGCGCCGGACTTGTCAGCTATGAACGCTTGCCGATGCTGGAGATCGTTGTGGACCGCCTGGTCCGCATCATGAGCACCAGCCTGCGAAACTTCACGAGCGACAACGTGGAGGTCGGCATCGACAACATCGCCTCGCTGCGGTTCGGCGACTATCTCAACAGCATCCCGCTGCCGGCGATGCTGGCGGTGTTCAAGGTGGAGGAATGGGACAACTACGGCCTGATGGTCGTGGACTCCGCGCTGATCTACTCGATCATCGACGTGCTGCTCGGCGGGCGGCGCGGCACGGCGGCCATGCGGATCGAGGGCCGGCCCTACACCACCATCGAGCGCAGCCTGGTGGAGAAGCTGATCCGCGTGGTGCTGCACGACGTGACCGCCAGCTTCGAGCCGCTGACGCCGGTGACATTCAAGTTCGAGCGGCTGGAGGTGAACCCGCGCTTCGCCATCATTTCCCGGGTGTCGAATGCCGCCGTCTTGGTGAAGCTGCGGATCGACATGGATGACCGCGGCGGCCGGCTGGAGCTGCTGCTGCCCTACGCAACGCTGGAGCCGGTGCGCGAGCTGTTGCTGCAGCAGTTCATGGGGGAGCGCTTCGGCCGGGACAGCATCTGGGAAACCCACTTGGCGGCGCAGTTGTGGGACACCGACGTGGACCTGGACGTCGTGCTGGACGAGCAGGTGATGCGCCTGTCGGACGTGATGTCGCTGAAGGTCGGCGACCGCATCATGCTGGGAACGGCTCCCGGCAACCCGGTGCTGGTCCGCTGCGGCACCGTGCCGATGTTCGAGGCGCGGGTGGGCCGGCGCAAGGACCGGATGGCGGTGCGGATCGACCGGGAGTTCAGCCGTCCGGACCGGCCCGGACGTGGAGGCAACGCTCACGCCTGACGGCTGCAGGCACGTTGCCGGCGGGAGCTGCGCTGCCCGCAGCTTGACCGGTGATGCGGCAGTCCGGATGGTCGGCGCGATGAACAAAGCCCCGAAGCAGCTACGCCTGATGGCGTTCGACATGAACACCGTCGGCCACATTCAGCAAGGCATGTGGACCCATCCGCGCGACCGCTCGGTGGAGTATCGCACCCTTCACCACTGGACCACCTTGGCGCAAACGCTGGAGCGCGGGCTGTTCGATGGGCTGTTCCTGGCGGACGTGCTGGGGGTTTACGATGTGTATGCCGGGTCGGCCGGTCCCGCTATCAGCCACGGCGTACAGGTGCCGGTGAACGATCCGCTGCTGCTGGTGCCGGCGATGGCCGCCGTAACCCGGCATCTCGGGTTCGGCGTCACGGTCAACCTGACTTACGACCCGCCGTTCCCGTTCGCCCGGCGCATGTCCACGCTGGACCACCTGACCGACGGGCGGATCGGCTGGAATGTCGTGACGGGCTACCTCGACAGCGCCGCCAGGGCGATGGGGCTGCAGCAGCAGGTGGCGCATGACGACCGCTACGACGTGGCCGATGATTATATGCAGGCGGTTTACAAGCTGTGGGAGGGAAGCTGGGCGGATGACGCCGTGCGGCGGGATCGTGACGCCGGGGTGTATGCCGACCCGGGCCGCGTGCGTGCGGTCCGGCATGACGGCCCGCATTACCGCATGGACGCCATCCACCTGGCCGAGCCGTCGCCACAGCGGACGCCGGTGCTGTTCCAGGCGGGGTCGTCCGGCCGGGGCAAGCGGTTTGCGGCAAGCCACGCCGAATGCGTGTTCCTGAATGGGCAGGCGGTCCCGGCGTTGCGCGCCATCGTGGACGACGTACGGGCCGGGGCCGTGGCGGCAGGGCGTGCGCCGGGGGATGTGCTGGCCTTCGTGGGCGCGTCGCTCGTGGTCGCTGAGACGGATGCGCTGGCGCAGGCGAAGCTGGCGGACCTGCGGCACTATGCGTCGGGAGAGGGAGCGCTGGTCCATGCCTCGGCCAGCATGGGTATAGACCTGGCTGCCTACGGGATGGACGAGCCGATCCAGGTCGTGGAAACCCAGGCGATCAAGTCCAACCTAGAGGCCCTCGCCCGCAGCGCCCCGGTGATGACCAAGCGCAAGCTGCTGGAGCGCATGGTGCTGGGCAGCCGGCAGGCGCCGGTCGTCGGGTCACCCGGCACGGTCGCGGATGCGTTGCAGGAACTGGTGGAGGGCGCCGGCGTGGACGGTTTCATCCTGTCCCGCACCGTCGTGCCGGACTGCGTGACGGATGTGGTTGATTTGCTGGTGCCGGAGCTGCAGCGGCGAGGCGCCTATAAGGAGGCTTATGCGCCAGGCACGTTGCGGCGCAAGCTGTTCGGGCGGGACCGGCTGTCGGGCACGCATCCGGCGGCGGAGCACCGGTGGGCTTAGAATGATGCCGCCTGGGACTGTTTCGGCACCTTCGGCAGGGTGATCGCGTGATGGATGCGCCTATCCTGACCGGGGCTTCGGTCGTTTTGCGCCCACCACGGTCAGGGGATGCGATCGAGCGGCTGGCGCTTGGGAATGATCTTGGCATCATGCACATGTTCGGCGCCGACCCGACCGGTTGGCCACCGCTGACGGAAGCCCGTGCGGCGCATTGGGTCGAAGAGATCGCGAGTCATGCCCATGCTTGGGTGGTCGAGCATGATGGACGGCTGCTCGGGTTGACGCGCCTTGACGCACTCGACCGGAACGATGCCCGGGCACGGATGACCATTGGGCTGTATGACCCGGCCAAGCTCGGTATGGGCCTGGGCAGGGACGCAATCCGGACGCTGATGCGGCACGCCTTTGGCACGCTCGGCCTGCATCGGCTGAGCCTGCGCGTGATTGCGTATAATACGCGAGCGATCCGCTCCTACTCGGCATGCGGCTTCGTGGTTGAGGGGCGGGAGCGCGAGGCCGCCCTGGTCGGCGGTGAGCGCTACGACGACGTGATGATGGGCGTGCTGGCCCGGGAGGCCCGCTTCTAACGGCTGTCGCTCCGATGTAACTGGCGATGTACGGTTGGCGCGCCTATACCGTACGGGTCAGCCCTAGGAGGCACGCCGATGATCAAGTTCTACTACCATCCCTCGCCCAATCCTTTGAAAGTTGCGCTGTTCCTGGAGGAGTCCGGGATGCCTTATGAGGTCGTGCCCGTGGACACCCGCCGTGGCGAGCAGTTCGCGGCGGACTTCCTGGCGATCAACCCCAACGGCAAGACCCCGGCCATCACCGACGGTGACGCCACGGTGTTCGACAGCAACGCCATCCTGCTCTACCTCGCGGAGAAAAGCGGCCAGTTCCTGCCGGGGCCGGGCGACGCGGCGCGGGGACGGTTGCTGTCCTGGCTGATGTTCGTCGCCACCGGTATCGGGCCGTATTCCGGCCAGGCCGTCCACTTCAAGCACTTCGCCCCGGAGCCGAAGGATTACGCGGTGAACCGTTATGCCTTCGAGGCGGAACGGCATTACGGCATCCTGGACGCGCATTTGGCGCGTCACCGCTACATGCTCGGCGACATCTACACAATTGTGGACATGGCGGTTTGGGGCTGGGCGCGGGTGGTGCCGTTCGTTATGGGCCCGGACGCCTACGCAGCGATGCCGAACCTGAAGCGGCATCTGGACGAGATCAACGCTCGCCCGGCGGCAGAACGCGCGGAGGCGCTGAAGGCCAAGTATCCAATGAAGGCCGAGATGGACGATGATGCGAAGCGGCACATGTTCCCGCAAAACGCGCGGCTTGCCGCGGAGTAGGGCCGCCGCCAAGGGAGAGCGGCCCGACGAGGCCGCTCTCCTGCTTGCAAGCGTTTACCCTTTGGCCACGTTCCAGAACAGCGGCGCCTGGCTCTTAAGATGCCCGGTGATATTCGACCGCCAGGCGGCCGACTGGAAGTACTGGCCGAGCGGGACGAACATCGCATCCGTGAACACTTCGGTCTGCAAGGCGGCCGCGAGGCGCTTGCGCTCAGCAGGGTCGTCGCTGTCGATCCACTGTGTCCGCAGCTCCTCTGCCGCCCGGTCGTCCGGCCAGCCATACCAGGCGGTTCCCCCGGTGCCGCGCATGGCCGGCGCCGAAAGCGGGTCCACCCAGTCGAGCGCCGGGAACGACGTGCAGAACAGCGACCAGCCGCCCTTGTCGAGCGGCTCCTTGCTGGCCCGGCGCTGCACCACCGTGCCCCAATCCATCGTCGCGTCGTCCAGGTTGACGCCGATCCGCTTGAGCGTCGCGGCGACCACCTGGCTCATGGCGTCGTAGAACGGCTGGTCCGTCGGGTGCAGCAGCGTCAGCGGCTCGCCGGCATAGCCTGATGCCGTCAGCATCGCGCGCACCTGCGCGTCGCCTGCCCGGCCGCCGACCCGGTCCATGCCCGCGTCATTCGCATACGCCGTGCCCGGCAGGAAGCAGCCCACCGGCGCGTTGTAGGTCGAAGCGTCGTCGCCCATCACCGCCTGCATGACCTCACACGGATCGATTGCCGCCAGGATCGCCTGGCGCAAGCCGCGGTTGGTCGTCGGTCCCTGCAGGTGGTTGAACCGCAGCACCGGATACAGGCCATAGGGGTCCAGCCGGCCGACCACAACGTTGCGGTCTCTCCGCAGCACCGGCAGCAGGTCAGGGATCGGCATCTCCACCCAATCCACCTCGCCGGTGCGCAGGGCGTTCGCCGCCGTGCCGGGTTCCGGGATGATGCGCCACTCCACCCGGTCCACCAGCACCCGCTTCGCCCCGGCGACGCTCGACGGCGCGTCATCGCGCGGGATGTATCCCGCGTGCTTGGCGAAGCTGATGCGGCTTCCCGGCACGTATTCGTCGGGCACGAAGCGGAAGGGTCCGCTGCCCACCACCTCGGTGATCTGCTTGAAGGGGTCGGTCGCGGCGATGCGCTCCGGCATGATCATGGCGGGGCTGGGCTGCGTCTTCGCCAGTGCCGTCAGCAACGGCGGGAACGCTGTCTTGAGCCGGAACACGAGCGTGCGGTCGTCTGCCGCTTCCAACGCGTCGAGGCGGCCGGCGACGGTCTGGCCCAGGCCGTCCCGCTTCATCCACCGGTGCAGCGATGCCACGCAGTCGCGCGACAGCACTGGCGTCCCGTCATGGAAAACGAGTCCCGGACGCAGATGGATCGTCCAGCGGCGGCCGTCGTCCTCGACCGTGTGTCCCTCCGCCATCTGCGGTTGCGGAGCCAGTGCGTCATCGGTGCCGAACAGGGTGTCGAACACCATGTAGGCGTAGTTGCGGGTGACGGTCGCGGTGGTCCAGATCGGATCGAGGCTGGTGAGGTTGGCCTGAGGCACGAATACCAGCGTCCGGGCGCCGGCTGGCTGAGCCACCGCCGGGCAGGCCAAGGGCGCCATGGCCGCCGCCCGCAACAGGTCGCGTCTTCGCATCGGTGATGCCTCCCCGGGGGTGTTGTTTTGCCCGAGCCTATCAGCGGCTGGCGTCGGCCAGCAATGTCGTGGGACCCGTGTCCCCGGCACTGCCGGGCCACGGCCGCACGCCGGCCCGGCGACAGGCCGCGTCAGTCCTGTGCAGGCGGGTCAGCTAGGTCCCAGTCGCTTCCGGTTGGCCCGCACCCGGCGGCGCAGCATCCGCACCACGGCATCCGCGCCGCCATCCGGGGCGCCACGGGCTATGGCGGCGGCCGTAATGGCAGCCGCCTTTGACGCCGCATCCACCTTTTCCGCCACCATGCGGTGTGCTTCCCGCTTCGCCGCCGGGCTGCCCATGGCGAGCTTCATCAGGCGTAATGCGATGACTTGCTGCGCTTCCACCGCCAGCCACATGCCCCGCATCGCCGTGCCCTTGATCCGTCGCATCGCCTATCTCCCGGACTTCGTTCCGTTCCAAGCAACAGCACAGGGTCGTGCGCAGTTCCGAAACATCCTGGTTTGGCAGTGTCCTGCTTGCCTGGCGCTGGTTGGTCCCGGCGCCCTAAGCAGACCTTTGGAGGTTTGCGCACAGTTGAAAGGCTAAGCTTGTGCGGCCGGGCACGGTCGCAGGCCGCTGGTGTGACAGGCGATACATGCCTGCCTGGCCGATTTAGGTCGTTGTCACGACCTGCACATGCCAAGGGCCGTCGCGCCCGACAACGCTGATGGACACCTCGCCCGGCGTCCTACTCACCTGGACGCTCACGCTGGCGCCCCGCACAGACAGGTTGTGCAGGGTCAGGTTGTCCAGGAACGCCGGCAAGTGAGGCGAGTCGAACCGAACGGCGCGGGCAGCCGGGTCGAAGCTGAGGCCGAGGCATGCCTGTACAAAGGCTGGCAGGGACGCGGCGGCCCAAGCCTGCGGCGTGCATGCCACTGGGTAGGATGTCGGCCCCTGCCGGGGACGGCGGGGGAAGCCGCAGAACAGCTCCGGCAGCCGGTTGAGGTCCGTTGCCCGCGACGAGGCATAGATCGCCTCGAACAGCCGCGTCGTTTCAGCGCGCAGGCCCATGCGGGCCATGCCGAGCGCGATCATCGCGTTGTCGTGCGGCCAAACCGAGCCATTGTGGTAGGACATCGGATTGTAGCGTGCCTCGCCAGCGCCGAGCGTGCGTATGCCCCAGCCGGTGAACTGCCCGGCGTCCATCAGCCCCTCCACAACCTGACGGGCGCGTTCTTGCGAAATGATGCCGGTCATCAGCAAGTGTCCCGCGTTGGACGAGCGTACCTGGCACTGATGCCCGTTGCCATCCAGCGCCAGCGCATAGGTGCCGAGCCGCTCGCACCAAAATTGCGCCTCGAATGCCTGCTTGAGGTCTGCGGCCTTGGCGCGCAGCGCAGCCGCCTGTGCGTCGAGCCCGATCCGCGTGGCGATGGCTGCCCCGGCAACCCGTGCCGCATACACGTAGCCCTGGACCTCACACAACGAGATGGCGCCACGCGCGAGCGTGCCATCGGCGTGCGACACGGCGTCGTAGCTGTCTTTCCAGCCCTGGTTGGATAGCCCGTCCTCGGTGCTGCGCTGATAGCTGACGAAGCCGTCGGCGTTGGCGCGGCGATCCATCCAGCCAAGGGCCAGTTCAATCTGCGGCCACAGCGCCTCCACGGTGGCAAGGTCGCCGGTGCGGTCGAGGTAGGCGCCCGCCAGCATGACGAACAGCGGCGTCGAGTCCACGCTGCCATAATAGCGCCGGAACGGCACCTCCCGCAGCGCCGCCATTTCGCCGCCGCGCATCTCGTGCAGGATCTTGCCGGGCTCGGCCTCGGATGCCGGGTCGAATTCGGTCGCCTGCTCCTGCGCGAGGTAACGCAGCACGCCTGAGGCCAGCGTCGGGTCTACCGCCAGCATCAGCATCGCGGTGATCAGCGCATCCCGCCCGAACGCGGTGCTGAACCAAGGGATGCCGGCATAGGGGTAGGGGCCGGTCGGCTTCTCGGTGACCAGCATACGCAGGTCGTTGGCCGAGCGCCGCATGGTCTCATCGAACTCCTCGTGCCGGGACGAGATCTTCGCCGCGCGGGCGGTGCTGGCGCGTAGGCGGCGATTGGTGCCAACGTAGGCGTCCAGGAACGCCGCACGGGGGCGGAGCGGGACTGCGGCCTGCGGCACGCACGCGACGCTGAAGAAGATCGTCGCCTGGCCATGCGGGGGCAGTTGCAGGTCGAACGCCACGCTCTTGGCGGTGATCTTTTGCGGCGCAGGCTCGAATGCCAGGCGTGTGGCGCGTACGACGCCATCAAGGCCCTGGTAGGACAAGGTGACTGCGTCGCTTGCCAGCACAGCGGGAAGCATCCGGCCCCGTTGCTCCCGTTGCATCCCGCGCACCTCGAACAGGTCGGCGAAGTCTGCTTCGAACCGCAGGTCCAACTGGACCCGGTGGTGCGCGAAGGCGAAGTTCCGGACTGCGAGCCGTCCGTGGCAGATGCCGTCGCCTAGGAACAGCGAGCGCTGGACGTGGATGACGCCCTGGTCCAGCGCGTTCGCACCGAGATCCAGCGCCGACGAGTTGGACAGGTCGGACGTGAGCATCACATTGTCCATGCCAAGCGCGGAACTGAGCAGGAGCGGACGCCGGCCGGCGAGGGTAAGATCGAAGCGGGACAGATGCCGGGTGTCCTGATGATACAGCCCATCCGTGCCGCCCACCCCGGCAAGGATGTCGCCACCATGGTCAAACACCCCGAATATGTCGCCGTTCTTGATCGTGCGGTAGCGCCGCTCCTGCAGCGAGACGGTGGTTGATACCGAGAACGGCTCGGGCGTCTCGACGGACGGATCAATCTCTGCGGTGGCGAGCACATTCATTGGGAGAGACTTTCGTCTGTGGTTCAGTTCCGGCGGGCGAGCACCGCGGGTTACGGTCCGGTGCGGGACGGCACGCCATCGGTGTGCATCACCTCTGTGTGAAAGGCCAGTAGCCTTCCGTTAGCAATTTTAGCCAATTGGTAACCTGATGTTAAAGTAACACATCGGAAGAGTTTGGCGCGTGGCTTGTCGGATCCGGTGTGACGTCGGGCACCCGGAATGACAGTCTTCGACGAATTTATTTTAACTCCCCAAATGCCTGACTCACCTCTCGTGAGGTGGCCACGGGATTTTGGACTGGGCGATAAGCTTGTCCCGCTTGAGCGAGAGACGGGATGAGATCAGCAAAGTGACATGAAGCGTCACGGGGCTGAGTTCAGGGCCAAAGTTGCGTTGAGTGGAATCCGGGGCGGGCGAACCTTGGCGGAGCTGCCGGCCAAGCATGGCATCTACCAGATGGTGTTCACGGGGGAAGCGGCAGGCGATTGAGGGACTGGCCTCGGCGTTCTCCGGCAGAGCGGGGGCGGTGCAGGCGACCCGGGCGGCAGAGCTGGCGGCAGAGCTGAAGACGACGGCATAACCAGAAACCGGGACCAGCTTACCTCCACGGCCAACATGTCCGAACAGATAGGGCCGTCTCAAGGCGCGCATGTCGGCTGTCGATCGGAAGCAGCGGTCGCGCACCGTCAGCCAGCCGACTGAGCTTCTTTGCTCGGACGAACTCCACTTTTTGATTTGGCTGCGACCGAACTTTCAGGACTGGCGCGACTGTCACTGCTCCCATCGTAGAGCGGTCAGGTGCAGCGCCGCCTGCCAAACCACACCGCCGCTCCCCGGCCGAAGGCGCTGCGCTGTTCCGCCCTACAAAAAACACCCCGCGCCGGATGGTGAACGCGGGGCATCACGGCAGCCGCGCTAGGCGCTCGAACAGCAGTTCAAAAAACCCGTCCGCATCCGCCCGGTCCAGCCACATCGCATTGGGCGCACGCCCTGTCACGCCGTAGCAGTCGGCCACCGTCATCCCCAGGGTCAGCGGGCTGCCGGTCTCCACCACCACGTTGATCCGCTCCCCCTCAAACAACCCCGGCCGCACCAGGTGAGCGATGACGCAGGGATCATGCAGCGCGCTGCCACCCCGGTCCAGTGCCCGCCCACTGTCCCCGGCAAACAGCACCGCCATCGCCTGCGCCGCTGCTGTGCCGACCCCGCGCAGCCGGGCCATCCGGTCTGCTGTCAGCCGCACCTGGTGCGTCAGGTCCAGCGGCAGCAGCGTGAGCGGGATGCCGCTGCCCAGCAGCACCCGCGCCGCGTCTGGGTCGGCGTGGACGTTGAACTCGGCTGCTGGGGTGACATTGCCGCCCTCGCTGCGGGCGCCTGCCATCCAGACGACCTCCGCGATGCGTCCGGCGATTTCCGGCGCCTTCACCAGCGCCACCGCCAGGTTGGTCGCGGGTCCGAGCAGGCACAGCGTCACCTCGCCCGGGGGCGCCGCGCGCAGGGTGTCCACCAGGTAGTCCACGCCATGCTCCGGGCGGCAGGGCGTGCGCGGCTCCGGCAGGTCCAGCCCGCGCAGGCCGGTGTCGCCGTGGACATGCTCGGCGGTAATGGGCGTGCGCAGCAACGGACGGGCGCAGCCGGCATAGACCGGCAGATCCGGCCGGCCCGCCAGCTCGGCCAGGCGCCGGGCGTTGGCCTCGGTCCGCGTGACCGGCACGTTGCCGGCCACCGCCACCAGGGCGAGCACCTCCAGCTCCTCGGGCGATGCGAGGGCCAGCAGGATGGCGACGGCATCGTCCTTGCCGGGGTCGGTGTCTATGATGATCTTGCGCGGCATCGGCTATGCCCCTCGCAGGGTGCGGGCGGCCAACGCCACGCAGGATTCGAACATCTCAAGCGAATCGAACGGCCGGTCCAGCCCATCCCCGGGCACGACGATGGGGTGGCCGCCCCCCTGGAGCACCGCGCCAGGGATCATGAGGTTGTCGGGCAGGCCGAAGCCCTCGACGCTCAGGCCCGGCATCGCGTCCGGGAGCGCGGCCAGGTGCGCCCGGGTGCGTCCGGTGAACGGCACGGCGCTGTTGGAGTAGCCGAACACCGGCAGGCCGCGGCCCAGGAACCAGCCGACTTCGATCAGTGTTCCGCTGTCGGCGGACACGCCGCGGAACGGGGTCAGGTTGGCGATCACCAGGTCCGACGCCTGCATCATGGCGATGTCCTTGCGGTAGATGGTGGTCCAGGCTTCCTCGTCGCCCATGCCTTGCAGGCTCGATACGTCCTCGTTGAGCGGGGATAGGCCCTCGATGCCGTGCCGGGCGCAGATGGCCAGCTTGCGCCGGGCATGGGCGACGGCGTCGGGCAGGAACACGTCGGGTCCGGCCAGGTAGGCGCGGGGCATCAGCCTGGCCCAGCCGGGGTTTCAGCGGCAAAGGCCAGGGTCTCCGGGCCGAAGGAATGCGGCAGCAGTTCCGCCAGCGTCGTGCGCAGGAGCACGGCTCCGGCCGGGTCCACGACGCGGACGTGGGTTCCGGCGGCGCCGAACTCGCGCAGCTTCTGCCGGCAGCCGCCGCAGGGAGTGCAGAGGCCGGCACCAGCCACCACAAGCTCGGAAATGCGCCGCCCGCCGGCCAGCACCATCGCGGAGATCGCCCCGGCCTCGGCGCAGGTGCCTTCGGGGTAGGCGGCGTTCTCGACGTTGCAGCCGGAGTGGATAGCGTCCGCATCCGTCCGCACCGCGGCGCCCACGGCGAAGCGGGAATATGGCGCGTATGCCCGGGTCCGCGCGGCCAGGGCGGCGTCGGCCAGGGCGTCGTGGAATGGGGGATCGGCCATGCTCGGCGCTCCTTCACGTAGGGGATGCCGCTGGCGGGCGGCGGCGTGGTACGGCCGACGAAGCCAGCCAGCGGCATCACCGTCAAGACGTGGGGCAGAGCCCGCACTGCCTCTACTGGGAACTCGTCGATGTCCGGCAGCATCACGCCTTGCAGGCGGATCACCGCGGCCTCCAGCCCGACGAACAGCAGGCACGCCAGCAGCATCGGCCAGGGCCGCGCCAGCCTCCAAGATCAGCGCCGCGAGCGAAGAAGCCGCGCCCAGAGCGGGTTTGGTGCAGGTGGACGCATCACGCCCACTCCAGCTATGGTTTTTGCAAGCATTTATTTGGTCAAACCAAGCCGTTCGCTTTGAACATGCTTTAGCCGTCATGGCCGACGCGAACCCGGCCCCCGGGGCGATGGCGACATGCCCCGGCATCACCGCAGAGCACGGAGGCGATCATTAACCCGGCATAACGCACAGGCAAATGGCATCATCGGTCGGAATCGGGCTGATGTAGGCTGTATAAGCGCCAGGCGCGCGAGGGAGCTTCATGATGCAGTTTATAACCGCTTCGGCGTACAGTGGATGCTGAGCCGCTGTCTGGTCGGGCGGCACATGACTTGCTTGGTCGCCGCATAATGATTGACCCCGGCACCGTCGAGCTGATCGGCATTACCAAGCGTTACGGCCCCGCCACGGCGGTGGATGGCGTGTCGCTGCGCGTGGCGGCGGGCGCCTATTGCTGCCTGCTCGGCCCGTCCGGCTGCGGCAAGACGACGACGCTGCGGATCATCGCCGGGCACGAGACTGCGACCGGCGGCACGGTCCGGGTCGGCGCCGAGGATGTGACGAGCGCGCCGCCAGGCCGCCGGGGCACGGCGATGATGTTCCAAAGCTACGCCCTGTTCCCGCATCTGACCTGCCTGGACAACGTCGCCTTCAGCCTGAAGCTGCGCGGCGAGGCAAAGGCGGCCCGGCGGAAGCGCGCCGCCGAGATGCTGGCCCGGGTGCAGATGGAACGCTACTCCGGCCGCCTGCCGGCCCAGCTCAGCGGCGGGCAGCAGCAGCGGGTGGCGCTGGCCCGGGCGCTGATGACCAACCCGCGGGTGCTGCTGCTGGACGAGCCGCTGTCGGCGCTCGACCCCGAGCTTCGCATCCGCATGCGGGAGGAGTTGAAGCGGCTGCAGCGCGACCTCGGCATGACCTTCGTCCACGTGACCCACAGCCAGGAGGAGGCGATGGCGCTGTCCGACCTGATGGTGGTGATGGAGGCCGGGCGCATCGTGCAGGCCGCCCCCCCGCGCGAGGTGTTCGAGCGCCCGGCCACCGCCTTCGTCGCCCGGTTCATCGGCGGCCACAACGTGCTGCCCGGCCCGCACGGCGCGGTGGCGGTGCGCGCCGACAAGTGCCGCATCGGTGGGCAGCCGAATGACGGCGGCCACATCACTGGCCCGGTGCTCGCCGTCGAGTATCAGGGCGCCGCCGTTCGCGTCGTGGTCCGGCTGGGCGATGCGGACGAGGCCGTGGCCCTGATGCCCGACGCCGAGTTTCACGCCGCCCCCATCGCAATCGGCGACCAGGCCGCGCTAGGCTGGTCTGCCTGCGACGCCCATGCCATCGCCTGACCGCAAAACCAAACCCCAGAGAAGGAGCGCCCTGCCATGAGCACGACCCGCCGCCGCCTGCTGAAAGCCGCCTCTGCCGCCGCCGGCACCGCCGCCGCATTTCCCACGGGCTTCCCGACGATCTGGGCGCAGAACATCAAGAACGTCACCCTGCGCCAGTTCGGCACCGGCGTGTCCGCGCTGAACCCGATCGCCGAGAAGGTGAAGCAGGACCTCGGCTTCACCCTGCAGATGACCGCGCTGGACACCGACGCCGTGGCGCAAAAGGCGGTGACGCAGCCGCGCAGCTACGACGTGGCCGACATCGAGTACTTCCTGTGCAAGAAGATCTTCCCCACCGGCGTGCTGCAGGCGATGGACGTGAAGAAGATCAAGCAGTACGACAACATCGTCCCGATCTTCACCACCGGCAAGCTGACGCCCACCAGCACCGTCGGCCAGGGGACGGCGCCGCACACCGTGGGCTTCGTGGAGGGCGCCGGGTCCACCAAGTTCACCCAAACGCCCAGCGGCTGGATGACGCTGATCCCCACCATCTACAACGCCGACACGCTGGGCATACGCCCGGACCTGGTGGGCCGCCCGATCACCCAGTGGAAGGACCTGGTTGACCCGGCGTTCAAGGGCCGCGCCAGCATCCTCAACATCCCCGGCATCGGCATCATGGACGCGGCCATGGTCATGGAAAGCCTGGGCCAGATGAAATATGCCGACAAGGGCAACATGACCAAGGAGGAGATCGACAAGACTGTCGCCTTCCTGATCGACACCAAGCACGCCGGGCAGTTCCGCGCCTTTTGGAAAAGCTTCGACGAAAGCGTGAACCTGATGGCGGCCGGCGAGGTCGTCATACAATCCATGTGGTCGCCCGCCGTCACCGCCGTGCGGTCCCGCGGCATCGCCTGCACCTACCAGCCGCTGGCCGAGGGCTACCGCGGCTGGGGCGGCGGCCTGGGCATCGCCAAGCACCTGAGCGGGCTGGAGCTGGATGCCGCCTATGAATACATCAACTGGTATCTGTCGGGCTGGGTCGGCGCCTACCTCAACCGCCAGGGCTACTACAGCGCCGTGCTGGACACCGCCAAGCAGAACATGAGCGCGGATGAGTGGGGCTACTGGATGGAGGGGAAGCCTGCCACTGCCGATATCGTCAGCCCCGACGGCAAGGTGATCGACAAGGCCGGTGCCAAGCGGGACGGCGGCTCGTTCCAGGAGCGGATGAGCAAGGTGGCGTGCTGGAACTCGGTGATGGACCAGGACCGCTACATGGTCCAGAAGTGGAACGAGTTCGTGGCGGCTTAGCGCGGGAGGCATGCAGGACAGAGAACAGTCCTGTCGCGGCAGCCCGACATCAGGCAGGCCATCTGCGCTCGAACAAGCCCGGCTTCCTGCTCCCTCTTCCTCCGGGAGAGGGCCGGGGTGAGGGAAACCAAGCAGCGGACTCCCAAATGAAGCAAGGGCTGATCTCGCTTCACCTAGATAGGCCAGCTCGTGTGGCCTTTCCCTCACCCCAACCCTCTCCCGGAGGGAGAGGGAGCAGGAACGGGTGGATCTGTTTGTCTTTGAAGCGTGGCGCCGGGTGCAGTCCTCGATGACGGCTGGAACCATGCGCCCCTACCTCCAAGCCCTGCCGCTCACCGTCGTCCTGCTCGGCTTCCTGGTGCTGCCGTTGCTGGCGATCCTGGTCGTCAGCTTCTGGGACTACGACAGCGTGCGGGTCATTCCCGCCTTCATGCTGGACAACTACCGGGACGTGCTGGGTTCGGCAGTGACCTGGCGGACCTACGCCAACACCTTGAAGTATGCCGCACTGGTCTGGGTCATCACCCTGCCGCTCGGCTTCGGCATCGCCTATTACCTGGCGTTCCACGTCCGCACGACGGCGATGCAGACGGCGCTGTTTCTGGTGTGCACGGTGCCGTTCCTGACCAGCAACATCATCCGCATGATCTCCTGGGTGCCGTTCCTCGGCCGCAACGGGCTGGTCAACGGCGCACTGATGGGCATGGGGCTGGTGGACCGTCCGCTGGAGGCGCTGCTGTTCTCCGACTTCGCGGTCGTGCTGGCCTTCGTCCACCTTTATGCGCTGTTCATGGTGGTGCCCGTGTTCAACTCCATGATGCGGATCGACCGGCGCCTGGTGGAGGCGGCACGCGACGCCGGAGCCACGGGCGCGCAGGTCGTCTGGAACGTCGTCGTCCCGCTGTGCCGGCCCGGCCTCGGCATCGGCTCGGTATTCGTGGTCACGCTGGTGATGGGCGACTTCATCACCGTCCGGCTGATGGGTGGGGGACAGCGGGCGTCGGTCGGGCTGATGATCTCCAACCAGATCGGCCTGCTGCAATACCCGGCGGCCTGCGCCAACGCCGTCGTGCTGCTGGCGGTCGTGCTGCTGATGGTGGGCGTGATTCTGCGCCTGTCCGGTGTGCGGCGGGAACTGTAGGGATGGCTCGGGCGTTGCTAACGCTGCTGTTCTTCGCCTTCGTGCTGTTCCTGTATGGGCCGATCCTGACCATCATCATACTGGCGTTCGGAGGACCCGACAGCGGCCTGACCTTCCCCATGCGCGGCGTGTCGCTGCACTGGTTCCAGCAGTTGCTGGCGACCCAGTCGGTAGGCGACCTCGGCGCTGCACTGCGGCGGACGGCGGGTTTGGCGGTGATGGTCACGGTCGTCACGGTCTGTGCGGCGCTGGCCGCCGGGCTGGCGTTCCGCCGTCCGTTCCGGGGGAGCAGCGCGCTGTTCGTGTTGGCGCTGTCCAGCCTGATCGTGCCGTCCATCCTGGTCAGCCTCGGCGTAGGCCTAGTGTTCAGCCAGGCCGGGCTGGACACGGCATGGTGGAGTTCCGCGTTCGGCGCGCAACTGACCTGGACCCTTCCGTTCGGCCTGCTGATCACCTTCGCCGTGCTGAACCGTTTCGACCGGTCGTGGGAGGAGGCAGCGCGCGACCTGGGTGCCACGCCCTGGCAGGTGTTCCGCCTGGTGATGCTGCCGATCCTGGCGCCGAGCATCGTCGGCATCGCCCTGTTCGGCTTCACCCTGAGCTGGGACGAGTTCCCGCGCACTTTGCTGACCGCTGGCAGTGATAATACGCTGCCGCTGGAGATTTACGGCATGACGACGAACGTCACCTCCCCTGTGCTGTATGCGCTGGGGGCGGCGACGACCGGGATTTCGCTGCTGGCGATCCTGGCGACGCTGCTGACGATCCGCAGGCTGGGCGCCAGGGCGGTGCGGGGCTGATTGGGCTTGGGCATACGCTGGACGGTTGCTGGCACTTGACCTGACGCAATGGGCGGTCGGGCGCTCCAGGCTTGAGGCGCTCCGGACTTCGGGCGTCCAAGGCTTCAGGCGCACCTGCAACCGATCTCCGTGCCGAGGCGTTCGGGCGTGGCAATCACGGGAGGCCGGCATGGGCGACACGACGGTAATCAAGGTGGACAGCAGCCATTCGCCGAAGGGGCCGGATGGGCAGGTGTATCTCGCGACCGGCAAGAACATCGCAATGCGGATGTGGAAGGATGTTGCGCCGGGGACGGAGGAGGCGCCGGTGCGGCGGAAATACGACTGCGCCGGCTATGCCATCAGCCGCCGGGCTGAGCTGCATGCCGAGGGACAGGTGATCCTGCTCAACCCTGGCGATTCCTGGATCGTGCCGCGCGGCGCCGAGCACAGCTACAAAATCCTGGAAGCCTTTACCGCCGTTGAGGCGACGACGCCTCCTGCCGCGGTGCATGGGCGGGACGACTCTGCGTCATAGACGTCGAGTGCCGTCAAGCCGAACGCGCAGTGACTGGATTTGGAGCTGCGAATTTCTGCTTTAGGCAAGACGCTAGTAGTCCGTCAGCCTTAAGCTGACGGGTATAGTTTTCGCAGCTTGATGCG
>CAXTOB010000040.1:0-23206 GCA_964245505.1 uncultured Acetobacteraceae bacterium | reverse complement strand
GGCCGTCGCCACCGCCGCAGCCACCTGCCCGAGCCTGAAAGCGAAAAAGGTGTCGCCGCACGTGCTGCGCCACAGCACGGCAATGCACCTGTTCCAGGCCGGCGTGGACATGGCGGTCATCGCACTCTGGCTCGGGCACGAGAGCCTGGAAACGACCCACGTCTACGTCGAGGCCGACCTGGCGACCAAGGAAAGGGCGCTCGAGAAGCTGGCGCCGATGCCGGGCACACCCACCCGCTACCGGGCCGATGATAAGCTCCTGGCCTTCCTCGCCACCCTCTGATTATGCCGAGCGAACCACGACGACGGGGGCGCTCCGCCATGGCAGGGCGCCCCCTGCTCGGCATAACCCGGAACTCGGCATAAACGTGTAAGAAGCGGCTATAAGGGTGATGCTGGTCCACCGGAGCCCGAGCGCTTGTGGAACACCTCGACCGCAGCGGCGGCCAAGGCAGGGTTGCTGGCTGCGACAGCGCCGTCTGCGACCTGGCAACCGCCCTCAAGACCGACGTGGGACCAGCGGCGCTCCGCTGCGCGACGCGCGAAGTGCCAAACCGTGGTGTCAAAGGCGTGCAGTAGCATGGGCCGCCATACCCCGGCGCAGTCCAGCGCCTCCCCAATGCCGTCGGAACGGCCAACTCCTCACGGGTGCCCGTGTGTTCGCCGCCTTTCGCGGGCTTAAGGCCGAAACCGCGCGCGTCCCGCAAAACCCGGCCTACTAACCGGCTGGCGGCGCGCCGGAACAGCTTCGGCCAGGGAGCCTCATGGTCAGACGTTCAAGCTTAGGAGCTTGTCCATGACGATCGGCAAGTCGCGGACACGCTTGCCGGTCGCGTGGTGGACCGCATTGGCAACGGCTGCGGCGGTGCCAACGATGCCGAGTTCCCCGATGCCCTTTACACCCAGAGGATTGACCTCGCGGTCCTCCTCCGGGACTATGATGACCTCGACCTGCGGGACATCCGCATTGACGGCCATGAGGTACTCCCCAAGGCTGTCGTTGACATAGCGGCCCCGCTTCCCGTCAATCTCCGTTGCCTCCAACAGCGCGGACGCCATGCCCCAGATCATCCCGCCCATATACTGGCTGCGGGCGGTGCGCGGATTGATGATGCGCCCCGCCGCGAATGCACCCGTCATGCGCGGCACCCGGATCTCGCGCGTCAGCCGATGGATGCGCACCTCGACGAACTCGGCGCCGAAGGCGAACATCAAGGGCTTGCCGTCCTTGGACTCGTCGCCGCGCGCCTGGCTCGCGAACGGGACCTGGCCCTTGCGGAGCTTGTCCAAAACCTCGGGCTTCTTGCCAGGCGGCAGGAACTCGCCGAGTTCGCTGATCTCGCTGACGCCCAGCCGCGCAAAGGCTGCTGCGCGTTCCCCGTCGCCGGGCATCGCGTTGCCGAAATGCGCGCTGATCTTGTCGGTGGCCAGCTTCACCGCTGACCCGAGCGACGCGGTCGCCATAGAGTTGCTCGAAGCAGGACCCGCTGGCAGCCTGGAGTCGCCCATCACCACCCGGACCCGCTGCGGGTCGAGCTGCAACTCCCTCGCCGCGATCTGACCCAACGCCGTGTATGTTCCCTGGCCGGAGTCCTGCCCCGCCACCTCGACCCGGGCGTTCCCATTGGCGCCCAGCGTCACCCGCGCAGTCGCGGGCGCCATGTGCGTCGGGTAGCTCGCCGTCGCGCAACCATAGCCGATCAGCCAATCGCCATCGTGCATCGAGCCTGGTTTCGGATCGCGCTTGCCCCACCCGAAGCTCGCAGCGGCCTCGTCGTAGCATCGCATCAGGGATCGGCTGGTGAACCGCGCACCGTCAACTGGGCTTTCGCGGATGTCATTGACGCGGCGCAACTCGACCGGGTCCATGCCGAGCGCCACCGCAAGCTCGTCCATCGCGCTTTCCAGGGCGTACATATAGGGCATCTCGACCGGCGCCCGCATGAAGCCCGACGTCTGCCGGTCGGCCTTGACCATGTTGACGCGCGTCAGGATCGCCGGCTTGCCATACATGGCGGTGGTGACGCCGAAGCCCGCGAGCGGATAGTCGTCGTGCCGCTACTGCATCTCCCAGCTCTCGTGCCCGTAGGCGAGCAGACGGCCGTCGCGGTCCGCCGCGAGCCGGACATGGTGCTTCGTCTCGGCGCGGTAGGTCGCCAGCGTGAAGCCCTGATCGCGCGTCACGACGTTGCGGACGGGCCGCGCCAGTTCGCGCGCAGCGCCGGCGACCAGCGCGGTCCGCTGCGTCATGAAGCCCTTGCCGCCGAACGCCCCGCCTATGTACGGGTTGACGACGTGGACCATGGACGGGTCAACCCCCGCCATCGCCGCCGCGCCGTTGGCGAGTTCGACCACGAACTGGCTCGGCTCATGGATCGTCAACTCGCCGCCGGACCAGGACGCGGTCGTCGAGTAGAGCTCGATCGCGTTCTGGTGCTGCGCCGGCGTGCTGTATTCGCCCTCGACCGTCACGGGCGCGGCGGCGAAGGCGGCGGCGAAGTCTCCAGCTTTCTTTTCCTTTTCGGCCAGCGCCTCGGGATGCGTGATGTCCACGCCAGGGCTGTCCAGGGTCGAAGCGGGCGTCTCGGGCGCGTAGCGCACGGCGATGCGGTGCGAGGCGTCGCGCGCGACCTTATAGGTCTCAGCAATCACCATCGCGATGATCTGGCCGTCGTGATGTATCTCGGATCCGGTGAGCGGCTTGTTGGTATCGGAGGCGTAGCCGCCCTTCTGCGTGTAGGGCGTGGCGATCCTGTGGGGCGCGTTGTCGTGCGTATAGACCTTCACGACGCCTTCCAGCGCCTCGGCGGGCGCGGTATCAATCGACAGAATCTTGCCGCGCGCGATGCCGCTGGTCAGGAAGTAGGCCTGCAAAGGCATCTTCTCGGCTGCGTCGGCGGCATAGACCAGCTTGCCAGTGACCTTCGCCACCCCATCCAAGCGGCGGATTGGCTCCCCCATGTTGGCGAGCGGCGCTGGGGCCTCGATATTTGCCTGACCCATCAGGAAATCTCCATCGCTTGCGCATCCAAGAGCGCCCGCACCATCGTCGCCTTGCCCAGCGCGACCTTGTAGCCGTTGTGCTCGCGCGTCCGGGCATCCCCGAACTCGGCGTCCGCCGCGGCGCTGGCGCTCGCCTCGGTCAACTCTCGGCCGCGCAGCGCCGCCTCGGCCCGGCGCGCCCGCCATGGAACCGTCGCCACGCCGCCTAGCCCGATCCTGACGTCCCGTATGGTGTCTCCATCCAAGTCGAGCGCCACGGCCGCGCTGGCGTTGGCGAAGGCGTAGCTCTCGCGGTCCCGAATCTTGCGATACGGGGACCGCCGCCTTGGGCCGCCAGGGACGATGAAGGCCGTGATGAGCTCGCCGGGCGCCAGGTTGGTTTCGATATGCGGCGTCGTGCCGGGCAGGCGGTGCAGGTCCGCGAAGGCGAGCGTGCGCGTGCCGGACCTGCCCAGCACTTCCACCCCGGCGTCGAGCGCGACGAGGGCGGGTGCCCAATCGCCGGGGTAGAGCGCGATGCACTGGCCGCTGGTGCCAAGCACCGCATGTCCGCGGTTGGCGCCGTCCAGCGCCGCGCACCCCGAACCCGGGGCACGCTTGTTGCACTGCTCGTAGCTCGTGTCGCGGAAGTACGAGCAGCGCGTGCGCTGGAGCACGTTGCCTCCCAGGCGGGCCATGTTGCGCAACTGCTGCGACGCCGCCTGCCACAGGCTCTCGGTCAGGAGCGGATAGTCGCGGACCACCGATGGGTCGGCCTGCAACCTCGCCATCGAGACCAGCGAGCCGATCCGCAATCCCTCGTCCGTGCGGACGATCCGGTGCATCGCCTCATCGCGGATCGCGGTGATGTCGACGACCGTGGCCGGCTGCATCACATCAAGCTTCATGAGGTCGATCAACGTCGTTCCGCCGCCCTTGTACTGCACGGGCGCAGTGACGTGCGCGCCCGCCGGGACGGAGGCGAGCGCGACGGCGGAGACGGCGTCGGTCGCCACCTCATAGGCGAAGGGCCGCATCAGCCTGTCTCCATCTCGGTCTTGGCCTGGTTCACGGCCGCGACGATGTTTGGGTAGGCCGCGCACCGGCACAGGTTACCGCTCATATACTCGCGGATGTCCCTGTCCGAGCCGGCGTGGCCTTCGCGCACGCAGGCGACCGCGGACATGATCTGGCCCGACGTGCAGTAGCCGCATTGGAATGCATCGTGGTCGATGAACGCCTGCTGCATGGGGTGCAGGCGATCCCCCTCAGCCAAGCCCTCTATGGTGGTGATCCGCCGGCCCTGCGCCGCGACGGTGAGGGTCAGGCAAGCCAAGTGGCGTTCGCCGTCAACAAGGATGGTGCATGCGCCGCACTGGCCCTGGTCGCAGCCCTTCTTCGATCCGGTAAGGGCAAGCTTTTCGCGGAGGGCGTCGAGGAGCGTCATACGGGTGTCCACCCGCATCGCATGGTCGGTGCCGTTCACCGACAGCACGACCTCGCGCGTCAAGGGCACTGTTTGCGTATTCATGGAACCTCGCGCGTCGGCCGAAGCCGATCCAAGAGAGAAGGATACGGTTATGACCGCCCCGGTGGAGAGGACAGTGCGGCGGTCGACAGGGTATTCGTTCATTGTTGGCGCAACCTTTTCCCGCAGGCGCCTCCAGGGACGCGGCTGCGAGACCAGTTGGGGCGAAGCAGGATGCGCCGGAAGGGATGCTCTTATCCTATGACTCCCGGTCACAGGATCCCGGCCGTGGGATGTATGTCACGAGCGACAGGTCCGGCCGCCCCTCGGGGATGAGCGCCACATAGGTCAGGTCAAGCAGGCCGTGCGTCGGATGACGCAGCCGCTTCCCGCCTTCGTCGAAGCCCTGCACGTTGACCTGTGGCCACCAGGTCCGGAACTCCTCGCTCTCTGCGCAGATCTCCTCGACCAGCCCGTCGAACGGCATTTTCTCCGATGCCTTGGCGCGGGCGGCGTGGAACACGCGGATTGTTCCGCGCGCCATCTCCTCCCAGTCGCGCATCAGGCTGCGATACGGCGGATAGAGGAACAACAGGCGAAGCGTGTTGCGCTCGTGCGGCTCCAGCCCGCCGTAGTTTACGAACAGATCCGCTATGGCCGGGTTCCAGGCGAGGATGTCGAGTCGGCTGTTGCGGACATAGGCGGGAACGGGATCAATCGCCCGGACGAGGTAGAGCAGCCCGTCGCTCGGCTCGTCGAAGTTCGGAACGACCGGTGGCTGGCGCGACGAGAGCGCGAACAGGTGCAAGGACTCCGCGCAGTCGATCCGGAGGACGCTCGACAGCCGTTCAAGCACCGCGGCCGACACCCCGATATCGCGCCCCTGTTCAAGCCACGTGTACCAGCTGACGCTGACCCCGGCGAGCAACGCCACCTCCTCGCGACGCAGGCCGGGCGTGCGCCGCTGCCCGATTGGTAGGCCCAGCTCGCCCGGCTGCAGACGGCCGCGCCGACTAGACAGGAAAATGCCGAGTTCCTTGCGTTCCTCTAGCGATGGCCTCTTCATCCGCAATCCCCTCGATCACATTCGATAGCTTCGGCACTATGAGAATGCCCCGGTTTGGATAATGCTGGCGAAGTCGGGCCAGGTTTGGCAGGAGAATGGGCCTTCTCTGTCCGGTGCGCGAGCGCCGCCGTTCCGGAGGCCCCCGATGTCGCTCCGTCCCTCTCTTGCCGGTGCTGTTCCAGAGTCCACCGCCATGGTTGCCCGTGCGGCGTTCCCGCGAGGCAACCCGTATATGCGGTTGCGCGACACCCTTGGCCCTGTGTTCAACGACCAGCAGTTCGCGGCGCTGTTCCCCAAGCATGGGCAGCCGGCCGAGGCGCCCTGGCGGCTTGCGCTGGTGACGCTGCTGCAGTTCGCCGAGAACCTGTCGGACCGACGGGCCGCAGACGTCGCCCGGGGCCGGATCAACTGGAAGCATCTGCTCGGGCTGGAGTTGGCCGGTCCTCGCTTCGATGCCTCCGTGCTGAGCGAGTTCCGCAAGCGTCTGGTCACGGGTGGCGCCGAGGCATTGCCGCTCGACACGCTGCTGGCGCTGTGCCGCGAGCGGAAGCTGCTGCTGCCCCGCTGGCGGAGTTGCCCAAGGTTCCGCCTGCGTAGCAGATGGGATGGCAACGGAGGGGGCAGTGCACGGACAGCACGCACGTACTTGGGGCCGTCCGCTCACTCAATCGGCTGGGCTGCGCCGTCGCGACAATGCGGGCCGCGCTGAACGCCTAGCCGTTGCTGCCCCTGACTGGCTCCGCGAACAGGCCAATCCGGCCTGGGCGGACCGCTATGCCAAGCTGGCCGACGACTACCACGTCCCGCTCGGTGAGGCTACGCGACGGGCCTGCGCCGAGGGGATCGGGCGTGATGGCAATGTGCTGCTCGTGGCCATCGCGGCACCGGACGCGCCGGCATGGTTGCGCGAGGTGCCAGCGGTCAGGCTGCTGCGCCGGGTGTGGACGCAGAACTTCTGCCTGGTGCCGGCCGAAGCCAGTTCTGGAGGGGATGGCACCACGGCCAGCGACGCCATGGTGCGTCGGCCCACCACGGTCGAAGGCTTCCCGGCCTCATCGTCGGCCAAATCACCAAACGCACCAGGGCAACCCAGCCTCAGGCCTTGTGACCAATGTTGCACGTTTCCTGAAGCTATCTCACGCCGGGTTGCGGCCGGGAGGGCAGTGCATCGGCTACGGTGCTGCTTGGCGGATCAGCCGTTGAGGTCGTCGCGGCAGGCCCGCGTGAACTCCCGCAGCACGTCGAAGTGTTCGTTCAGTATCTTGCTGTCATGAAAATCCTCGTTCGGGCTGTAGTACGTCTCGATGATCCGGCGCAGGACCGCATCCGCGCTGCTCACCGTCGCGTCGGACGCGAACAGGCGGAGCTTCCCGAATATGGCATACAGGACGGCCATCTTCGCCGGGTCATCGAGCGAGTGGACGAGCGCGTCCGCGAACAGCTTCGCCGCCTGGTCTATGAACTCGCCATACAGCGTCTCGCGCCGGGTGCTCTCCTGGGCGGCCCGTTGGGCGCGGTCCTGGTGGTGCTGGGTCAGCCATGTCGTCCCAAAGGAGGCAAGCGCACCGATTGCGGAACCGGCAAGGGCGGACAGCGCAGAGACGTAGGCGGTATCCATCGAGCAAATCCTCAAAGCTGACGCAACGCAGCAACGCGGAGGTCAATGCAGAGAGGCTATCTCAAGTAGCTGGACAGGCATGTGCAACAGCAGTTCGAGTTTCTTGCGCGTTTACCGGACTGCCTGCCCCCGGCGCTGCAAGGCTGCGCACTGGCCCGCCAGGCCTGCATCGGCTGGCGCAGCGGACGGCTGCAGCGGGGCAGGGGTCAGGCGTGCGACGCTTCATCCGGCGGCTTGAACGTGAGGCCCTGAAGCTCCAGCCACTTCCGCAAGCACCTTGTAGGTAATCTTCATCTCGTCGTCGTTCACGCCGTGGCTCGCGCCGGGGTAGATACGCAACGTCACGTCGGCACCAGCCTCGCGGAAGGCCGCGTCCGTTTCGTGCACCCGCGCAACCGGGATGTGCGGGTCATGGCCGCTGCATCCGAGTACGACCGGCATCGCCTGGAATGCACGTGTTCCTAGCGCCGGCTGGACGACGTTGTCGCCGATCAGGCCGCCGCTGAGGCCGATCACGGCGCCCAGCCGTTCAGAACGCCGCCAGGCGAACTCGAGTGCCAAGCAGGCTCCTTGTGAGAAGCCGAGGAGGGTGACGTGGCCAGGCTCCATCCCACCAAGGACCAGGCGGTCCACGAGGTCGCCCAACACTGAGAGAGCGGACCCCAGGTAAGGCTCGTTGCGAGCGACGGGTTCGTTGAACGCGTGCGGATACCAGGTTCCGCCTACCGCCTCAGGCGCGAGGCAGGTGAACCCCAGGCCCGAAAAGGACCCGGCAAGCCCGAGCATGTCGGCGGCGCTGCCCCCGCGGCCGTGCACGAGGATCAACGCCCCCGCGGCGCTGCCGTCCGGGGCAACGGACACGGCTATCGGCTGGCCGAAGTGCGGGCCTGTTCCGCCGGTGACGTAACGCATGGTCAACTCACCCCTTCCACCACGGAACCCGTTCCCGGTCCGGCCCGCCTGCCGTGCGATCCGGCCCGATCCGCGGCGTGGTCCCTACTCGTCTGCGGGTGCGAACCAGGACCCCAGCTCCTTGGCCTTCTGATCGTCATAGGGAGGCAGGATGGCCGCCACCGTGACGTCCGCAGGAGAATGCACCACGGATTTGGCATTGCTGAGAGCGTCGAACCCGTATTTTCCGTAGTAGCGTCCCAAGCCCGAAAGTCCGACGCCTCCAAACGGCAGCGACGCCGTCAGCAGGCAATGCACCATCGTTTGGTTTACGGCGCCACCTCCGAACGACAGGCTCGCCAGGAGGCGGTCAATCGTCGCCTGGTCCCTGCTGAAGAAGTAGGCAGCCAAGCCCTTGGGCTTGCGCTTGACGATCCCGATTGCCTCATTGAGGTCCGAGTAGGTCAGGATCGGCAGGACTGGACCGAATATCTCACCTGCCATGATGCCATCGGACCACGCCGCCGGATAGACGAGCGTCGGCGCCACGTAACGTCGGGCCCGGTCACACGCGCCGCCCGCGACGATCCTCGACCCTTTCAGCATCCCTGCAATCCGGTCAACGTCCTTTTCGCTGACGATCTGCGACAGATCAGGGCTCCTCCTCGGATCGGTGCCGTAGAGCTTCGAGATGGCGGCCTTGCAGGCGTCAACGAAGCTGTCGGCCACGGACTCATGGACATAGACGTATCCAGGTGAGACGCACCATTGGCCGCCGAACGCCATGGCACCCCAGACCAGCTTCTCGGCGGCATCGGCCAGGTTCGCTGTCGCGTCAACGAAGCAAGGGCTTTGCCCCCCAAGCTCAAGGAGGACCGGCGTCAGGTTCTCGGCTGCCGCCCGCATCACGACCTTGCCCACCTTGCTGCTTCCGGTGAAGAAGATGAAGTCGAATGGGAAGGTCAGCAGCTCGGCCACCACGTCGCGACCGCCTTTCACGAGAGCGACGGCCTCGGGCTGGAAGTACTTCGCGAACAGCCTCTCGTACAGGTCGCTCGTTGCCGGCATCGTGTCAGCAGGCTTCACGATTGCCGTGTTCCCTGCCGCAAGGGCGGTCACCAACGGCTCCAGTGTCAGTATGATCGGGGCGTTGAACGGCGCTATGACGAGGCACACGCCGTAAGGCTCACGGTACACCACTCCCCGGTGGCCGCTCTGGGTGAACATTGGAGACAGGTCCACCTTCTCTGGCGCCATCCACTTCTTCAGTTTCTCCTTGGTGTAGGCGATGGTCCCGAGCGTTCCAGTGATTTCCATGTCCTGCTCGAACCACGACGTCTTGAAGTCTTGCCCGAGCGCCTTCTTGAAAGCGTCCTTGTTCTCACTGAGCATCATCTCGACACGCTCGATCTGGTCGATGCGCCACTCATACGACTTCGTGGCGTCCGTCAGGAAGTATTCCGCCTGGGCGTCAAAGACCGTCCTCAGTCCGGATTGGGCTTTGGGTGTCGCTTCGAGATTGGCGTCCATTTTTGCTGCTCCTTAGATTGCGCACGAACGGAGGCACGGTGAGAACGTCAGCAAAAGGCTGCCGTCATCGTCTTTCCACTTGCCTGACAGGGCGGAACGCCGGCTCCAACCTGGTCGTTGGGACAGCGGGCCACGGTGGCTGCAACCGGAAATGGAACGGCGGCCCCCATGACCAGTGGGCTGAGTTCGCAGCGCGTTTGTCACCGAGATTGCCCAAGTTGCGCTACCGGCCTCCGGACACGGTCAGGATCGTGCCGTTGCTGTATGAGGCCGCTGGCGAAAGCAGCCAGACTACTGCCTCCGCCACCTCGGCCGGCTTGCCGATGCGCCTGGCCGGGATGCTCGACATGAAGAGTGCTTGGCGCTCGCTTGGGTTCATTCCCGTGTCAATCATTCCGGGAGCGACCGCATTCACCCGGATGCCCTCGTCGGCGACCTCGCGCCCCAGGCCAATCGTGAACGAGTCAACGGCACCTTTCGTAGCGGCGTAGTGCACGAACTCGCCAGGCTCGCCTTCCCGAGCCGCGACGGAGGACAGGTTGACGATGGAGCCGCCGGCCCCCCCGTGCCGGGTGGACATGGTGCGCACCGCTGCGCGGGCCGCAAGAACGGTGCCGACTACGTTCACCGCGATCGTGCGCTGCAGCACGTCGAGTGTCAGCGTGTCCACCCGGTACGTCCCGCCGACGATGCCGGCGCTGTTGACCAGCCCGGCCACGCGCCCGAACGCCTGCTGGGCAGCGGAGAACAGGTTGTCCACATCCTGCTCAATGGACACGTCGCCCTGGAAGGCGCGCGCCTGGCCTCCTGCTGCCACAATTTCCTGCACCACGGCCTCCGCTGCCTCCTGGTGTCCAGCGTAGTTCACCGCCACCGCGTAGCCTTCCTGCCCCAGCTTGCGGCAGATTGCCGCGCCGATCCCCCCGCTGCCGCCCGTGACGATGACCAATCCTTGCATTTGCTGCTCCTCAACTCTCGTTGCGGGTGAGCGCGGCGCTCGACAGGCCACGCTGCATGTCGTCGGCCGCCCTCACGATGGGCGCGACTGGACCGCACACTCCCAATTCTGGGCAACCGTCACGTTGTCCCCAACCCTGCCGAGGGTCTCCCCCGGGTGTGGATTGGTATCGCTCCCGGTCCTGCCCTGGCCACCGGGCTTCCAAGAACCAAAGCCGCACCGGCCCCCAAAGTCCCGACGATGTGCCGGCGCCTGTGGCAGGGCGTCCTTCTGCCGCTCGTAGGTGCCTCTGGAGGTGACGGTCCCGATCCTTGACATGGCCCCTTCCTTGCGGCGCGCGGACCGGAGCCGTCAGACGTTCGCCGCCCGCCGGAACTCGGTCGGGCAGGTTCCGGAGAACTTGCGGAATGTGGACGTGAAATGCTGCGCGCGGCTGAAGCCGCAGGAGAAGGCGATGTCCGTGACGGAACTGTTCGAGGCCAGGAGCAGCCGCTTCGCTTCCTCGAACCTCAGTTCGAGAATGAACTGCATGGGCGTCATGCGGAAGCTCTGGCGAAAGGCCCGGGTGAAGTGGCGCGGACCCAGGCCGACGATGCCCGTAAGGTCGGCGATGCTGATCTTGTCGGCCAGACGGCTGCGGATGTAGTCCTCAACCCGCCGACGGCCCACGTTCGTCAGCCCGCCGCGGTACCGGACCGGCACCTGCGCCGCCTCGTCCGTCGCGCGGGTGAGGTGGACCAGAGCCTGCTGCACCCAGCTCTCGGCCAGGAGGTCGAACAGCGTGTCGGGCGCCGCGGCCTCCTTGCAGAGCGCCAGCAAGCTGTCCCTCATGGGCCGGCTCGCGATCCCCACAAAAGGGTCTTCGAGGCAGCGCCATGGCGCCTTAGCTAGCGGAGGGCTGTTGAGGAGGACGACCGCGTACTCCTTCTCCCCTTGGTAGCGGAACTCTCCCGTAACGGAGACGCCTGCGGGTACGACCATCAAGTTGGACGCCGGGGCGACACCACCTGCAATGGGCTGGTTCTCCACGTCTAGCCGGAACTCTCCCATGCCGTTCCGAAACCAGATCAAGGCCGGCTTGGGCTGCCGGTAGCGCCAATGCATTGGACCAACGGCCCGGCGCCGCACGACCTCGACCTGTGCGGTTCCGGAATTGGCGACAGTGCGGGACAGGAGCGTTCCGCCGACGTCATGCCGGGATACGCTGTCAGCCTGACCGTGTTGCATTGCAATTTCCAGCGTGAGGAGTTGAAAGGGATGTTCGCCGCATTTGCTTCACGTCATGGCTGCATAGGAGGATGTGAGGCAGGCCCAAGCCCGTCGCATCCCTGCTAACCACGGGGTTGAAACGTTTCAGGAAACGTCCGATGAGTTGTTGGTGCGGCACGCCGACATCCATCGTTCCGGTACTCGGCTCATTTCTCCTGTGTTCACTGGAACCGGCCATCTGCCGTGCAGCCCGGCCCTTGGGCGCACGAAATGCGGTCGAGTTCGACTTGGCCGCGCCCGCCCTTTGTCCCGCGGCACGACCGTGCTGACCGGAATGCATCAAACGTCACCTGCTTACCTTTAGGTAAGGGTTGTTAACCCACGGTGCACAGGGGATAGCAGAGTCGGAAAGTACGGAGGTGCCAGCATATAGGCCTGCATCCAGGTGAGGCCGCCTGGCTGGCGCGCCCACCAGCATGGACGGCGCTGATCCCGTCAACGCCGTGATCCCGCCGCAACCGGCGGACCGGACAAGAGAGACGCCCTGAGAACCTGCCGCCCCGACCTGTCCAGCCGCGCCTTCCGAGTGCTCCGCCGTGGGCAAGCGGCGCCATGCGGGAGCGAAACCCTCCTTGCCGCCAAGGCCAGGGTCATCCAGACAAGGCATCAAGATGCCTTGCTCGCCTTGGGACCGCTGCACCCCAAGGTCTGCGGTGCCGGCGCGCGGTCATTCCGGCAGCGTCCGGAGCCATGGAACGGCCGCCGCCGTCACGGCAAGGGGCTGCTCCGGGAACAAGGCATGGCTGGCGCCCTGGATCACGACCGTTCTCACCCTGGCGCCAAAGGCCGCCGCCAGCTCGCCCCACCGGTCGCGCGGCTTAAAGGGATCGCTCGCGGGGATCAGTTCCAGAAGGGGCGCGCCGCCGGCGGACCACCAATCCGACTGCTTAACGCCAGCTTTTTCCTGGCTGCCCATCTGCATGGCAAGCGTCTTCGGGTACCAGCCGTCCAGCCACGCGCGCGGGTCATTGCCCTCGGCGAAGAAGCCCAGCCGTAGGGCGGCCAAGCGGTCCTCCTCGGATGCCTGCAAGTCTCCGGCGCGGGCTGGGGTCGCAGCGATCTCGGCCGGGTAGGCCGACGCCGCCGCAGATGCCAGGACGATGCCCCTAACCTGGGCCGGATGGTCCGTGGCGACCATGCGGGCGACGTAGTTGCCGAACGCATGGCCGACGATGGCAGCCCGCCCGCCGCCGAGGCTGTTGATGACCAGTGCCACGTCTTCCGCCAACTGGTGCAGGCTCACGCCCGGCGTCGCCCCTGTCGAGCCGGCGGTCCCCCGCGGCTGCGGCCGGAGGACCCTGAAACCGGCGGCGGCGAACCCCGCCGCAACAAGGTCGAAGTCCGCGCCTCCGTCCCGGCCGTAGGAGGGCAGCATTACCACAGGGGGGCCTGCGCCCTCCACATACGTCTCAACCCGCAGCCCGGGCGCGATCGTGAACTCGCTCCGTCGCGCCGGCCCGGCTGGGACAGGGACGGAGGCCGGAACGGGTTCGGGCATGGCATGATCCTGGGTTGCATGTCTCGCGGCGCCGGCGGCACCGGCCTCGCGCGGCATGGCCGGGGCGGTTCGCCCTGGTCAGATACGGGCCGTGCGGCCATGCAGGTGAGCGTAGGCAGCGGATCAGGGCGCGGGGCAGGCTCGGAAAGTACTAGGGTCCGTTCCGCCGCCTGGCCGTGTCCCGGGACGCCGCTGGATGTGACGCACCCCCAGCCGCGTTTCAGCATGGATGGGGAACGGAACTGGGCCGCTGCGCCCTGGCCGGCACGCGGCGGGTCCAAGGAAGCGTTCGACCGAGCACGGACGGGCGCCTTCGTCCGCAGATTTCCGTTTGCCCCGATGGGGTCTCGCGGCCCTGGGCCGCCAGTCCGCGTGACGGCCAACGCCGCCGTCGCCGCCGATCCCAGGAGGCGGCCCCCGCGGCTGCCCTCGTAAATTGGAAGATGCGTCGCCGGGTGGCCCGACTCCCGGGCGGGGCACGGCGCGACGGCTCAGGCGCACCTGAACCAATGCGGACACTGCCGGGGCGAACCTACGTGGCCTCTACGTATTTTCCGAGTCTGTCCCAAAGGTTTCCTAGGGCCTAGTTAGAAAAGGTTCGGATTTGCTGAATGGCCGTAGAAGAAACGTGCGTCCATAAATGCAAGCGCATCGAACAAGCGGAAAGTTCTTTCAAGCCGAAGGGGTTCAAAATCATGCAGGCCGAACCGCGCGACTCCACCCAGGAGCATATTAAGGGTCCGTTGACCATGGCCAAAGTCAACGAGGGCCAGCCAGACGTCTTGCGCTGGATCGCGGGCAGGAGCGACGAGGTCGCTGAGGGAGGCCGCCTGGTGATTGACGTCGGGGAGAAATCCGTCGGCATCTTCCGGGTGGATGGCAAGCTCTACGCCTACCTGAACATCTGCGTGCACAGGGGCGGACCCATTTGCCAGGGCCAGATGCTGCCGCGCGTCATCGAGGTGATTGACGAGACGACGAAGGAGCAGCGTGGGCTGGCGTTCGACAAGAGCGACCCGCACATCGTCTGCCCGTGGCACGGCTTCGAGTACAGCATCAAGACCGGTTTCCACGCGGTGGACCATACGATCAGGCTGAAGTCCGTCCCCGTCGAGGAAGAGGAGGGCACGGTCTATGTCACCGTCTGACGCCTCGCGCGCCGGCAGGTTCGTGAAGCTTGTCGAGGCGCTCGCCGACATCGAGTACGAGCTGAAGCAGGTGCCGTGGCCCGACGCGATGGAGCTGGAGGCTTGCAGCCACCTGCTCGGCATGGCCTCCCGCTTCTATGTCGCTGCCGTGGACGCCAAGCCCGAGGACATGCCGTTCCCGGCCCTTGGGCTGACGCCGACCGACTCCGTCGTCGTCGCGGCGGCCACGTTGCGCGACCAGGACCTGACGCCGTTCGACCTGACGCTCTGGTTCCAGCGCGCGATCTACGCGGCTACGAAGTCCAATTACTTCACCGAAAGCACGGAACGGCGCCAGCCGGTCCTGGGGAGCAGCCAGTCATGAACGTCCAAACGAAGATCCTGCCGAAGGCGGTCCACTCGCGGGTGCAAGAGATCACCATCAAGACGGACACCCGCGACATCCTCAAGGCGGCGATGCTCGACAAGAAGCATTTCGGCTTCGAGGACTACTACATCGTTGACGTTGACTCCCACCATGTGGAGTCGGACGTCTGGGGCGAAATCCTCAACTACATCGAGGACCCTGTCCTGCGCCACAACGGGCAGATGATCGCCGACACGGGGCCGCTCGCCCGCGGCATGGCGCTGATGAACACGGAGGCCGGCCTCTACTTCCAGGACGTCGAGGCCCGCATCCCGCACCAGGCCGCGCTCGCAGAGCCTGTTGACGACACCAGCGTGCCCCGCGACGTTACGCTGTTCCGGCGCGGCATCGAAGGCCTCGGGCTGGACGTCCGGATCGTGTTCCCGCAGCCCTTGCTGGAAGTAGGCCTCCATCCCGATCCGTGGATCGCGGTCCAGCTCGTCGTGGCCTATAACCGCTGGCTCGTCGAGAACATCCTGCCGCACGACCCGCGGATACGCACCCTCCTCTCCCTACCGGTCGAGGACCCCGAAGCCTGCCTGCAGGTGATCCGCGAGCACGGGGACAACCCGCAGGTGATCGGCTTCATGATCGTCAGTCAGCGCAACATGGGCGTCCACAAGAACCAGTATATGGCCATCTACCGGGAGCTGGAGGAGCGCGGCAAGCCGCTGGCCTTCCACGCTGGGCCGAGCTGGAAGGACACCATGACCTCCACGATGAACCGCTTCCTGTCGGTTCACGCGATGTCCTTCGCCACCTGCAACATGACCCACATGACGAACTGGATCATCAACGGGCTGCCGGAGCGGTTCCCGAAGCTGAAGGTGATCTGGGTGGAAAGCGGTCTCGCCTGGATCCCGTTCATGATGCAGCGGCTGGATTCCGAGTTTCTAAAGCGGCAGTCCGATGCGCCGCTGCTGAAGCGCCGGCCGAGCGAGTACATGACGGAGATGTTCTACACATGCCAGCCGATGGAGGCGAGCCACCCAGACCTGCTGGAGGCCACCTTCAAGGCGATGAAGGCGAAGACGCAGCTCCTGTACTCGTCGGACTGGCCGCACTGGGACTTCGACACGCCCGGCGGGTTCTTCACGCTGCCGTTCCTTGACGAGGAGAGCCGGCGGAACATCCTCGGGGAGAACGCGCGCAAGCTGTTCAAGCTATAGCGCCGCCCGGCCTGGCCGGGGCGTCCGCACGGGCGCCCCGGCTTTGCCGTCCCGGCACGCCGGGCGCGGACAGCGGCCCCACGCGGGCCGCAGACTTTGGAACGAGCATCAAAGGGACCGTGGCCATGTTCACGCTTACCGTCAACGGAACGCAGCACGATGTCAGCGTCCCGGAGGACATGCCCTTACTTTGGGTCATCCGCGACGTCATCGGGCTGACCGGCACGAAGTTCGGCTGCGGCATCGCCCAGTGCGGCGTCTGCACTGTGCATGTGGGCGCCGAACCTGTCCGCTCGTGCTTGTACCGGATCGGCGACGTGGGCGCGCAGCCCGTTACGACCATCGAGGCCATCGGCCAGACGCCGAACGGCGCGAAGGTCCAGCAATCCTGGCTGGCGGACGAAGTGGTCCAGTGCGGCTACTGCCAATCGGGCCAGGTGATGTCCGCGACGGCTCTGCTGAACGCGGTGCCCAAGCCGACCGACGCCGACATCGACAGCGCGATGTCCGGCAACATCTGCCGCTGCGGCACCTATGTCCGGATCCGGCAGGCGATCCACGCTGCGGCGCAGGCTTGAGGTCGCACGCATCATGAAGGTTGCAACGATCCCGTCCCGCCGAGCGGTCCTGCAAGCCGGGGGCGCCCTGGGCGGCGGGCTGCTGCTCAGCTTTTGGCTTCCGGGCCTGACCCGGGCGGCCGTCCCCGAGACGCCCAGCGCCGCCGATGCGGCGTTCACGCCCAACGCCTTCATCAGCATAGACCGGCAGGGCAAGGTGACATTGACCATGCGGTCCGTCGAAATGGGGCAAGGCATATGGACCTCCTCTGCGATGCTGATCGCCGAGGAACTGGAGGTCGGCCTCGACCAGGTGGCCTTGGTAGCAGCGCCCGCCGCCCCGAAATCGTACGTTGATCCGCTGCTGCACGAGCAGGCGACGGGCGGCTCTTTCTCGACCCGCAGCTCGTGGGTACAGTTGCGGGAGGCCGGCGCGGCGGCGCGCACCATGCTGGTCCAGGCCGCCGCCGCGCAGTGGGGCGTTGACCCCGCGTCCTGTACCGCCGCCCGCGCAGCCGTCACCCACGCCGCATCCGGGCGGACGCTCGGCTATGGCGCACTCGCCGACGCAGCCGCCAAGTTGCGGGTCCCGGCGGACGTGTCGCTGAAGGACCCGGCCAGGTTCACGCTGATCGGGACCTCGCCGCGCCGGCTCGACACCCCCAGCAAGGTGAACGGCGCGGCGGTGTTCGGCATTGACGTGAAGGTGCCCGGCATGGGCATCGGAACCGTGAGCGCCTGCCCCGTGCAGGGCGGCAAACTGCGCTCCTGCAACGAGGCGGCGGCCAAGGCCGTTCCCGGCGTGCGCGACGTGGTGGCGCTGGACGACGTGGTCGCGGTCATCGGCGACCACATGTGGGCCGCGATGAAGGGCCTGCAGGCGGCCGCCCCCGTGTGGGACGAGGGCGGCAACGCCAGCGCCTCCACGGACGGCTTGGTTGCCCGGATGGATGCGGCGTCAAAGGCGCCCGGTGTCGTCGCAAGGCACGACGGCGACGTGGACAGCCTGATCGGCAAGTCGGCCAAGCGGCTGGAAGCCACTTACCAACTGCCGTTCCTGGCGCACGCGCCGATGGAGCCGATCAACACGACGCTGCACGTCCGCCCCGACGGCGCGGACCTGTGGGTCGGCACGCAGGTGCCGGAGCGCGCCCGGGCCGAGGTGGCCGGGCAGACCGGACTTCCGGTCGAGAAGGTCATGGTCCACAGCCAGCTCATCGGCGGGGCCTTCGGCCGCCGGCTGGAGGTAGACAGCATCATCCAGGCGGCCCGGATCGCCAAGCAGGTCCCTTACCCGGTGAAGCTGATCTGGACGCGCGAGGAGGACATGCAGCACGACCTGTACCGGCCGTACTACTTCGACCGGATCTCCGCCGGGCTGGACGCGCAGGGCAAGGTCACGGCGTGGTCGCACCGGGTCACGGGATCGTCGGTGACGGCCCGCTGGGCGCCGCCGGGCATGCTGCAGGACGGCAAGCTCGATCCCGATGCGGTCGAGGGGGCAGCGGAAACGCCCTACGCTTTCCCGGCGCAAAGGACGGAGTGGGTCCGGGATGAACCGAAAGCGCTGGCCACGGCGTACTGGCGCGGGGTCGGCTCGACGCACAACGTGTTCGTGGTCGAAAGCTTCATGGACGAGCTTGCGGCGGCGGCCGGGACGGACCCCGTCGAGTTCCGCCGCCTGTTGCTGCCGCCCGGCGACGAGCGCACCCTGGCCGTGCTGAACCTGGCGGCGGAAAAGGCGGGCTGGACCACGAAGCCGCCCCAGGGCGTGGGCCGCGGCGTGGCGCTGCAGTTCGCCCTCAACACGGTGGCGGCCACGGTCATCGAGGCCGAGGTCAGGCAAGGTGGCGACGTCCGCGTGATCCGCGCGACGGTCGCGCTGGACTGCGGTCCGGTGGTCAACCCAGACACCATCGCGGCGCAGATCCAGGGCGGCATCGTATTCGGCCTCACCGCCGCGCTGTATGGGGAGATCACGATGCTGAACGGGCGGGTGCAGCAGTCCAACTTCCACGACTACCGCGTGATGCGGATCAACGAGACGCCGCTGATCGAGGTCCACATCGTCCCGAACCCCACGGCGCCGCAGGGCGGCATCGGCGAGGTCGGGACCGTCGCCGCCGCGCCGGCGCTGGCCAACGCGATCTTCGCCGCAACCGGCAAGCGGTTGCGCCGCGCGCCGTTTGCCACCGGCCGGCTAGCGGAGGCTTAGGGGCCATGCGCGCCATAGCCTTCTGCCTGATGTCCCTGCTCGCCTTCGCGCCCGCCGCGGCACGAGCAGAGGACAACGACTTGGTCAAGCGGGGCGAATACCTCACACGCGCCGCCGACTGCGCCGCCTGCCACATGTCGCCGGCCGGGACGCCCTGGGTCGGGGGGCGCCCGTTCAAGATGCCGATGGGCATCGGCGTGCTGTACTCGGCCAACATCACCCCGGACCCCGACACCGGCATCGGCAAGTACACCGACGAAGAGTGGGTGGAGATGATGCACCATGGGATCGGCCAGGGCGGCAAGCACCTTTACCCGGCGATGCCCTACAACTCTTATACCTTGATGAGCCGGGAGGACGCGCTGGCCATCAAGGCTTACATGTTCACTCAGCCTGCGGTCCGCTCCACGCCGCCTCAGAACGACCTGGTGTTCCCGGCCAACCAGCGCTGGCTGATGGCGGGCTGGAACCTGATCAACAACCCGGGCCGCCGCCTCAAGCCGGTTGACGGCAAGCCGGCGGAGTGGAATCGTGGGGCCTACCTGGTCGAGGCGCTGGGACACTGCGCCCAGTGCCACACCCCGCGCAACATTACCATGGGGCTGAGCGGCAAGCAGTTCGCCGGCGCCGAGCAGGCCGACTGGCTCGCCTACAACCTGACCAGCGACAAGGAGCACGGCATCGGCGGCTGGACCGACGACCAGCTCGTGCAGTACTTGGGCGCCGGCCAAGCCGATGGGCATGGCCCGGCGTCGGGGCCGATGGCGGAAGCCGTGCAGAACAGCCTGCGCTACATGACGCAGGGCGACCTGCGCGCGATGGTCTCTTACCTGCGCGACCTGCCGGCGCGCACGGACGGGCCGCCGGCAGTGCCAGCGGCAGCCGTGACGCCGGCGGTCAACGTGGTGTCTGCGAGCCTGGGGGCTGGCAGGCCATCCAACATTGCCCCCAACGCCGATGGCCCTGACAGCGTGGGCGCGCGCGTGTTCGCGCAGGCGTGCGCGGGATGCCACCTCCCTGCCGGGTCCGGGCGGCAATCGTCCTGGGCGGCGCTAGGCGGCGACCACAGCACCGGCGATACTTCAGGTGCGAACATGATCCAGGTGCTGCTGCACGGCTCCCAGCTCGACACCGAAAAGGGGCTGATGTTCATGCACGGCTTCGCCGGTGCCTATACGAATCAGGAGCTGGCGGCGGTGGCGAACTACACCATCGCCCAGTACTCTGGCCGCGCCGGGACTATTAAGGCTAAGGACTTCGTGCCCTCAAGCACGTTGCCTCTGGGCAAGATCCTGGTAGCGGCGTCCGCGGCCGTTGTCCTTTGCGTCGGGGTGGTAGCTGTTGCCTTGCTCCGGACGACGAGGTGGAGAAGGCGGGCGGCCGCGTAGCTCGGCTTCGCGCGTCTAGGCCGGCGAAACCCGTTTGCTTGCCAGCTTGGCTGTCCATCCAGACTGGCTGTCCATGCAGCTTCCAGGCGGTTGTGACAGGGCGCGTCTTGCCTACCCGCCATCCGGCAACTCCGGAACCGGAACGGCAAAGCCGTTTAGGGTGACGGAGACGATGCAGTAGAGGCCGATCAGATAGATCAGGTCGGCAACGCCGTCCGGTCCGAACATCCGTTCCGCCATTTCGTAGTTCAACACCGGCAGGACGCCCCCACCGGACAGCAACGTGGCGATGTCGTAAGCTGCGGCCTGCTCCGGCGGTAGGCTGGAGGGCCGCTGGCCGGCGATGACCGTTGCGACAACGCCGTCGTCCAGCCCTGCGTCACGGGCAACGGCGGCATGGGCGTAGATCTCGTAGCCCGCCCGGAAACGTGCCCCGACGGCCAGGATGGCGATTTGCTGGCACGGCAAGGGCAGGGTGGGGCGCCCGCTCAGCGTCTTCGTCAGCTCCCAGATGATGCTCCCGATCCGGGGCTGGTGCAGCCAGGGGTTCCACGGCCCGATCAGCGCGCCGTCCTTCCGCTCGGTTTCGAAGCCGCGGAACCCGCGGCTGATCCCCGCCCGCATGTCGTCGTAAAGCGGACGCTGTTCGGTCGTGAGGTCCACGGGAGCGATGGGGGGTGTGCGCATGGACATGGCCTCCCTGTCGTCTTGATAATCCGTCCGGCGCAGGGGCGGGTCTCTTCGCCGCCGGGATGAAACACCGTCGTTAGGTGTGGACCTGATCCGCATCCGTCCCGTGCCGTTCCGCCGCCAGCCGTCTGCGGGCCAAGCTGGTCCCCGCCGTTCCCTTACCCGCCGACCATTCAGTGCAGGTGGCGCGGTTCCGATTTTGCGGAATTCATGCAGGTCTTGTCTGCCGCGCGTTCAAGTAGCGTGGCCGCATCCCAAGGCAGGACGTAACCTCCAGCCCTCAGCACGCACTGCATCCGGTGGGCACCGTCGCAGACTGCCTCTGCCGCACCCTGCACCAGCAAGGTTGATAGCCTTGAAATGACGATCTCATCCTTGGACGCTCGAACTGTTGCGACAGCACTGAGCAGCACCGCTTCGTCGCCGGAAATATCCGGCGTGCCAGGGCACTTGATCTGCACGACACGTTTTCTTCCCTGTGCCAGCGCCCACATCAGACCGTCTATATAACCTGCGACATCAGGCACCCCAAAGTCCGACCAAAGACGCTCGATGCGGTTGCGTGACGCGACGAAATTTGGTCCGGTGCAATCAATCACCCAGACCCGCAGAGACCAAAGCAGCGCCGCTTCGATCCCGACGCCATTTGAGGCGGGTTTTTGAAGGCAAGGACGCATGTTTTAGCCCTCCGTTCGTGAGGTTTGGGCAGGAAGTCGAGGCAGATCAGTCACGGGCCACAAGCGCAGCAGCCGGGCGGTGCCGAAGGGGCGCATCCCTGAGCCTTTGAACCCGCCTCGGCTGCTGCCGTCCCGTGCGGGAGAGACCGGGCGGTAAGCACCCAGGCCGTCAAGAACGAACGCTGGATCGCCCCGCGACGCTCCGCAACCTGGAACATTCCCAGAAGTCTCCTTAATCGTGTGATGCGTCTCAGATCGTGTCCTATCCAACGTGGCCTGCCGCAAGCTGCCGGCATAGCTTCGGAAAGTACGGGTTATCCAATGACTGGAGCCGTGAACCACCCAGGCGCTTGGGCCGCCTTCGCCAGCGGAACGGCTGCACGGTCGCGCTTGAGCCCAATACCCGGTTCTGAGGGAACTTTGCCTGCCAAACGTCGGCCGCCACCCTCGCCCAGGCCGTTGCAGCGACCAGTTGAACCCATTCTCATTCTCCTTACCCAGCCCCGTCCGTTTCACCGGCCCCGAGATGGCAGCCTGGCGTCTGCAGCAGCGTGCTATGGTCCCGCCGTCAGTTGGAACCGTTCAACCCGCCGCTGCTCCGTACTTTCCGACCCTGCCGAACCTGCGCCAAATCCTCGATTGTCGCGCTGTAGAGCGTCGTCGGAACCTGGTTGAACCGATGATCGTGAAGCATGTTCGCCGGTTCCAGCGTTACCGGCCGCACCAGGACAGGCGTGACCAATGCTGCACATCCAACCTACCCTCATCATCCCAGCCATCTGCGCCGAACTCACCCGGTCCACCGGACCAAGCGGCTTTGTTGCCAGGCGCCACGGCATCGTGGTCGAACCGCACGCCATCGCCCGTTTCAAAGCGCCGGCCACCCCCAATTGAGGATTTGATCCGTCTGAAGGCTGGCGGCGGTTTCCACGCCGGTGCCGCGATGCTGGACCTGAGAGGCAGCATGACCGCTAGGATAGACCAGTCCCGCAGCATTACCGAGGCCCTCATGCGTTTCAAAGACCGCACATGAATCAGGACGTCGAGTTGGTGATCCCACTGCCAAGCGAGGCGTCAGTCTCGCAAGTGATCGGGCCGTCCTACGATGCCCGGACGACCCTCAACGCGGTCAAGATGCTGGCCGGCACGGGCGATTTGGCTGGGCCGGCAATCGGCCTCATGCAAGCGGTCTTCAAGGCGGCCGGCATTGACGCCAAGACGCGCGAACTCATCATCTTGCGAACGGCGAAGGCGGTCGGGTGTGAATATGCCATGCGGGCTGGGGCGGTGATCGCCGCCAACGCCGGGCTTACGGCGGAGGAGATCGGCGCGGCCATGGGGGACGCCTATGCCGGCGCGCTCAGACCCGAGTACGTGCTGCTGTGCCGGGTGGCGGACGAACTCTCCATCGGCGGCACCCTTTCGGACACGACAATCGGCGCCCTGTTGGAACGCCATGACGGCGAAACCTGTCGCAAGCTCGTATTGATGGTATGCTGGTTCAACCTGGTGAACCGTTTCGAGAACGGGTGCCGCGTCCCGTTCGAACCCTCCGACAAGCTCGCGACGATGACATCCCCCCAGGCCTAGCGGCAACACAGGACGCTCGCGCACATCCGCGGGCGGACATAGCGTGCGAGTACGATAATGCCGATTGATGAGTATGACGTTGTGGT
>CAXTOB010000039.1:0-24262 GCA_964245505.1 uncultured Acetobacteraceae bacterium | reverse complement strand
TGGGCCTGCATCTTGTCAGGAGGCCTCAATGACACCGTTGCGCCTGCGCATGACCGAGGACATGAGAGTGGCTGGGCTGGCTGCTGGAACCCAGGCTGTCTACATCGATGGGGTCCGCAGTCTGGCCAAACACTACCGGCGGTCACCTGAGGATCTGAGCGAGGAGGAGGTGCGCGCCTATTTGCTGGGATTGCGCGATCGGGGCGTGGCGCTCGGCACCTTCAAGGCCCATCACGGCGGCATCCAGTTCCTTTACCGCCGCACGCTTGAGGGGCGCTGGCCGTTGTCTGGGAAATAAAGGATCCGTCCCCTGAAGCAGCGGCGCCTGCCGGTCGCGCTGCCGGAGGCATAGGACCGTAAACTTCTCGGCTTTGTCACGAGCCCGGCCCACCGGACCTGTCTTGCCGTCATGTATGCCTGTGGACTTCGCATCAGCGAAGCTGCAACCCTGGACATCGGCGCGATCGACAACGTCAATCTGCTGCTGCGCATCGTCGGCAAGGGCAGCAAGCAGCGGCTGGTGCCGTTGCCGCCAGCCGTTTTGGATGCGTTGCGCAGCCTTTGGCGAACCCACCGCCACCCACGCTGGGTCTTTCCCAACCGTGACTGCACCGGCTCGCTCAGCCAGCAGGTGCTAGGCTGCAGCTTCAGGGTCGCCGCCCGCCTGGCGGAGATCACGCTGCCGGTCACGCCGCACTCGCTGTGCCATAGCTGGATCGGTAGTGACCCGCCGGCGGTGGTCTACAGCTGCGCCACGGGGCGTGGGCAGCAGCACAACGACCGGGTGCCCGGGGGCTGCCGCGGCATCCTGCAGTGCCACGGCTATGCGACCTATAAGAAGCTGGCCCATCCCAAGCGAGGCGAGGAGGCCGTGACACTCGTGTTCTGCTGGAGCCACGTGCGCCGGGCATGCCCCGGCACTCGGCCGCCCCAAACCAGCCTGACCGTCAAGCCACTGCCGTCAAGGCCACAAAGCAGCGCTTACGCACCACCGACAGGCCGGGGCTTCCAGGCTCAATCATTCGCCGCCTCCGCTCCAGGCCCATCGACCGGAGGCCTTGGCCAAAAAATCCCGCTCTACAACGAGCTGACCGATCTTCGCGTCCAGCTTCTCCACCTCAGCCTCGGCCGACCGAACGATATCATGTGCCGCTTCCTTGCCGGAGAACATCGACGCCAGGTCCTCCACGGCCTGCTTCCGCCACTCACCCACCGTCGCTTGGTGCACACCGTGCTTGGCCGCCAATTGCGCCGTCGTCAGCTCGCCCCGCAGCGCCTCAAGCGCCACGCGCGCCTTGAACTCAGCCCCATACCGCTTCCGCTTGCTCGTCACCGGGTCCGTCCTTCTCGTCAGGGGAACCAAGCTTGACCGCCTATCTCAGAAACAGGGGCCACTTCAGTCGGGAGAAAACGTCAGGGAAACTTACATGCATCAAAATATAGATGGCATATCAAAACAATTTTTTAGCAATAGCAATTGCTTAACTCCTTGGCATATGTATTGCTTATACGTAATGAATGCCTGGGTAAGGAGAGTAGTTTGTTTAGTGAATTTAAACACTTGTCTGCTATGATAGTAGCCATGGCTGCAATCGCCGGCCCGGCCTTGGCCAATCCCAACCTAGTGGCAAACCCGGGTTTCGAAACCGGCGATTTCACGGGCTGGTCCGTAAACGCTGATGCGGCGTATGTGCTCTCCGACACCAACGGCGTTAATACCGGCACGTATGCCGCGTTCTTCGGCGACGTTGGTCAACTAGGCTCCATCTCGCAGACGATTGCGACGGCAGCGGGCCAGTCCTACACGTTCAGCTTCTACTTTGCCAGCGACGGCAGCACGCCGAACGAGTTCCAGGCCTACTTTGGCAGTACTCAGGTGTTCGACACGGTGGACGCTCCAGCAGCCGACTATACCCTGGAAAGCTTCACCGTCGCGGCCACCGACGTCAACACGACGATCACGCTCGCTGGCCGAAATGACCAGACTTTCCAGGCGCTTGATGACGTATCGGTCATGGCCGATGACGTTCCGGAGCCTGCAACCCTGGCTGTGCTGGGCAGCGCGCTGCTCGGGCTTGGAACGCTGCGCCGCCGTATCCGCGGCTGAGCCGCAGCGCCGCGCGGCCGCGTAAAACGCGGCTGCGCGGCCTCCACTATCCGGCGGCGCTCGCCGGTGCGGCGCGCAAAGGCATCGCGTCGGGCATCACGTGGACGATGCTAAGCCGGAACCAAAGTGGACACTGGCGATATCGCTTGGCCATCCCGCAAACATCCGAGTCCGATCATTGCCTGCCAGGCTCTGGAGATGCCCTTGCTCCTTGCCTATTCATGCATTGGCCGCTTACACCGCTCGTCCTTAATCGTGAGACTCAACCGCTTTTGGCTGGACGGAGCAGGACTCAGGCACCTGGATAGTGCGACCTTTCATTTTGGATGATGCCGCTGCCGCAGCACTGGTATCACGCATGAGACGCCTGATCAGAATGCTGCCGTCCCGCCTCGCGCTGAATCAGACTCCGTACAGTGATGGCATGCCAGGGATACTCGGTGCTGTGGCCAACTCCGCAACCTTAGTAATGCGCGAAGCCTGCATATACCTGGACATCGGCAGGACATTGGCCGCAAAAGCTTTGGCCGTAGTCTGGCCAGCCGTCTCACGCTTCGCTGACGCTTCTGCCACGCTGGTCCTTTCGCCGAGTTGCACGCCCCTGAACCCCGTCCGGTTTGAAACCTGTAGTCACGATATAGGAGGGTGATGCTGTGGCGGTGCCCAGATGAGAGGTCGCTCAAGGCGCTTGCGTCACCGAGGGTGCCACGCGCACGGGGCGCCACCCCCAAGCGGCGATGGGCTGGCGGCACGGCTACAACAAGCACGACTCCGAGGCACTGCTGGATCGGCGCATCGGCGGCCACCCTCCCCTTTTGCCCCGGCATCGACGCCGCCCGTGGCCGAGAGGTCCGCGCCGCACAACCAGAGGCCGCCAGCCCACCCGTTGCCGGGCCGGCCCGAAGCCCCCCGCTGGACGCTCAAGCGGCTGGTTGGCTTTGTGCGGGCGCGGTCCGGCTAGGCGCGCTGCCGCGAAACCATCCGTGCCACCCTTCACCGGGTAGTCCCGCGACCCTGCGGCCTGCTCAGATATACCTCGCGACGGCGACCATGGTGATGTGGCAGCTGATTAGGATCGGCTTCGTGCTCGGATGTTGTCCCGGTTGGCCACAAGCTGAATAGGGCGATGACGCGGGCTCCGCAAAGCCGGGTCAGCCGTACTCGGCACTGCCATGGCGCGAGGCGGGATGATCACGTCCGGCAGGTAACCAGGTTGGCCCGCAGCGGTAGCCTGGTAGCTGGGCTCGCCATCGTGGGCGCCATCCGCGATCACGCTGGCGCTGATACCCTCGGGCTGGTGTAGCAGGTCCGGCACTCCCGCCGTGCCGTCAGCATTCCCCATCGGTCGGCAGGTCCGCCGCCACCTCGCCAGTGTCGGCGTTCACCGCTGCACGCAGCGTCAGCCGTCGCCTGCGTGCCTGTCGATACTTGGCCGCACCCCCCTACTCGCCATGACCGAACACCTTAAGGCCGTTGCTGCCCAGCACGAGATGCATTGAGCCGGGCGTGATGCGGCAGCGAGGCTGGCAACCGGCAAATGCTCGTTCCCACCGGCTCAGCGTCGAACGGTCTGGTGCGCGCAGCTCGGGACCGAGCAGCTTCCGGACGCTCCTGGCAAACGCCTCCGCAGGGCACAGGGCGAGGTGGAACACGAGCCGCAGCGTCGGGACGAGTTCGATGGCAAGGTTGGCATACAAGGGTTGGCGACCCGGAGTGCTTCGCGCCGCCGCCGCCCAGCCTGCGCGTGTCGCATCGTTCAGCCAAAGCGTGAAATCACAACGCCGCTGCAGCTCCGCCTCGTACGCCGGCCAGTCAATGACGTGATAGCAGGCGCACGGGATGCGATGACGACGGGCGGCATGGGGCTTGAAGGTTATGGAAGGAAAGCAGCCTCGCCGTCACAGACGATCAAACCGGACCAGCGTACCAAGGCTTCGAAAACGGGCAACTCTCTGCGACCAAATCGCGGACACTTTATGCGCCCGCGATTCCGGCAAGCTCCAGTTCTGGAGATAAACTGGACTTAAATTTTGCTACTATGGTTCTACACGAACTTGAAATCGACGGAAGAAAGCCCGGCCCGGCTAACATTGGCAAGCGTCAGCGTGTCACCATTTCCATCACTAATTACCGAACTCGAACCGACCTGCACAGTATGGATTAATACGTTTGCGAAGGTGTTCAGGGACGAAATTCCATGGAAATTGATTGTATCATGAGCTGTTCCAGCAGTCATAAAGTCGGCAATGAAGTCTTTCCCAAAGTTTGCCAGAAACGAGAATGTGTCGGCGCCGGCTCCGCCATAGAACAAATCATTTCCTGTGGTGCTAGTCAGTGTGCTAGCGCCGCTGCTCCCAATCTGTATCGTGCCGGTGGAGCCGCTCGTGTTGCCAGCAATATCGGTCGCCACTGCAGTAAGGGTGCGCGTTGTGCTGGAATTGCCCGGCAAAAACGCCCATTTCCAGACTCCCCCTGAATTTACGGTGGCGGTGCCGAGGGTCGTCGTCCCATTGAGGATACTTACAGTGGCGCCGGCCTCTCCAGTGCCACTGATCGCCAGTAGCGAGGTGTTCCCAGCCAAGTTAGTGAGCACCGGGGCGCTTGGGGCCACGGTATCGATGGTGACTGACAGCTTACCTGACGCAGCGCTGACGTTTCCAGCCACATCGGTAGCGTTGTCGGTGATGCTGTGGGTTCCATCCGCTAACTTCGCGGCAGTGATACTCCAGGTTCCGGCCGTGGCTACGCCGGTGCCGACGACTGTCGTGCCGTCGAACAGTGTGACGGTGCTGCCAGCCTCGGCCGTGCCGGTGAAGGTCGGCGTATTGATCTTGGTAATGTCGTCCGTGCTGGACTTCCCGGTATCCGAAGCTGCGATCAGGTGGGGCGTTGACGGCGCCAGCGGGGCCACAGTGTCGATGATCACTGGCAAGGCTGCCGATAGAATGCCGGCGTTGCCGGCGACATCTGTCGCCCGGGCCGTGATGCTGTGCGTGCCGTTCGCCAATGCCAGGGTAGTGGTGATGCTCCACTGTCCCGTCGCGCTTGCAACGGCGGTGCCGATCTGGCTCGTGCCGTCGAACAGGGTCACCGTGCTGCCGCCCGTCGTCGTGCCGGTGAAAATCGGCTTGGTCACGTTGGTGATGTCGTCGGTGTTGGACAGCCCGCTGTCGGACGCCGGCGCCATCGCCAGGGATGTGGTTGGAGGAGTGGCATCGAACGTGACGGTACGACTGGCCGTGGGACCGGCATTTCCGGCCAGGTCAACCACCCGGGCCTCAATAATCCAATTTGCGGCATGGCTGGAACTATCGACCACGCTCCAGCTGGTGCCGTTCACCGTCGCGGCTGTCCAGGTTGCCCCGGCGTCGAAACTGGCCTGAAGGGTCTCGCCAGCGAGCAATGCCGATGAGATGGTGCCGGATACCGTACGTCCAGCTAAGCCGATGTTGGTGATGAAGTCACCGGCCACACCGCTGTCGTCTGTCATGGCAACGATGGCGGCGGTCTCGGTGGGCGGGATGGTGTCGATCTGCAGGATGCCGGTTGGATTGTAGTTGGCCGCCGGGGTGATATCGGCGTTGGCGCCTGCTGCAGTCCGGACCGTCACGCCGGCCGGAAGGTTGAACGAGGATATAACAAGGTCGGGCGTGTTCTGCCCCGCCGCCACGACATAGGTAAAGGTCAACGCACCGGTGCCGGATCCGCCGCTATATGTCGCTACGCCGCCGTCATTGAGGGTGAGAGTTGGCGTGCCCCCTGCAACGGTGACTGCTTCGCTGAAATTGACGGTCAGCGAGATGGTGCCGCCCACTCCAATGTCGCCGGCACCGTTGGTGATTCCCGTGCCGGAGGCGGCGATCGAGGAAATACCAGCGGCGAACAGGATGTTTACAACACCGATCAGGGTATCTGTTCCGTCCGGCGATCCGGCACGGAGGTCAGTTACCGTCGTGCTGCCATCGGAGTTGGTAACGACGCCGTATTGGAGCCTTGAACCAGAGTAGATGATCGTATCGGTGCCGCCGTTGCCGACGATCGTATTGTGGCCGCTGCCCGGCGAGGTCAGGATGTCGTTGCCGGAGGTGCCGATGATGATATCGTTGAGGGCCGTGCTGAACTCCGTGGCGCCTTCCTCGACGGAAACCGTGTGCAGCAGAGGCAGGTAGGTCGGACCCGCAAGCACGTCGGCGAAGGTCAGATCGAGCGCATTGCCCGTTAGGGACGCGGTGGGCGCGCCCTGAATTGACACGATGGATGCCGCCGGGTTCTTAAGGTCCACGACGACCTGGCCGTCGCCGGTCATGGCGAAGTTCAGGTTGGTTCCATCGCCGGTGACGCTGAGCAGATCGGCCCGGGACGGCAGGTTTTCGATGTGCGTGACATCGTCCTGCGTGGTGCCGAGATTGATCGCGAACGTGCCGCCATTGGCGGGCAGGAACAGTTCCTGCGCATTGTAGGCATACCAATTCTTGACGCTCTGGATCACTTGCGTGCCGCCGTTGACGACGCTGAGCGCCATCCCGCCGAGATCGGGCGCTGTCGGGTCAGGCGTAACCGTCGCGGTGATCGTGGTGCCGACGGTCGTGTAGTTGATGCTTGCCTTTTGCTGCGCGGCAGTCCGGGCCGCAAGCTCCTCGAGCGTCAGGAACTCATAGTTCTGGGCATAGGCGTTCGCGATGAAGTCCGAGTACATCTGCGTGGTGTAGGGCGACCCTGTGGCCGTACTGTTGGTCGTGTTCCAGGCTGCGACACCGTAATCGTGTATGGGCAACACGGCGACGGGCGTACCGGCGGCATTGGCCCCAATGGCGGCAAACTGCGCCGCCCAGTCAGCCTCGGCTTGCGCGACGGTTTTACCTTCGTACTGGATCTCCGTAAAATCGAACGTCATGTTTGGAGCGATATAGACGGACCCCGTGTCCGTCGGGCTCATGTAGCCGATCGCACTCGGGTAACCTGAGCCGACGCCGGTCCAGCCGCCGGTGACATAGCCGGTGTATCCTGCTGTTGTCGCCGTTGCGGCCACGGATGAGTAGTAGGGAAGGATGTTCTGGTCGGTCGCATACGTCTCATTGGCGCCTGGGACAGCGGCGCCGTAGATCGTTATGCCAAGTTGCTGTTCCACCAGCAGCTTGGACTGGTTGAACTCGTAATCATAGGTAAAGGGGTTGCCAGACGCACTGGGGACTGTCCCCGTCGCAGTCTGCAAGAAGTTTGTATTCTCTGCCGGGACGCCGAAGGTAAGGGTGGTGCCGGCCGGTATATCACCGAGAACCCCGCTATTCGCGGCGCCGTAGCCGCCCGGGACATAACTGAGGGTGATGGTGTTGCCGGACACTGCCGTGACGACGGTATTCGCTACGGCGCCGCCTTCTCCGGCAACGCCGGTGACGGGTGTGTTCGCGCCGATGTTGAGGCCAGTGACGATCATTCCCACCGTGACGCCGGCGAACGATGGCAAGGTGGCTAGGGTTATCTGTGTCGAGCCTGGCGGCGTATCGACGGTGGTCGTTGCCGCTACCGTGACGGTGGGAGGACTGATGAGGTGAGTGTAGGAGTGGATGCCGATCTCGCCGCCGGTCGCTAACAGGGCTTTGTAGTAGGGTGCGCTAACTGCCCAATTCGTTGTTCCCGGTGAGGCGGCGGTCGGCGTATCGCCGATGTTGATGTAATAGGATCCAACAAAGTCGTATTTCTGTTCCCACTGCTGCAGGATCGGTACTAACGTATCGTAGATGCCCGGCAACGGCGCTCCGGTGGCACTGACCGGCGACACGTCCTCAGGAAATTGCGACTGATCCATGTCCATACGTACGGCCACGATGCCGGCTTGACGGGACTCATGGAGCGTCACGCCCGGTTGCGAACCGAGCACGACCGTTTGGATGACGTTCGACAGCAAGTTGCTGTCCCCGAGCAAATCCGTAGTGGCGAATTGCACGTTCGTGCCGCCGGTCGTGGTTTCAACGACACCGGGAGGGGTGCCGACACCGGAAACGTTCTGGTTGACAAGTACGTCCGGCGTAGTCCCTACACCTTGGTAGGCCGCATACCCTTCACTGGAGTAGGACTGGATGGTCTGGCCGGCGGTATAACCATGCAGGATCGGATTGCTGACGTCATTGGCGGTGACTGTGACGCTCGCGCTGTTTCCGCCGGACGCCCTGGCGAGGCCCAGCAGAGCCTCCATATTGGCATAGGAATTGCCAGGTAGCGGTGCCCCTGTTTGATCGTTGGTCAGAAAATCTCCGGCAGTGATGATCCCGATGTGATAATTATAGACCGCGCTGGTCAGTGCTGACATGATCGCCGGCAATTGCGCAGTATTCACGTCCGGCATTGCCGGAAAGATTATTGCTGAATAACCGATAAGGTTGCTTACGCTGGTCAACTTGGATTCGTCGATAAGGTCGTACGACACGCCAGCCATTCGCGCCTGGTTTTGCGCTGCCATGATCAGGTCGGAGTACGCAGTTTGGCTGAAATAGCGGGCGGCACTGGTATCTGAGTAAACGATGGCGACTTTATGAGTGCTTGCTGCTGCCACCAGGGTCGCAGGATCGGTAATCGTATATTCCGGGCTGTTGTAGTCGCCTGGAAGATAGATAGCATTCACTGAGTTGCCGGCTGAATTGTTGAGCTCGGCCAGGATATTGATGGAGGTTGGCGCAGGTCCATTCACTGGCGTTACCAGGCTTCTCGGTATAGCGATTTCGAGGCTCTTGCCGTCGGGCGACAAACTGTAGGTGAGCGGTGTGGCGCTGACGAGGGTCTGTCCCGCTGCACCGGTGTATAGATATGGGATGCCCAAGGCATTAAAAGTAACGTTGTAATCGGCGCCGATGCTGTCGAAAGGACTATAGCCCGTCGCCGCGTTCTGGTCGGTGTTGAGCCAGATGGTGGTGCCAGGTCCGATCACGGGATCTGCGGCTGCGGTCGCCTGGATTGCAATGAGATAGGTGTTGCTCTGTACCGTCCCGTATAACGCATACCCGGCCACGATATTGCTCGGATTATCGATGCGTTGCGCTGCTGTCCAGTCAGAGAGGTTGCCGTCAACAACGATACTCGATGACATAGATCACCTAAAATCTAAGATATGTATGATATTGTTACGAACAGTATTCTATCTTTTTACGATGTGTCAACATCATTTTTGCCAGATTTGCTTAAAAATATTACAGTTAAGCCAGTGTTAGCGTGTATGAGCATCCGGCTCTCAACGTACGGATGGAGAGCTATATGCCTGATGAAGATCATGGCTGATGGCGGAGCGGATCATGGCAAGAACTTCCCGGATGGCGGCTGACGGCGTCGTAGGACCGCTGGGAACGCGAGGTGACGCGGTTGCCGACTTACTCAACGAACACGCGGCCACTGCGCACCCGGCGCCGTGTGTTGGCGCTGGCGTCGCGGTGACTGGTGCGACGCGGTTCTAGTGGCGACCTTTAAGGACCGGATCGACGGCGATCCAGTTGCCGACCTCGAAGATGCGGACCGCATTGGCTAGCGTATGCCACTCGACCGACCGGCGGCGTGCCCGTTGAGAACGCTGTAGAGATCGCCGCCTATGCCTGCGATCCCGTCATGTGACGTCAGCTGCTTCAGGCGCAGCACCTCCCGGAACGGCGCCGATGGCACAGGCATAGGAGTTATGAGATGTATGTGTCTAACACGCGGTTTGCGAAGTGAGGGTGCAGTCAGCCGCTTGCGGTTCAGATGGATGACACGGTGAGCAGGAGGTGGAGCGTGGCGAGGGTGACCATAGCCTCGGATATCTCGGGCAAGTGCTCGTAGCCTCGGGACAGGCGGCGCCAGATGTCAACACCGGCTGAAGCCTCCACGAGTGCTCCAAAGTAACATTCCCCAGGCAGCGTGGCGGTGATCTGCCGATTGTGGGATCGGGCTGTCGATGGCGGCGAAGACGGCGGCAGCGCCGGGCTAGAAGCCTTCGAGCAGGCGGCGGAGCTAGTTTCGCGTTGGCTGACCAGGTCGTCGCGGGCGCGAACGGCACAGCGTGTCATGCTGGGCGATGTGCCGGGCGAGGCCGCCACCAGCTTTGCCAGGCGTCCCGGCACCGTCCCTGCCTAGGCCACGCGGCGCCATGGCGAACAGTCCGCATCTGAGGCGGGCCAGGATTTGTCTGCCGCGCCGCCCTCCGGCCGGCGTGTCGGGTGCCCGCTGATGGCCGACACGGACAAGCTCGCTAATGTCGGTCGTCAGTTCGTCGTGCGCCTGCTCGCCGACGAAACCAAATCGGCCCGAGCCGTTGCGGTCGCAAAGCGTGTGCATTGCGTGCTGCGGAAGAAGGAAGGTGAGGCACGGGCCGACGTGCTCGCCGCAGCGAGCGACACCCTGCTTTCTGAGTTCGCTGCCAGCCGGGATCGCGACTGGGATGTTGTGCAGGCCGCCCTCGACCTGTCCTGGACCACAAGCCATGTCGAGGGACTGGTGAACCGCATCAAAACCATCAAACGGTCCAGGTCTGGCCGCGCCGGCTTCCAACTCCTGCGCGCGCACGTCTTACATGCCGCCTGAATCCGAAACGACGGCACGCGAATTGCAGAAGAACCCGAGCTTTCATTGGCACAGCCAGACTTTGAGGAGCAGCACCTAAATCTCAACCTACAAGGAACCGCCGCGCACCCTCGGCCAACACGCGCACGCCCATCGCCAGGTCCTCCGGCGCCGTGTCTTCGGCCCAATGGTGGCTGATGCCGCCGATGGAGGGCACGAACAGCATCGCCGACGGCATCTGCCGCGCCATATACTGAGCGTCGTGCCCAGCGCCGCTCGGCATCCGGCGCCATCGGCCCGGCGCCAGGCTCTCGGCCGCGGCGGCCAGCGCGTCCTGCCATGCCGGGTCGCACGGCGCCGGGGCGGACTGGCTCATCACCTCCAGCACCGCAGTGCACCGCTCGCGGCGGTTGCTGTCCTGCACCAGCCGGCGCAGGACACCGTCCAGCCGCTCCAGCACCGCCGGCGAGATATCACGGAACTGGAACAGCACCTCGGCCCGGCCCGGAATGATGGACGCCGCGCCGGGCGACAGCGCGATCCGGCCCGTCGTCCAAACCGTGCGCTCGCCGCAATGCCTCGGAAACTCCGCATCGACGGCCGCCAGCAGCCGCACTGCCGCGAGACCGGCATCCCGCCGTTCCGCCATCGTGGTGCCACCGGCATGGTCCTGCTGGCCCGTAATGGTGATGCGATACTGCCAGATCGCGACAATGCCGGTCACGACGCCGATCTGCTCGCCGGCGCCCTCGAGCACGGTGCCCTGCTCGATGTGCATCTCGACAAAACCCTTGTAGCGCCCGGGCTCCATACGCATCCGTGGCAGTCCCGCCAGCTCCGCCTCCTCCAGCGCCTGCCGCAGCGGCTTGTCATGGTAGCGGTTGGATAGCTGGTCCATCTCCGCCTCCTCCAGCAGTCCGGTGAACGAGCGCGAGCCGATGAAGCTGCCGTAGTGCCCTTCCTCGTCCGCAAAGGCGATGACATCCACCGGCAGCCCGGCGCGAGCCAACGCCAGCCCGCCCATAACGCCCAGTGCCCCATCCAGCCAACCCGCCTCATTCTGGCTTTCGATATGGCTGCCGGACAGCAGCTTCGGCCCACGGCCGGGGTGGCGGCCCAGTACGTTGCCGATCCCGTCCATCTCAGGCTTCAGCCCTGCCGCCACCATGTGCTGCATCAGCCAATGGCGGGACTCCATGTCCTGCGGCGAGTAGGTCGGGCGGTGCACCCCGGTCTTGAATGCCCCGATGCGCCGCAGCGCATGGAGGTCGGCCAGGAAACGGTCGGTGTCGGGTTCGGCGGCGGTCGCACGCATGTCGGCAGTGTCCATGCCGGCAGATTGGCGGGATCACCGGGTCGCCGCAAGCCGTTGCGGCGAACTTACGCCTATGCCGACGACGACCGGCCCTCAGCCATGCCGCGCACTCTGGCAGCTAATGCGTCGAGGGTGAACGGCTTGCCGATCACCTCCATCCCCGGCGCCAGGCACTGCGAAAGAGCCTCCCCAGCGTAACCCGTGGTGAACAGCACCGGCAGGGCCGGCAACACCTCGCGTACGGCGTCGGCGACCTGCCGCCCGTTCAGTCCGCCCGGCAGCCCCACATCGGTCACCAGAAAATCCAGCCGCGGGGCGGTATGCAGCAGGCGCAATGCCATGGCGCCGTCCTCGGCCTCAAGCACGCTGTAGCCAAGCTCGCGCAAGTGCTCCGCAACGAAGGCGCGCACTTCCGGCTCATCTTCCACCAGCAGCACCGTCTGCCCCGCCTCTGTCCCGTCTGCCTGCGTGACCCTTACGACGCCCTTTTGACCCGGCTGCACCGAAGCGTGCCGGGGCAAGTAGAGGCACATCGTCGTTCCCTGCCCCGGCGCGCTGTCCAGCCGCACCACGCCGCCAGACTGCCGCACGAAGCCATAAAGCTGGGATAGTCCCAGCCCGGTTCCCTGCCCAATCGGCTTGGTGGTGAAGAAGGGCTCGAACGCGCGCAGCCGGGTGGCCTCGTCCATCCCTGCACCGTTGTCAGTCACCCGGATTTCCACATACTCGCCAGGATGCGCCCCGTCATGGCTGACCATGTCCAATGCGGACAGATGCACGTCCGCGGTAGCGATGGTCAGGGTATCGCCACCCTGCCTTGCACCGGCTTCGCGAGCGCTTCCTCGGGGCGATGGTTGCGCCATGGCGTCCCGGGCATTGATGGCGAGGTTGAGCAACACGTTCTCAAGCTGGTTGGGATCGCATAGCACGGACCAGACGCCGTCCCTGGGCAGTATCTCTACAGTGATGGACGGGCCGACCGTGCGCCGGATCAGGTCCGCCATGCCGGTTATCAAGGTGTCGGGCTCCACCGGCTCCGGCTGCAGGGCCTGCCGCCGGGCGAAGGCCAGCAGGCGGTTGGTCAACGCCGCCGCGCGGTCCACGGTCTGGCCCGCTGCATCGAGCAGCGGAACCGCCTCGCTCGCGCGCCCCTGCTCGATACGGCGACGCATCATCTCCAAGCCGCCGGAAATCGCTTGCAGCATATTGTTGAAGTCGTGCGCGATCCCGCCGGTAAGCTGGCCGACCGCCTCCATCTTCTGCGACTGCCGCAGGGCCGCCTCGGCCCGCTCCCGCTCCCGGACCTCGGCCTGCAGGGCGTCCAGCGCCTGGCACAACGCGGCGGTGCGCTCGGACACTCGCGCTTCCAGGGTTTCGTTGGCGCGCTCCAGCGCGGCCTGCGCCTCCTTTTGCGAGGTGATGTCCTGGGCGATGCCTCCAGCCCAGCGGATACGGCCATCCGCCGCGGGTATGGGAAAGCTGGTGTCGCGTATCCAGCGCACGCCGCCATCCCGCCGCAACACCCGGTATTCGATCGTAAAAGCCTCGCCAGCCAGAACCCGCCGCAGCACGGTCGCGCCCTCGGTCCGGTCGTCGGGATGCACCGTCTCCGCCCAGTGCGCCACGTCCGCCATGATCCGGTCCCGCGGCTCGCCCCAGATCCCCTCATAGGCCGAGCTAAGATACTCCAACTGCCCGGTGCCGGCATCCACGATCCACAGCACATCCGCCGAGTTCTCGACGAAGCCGCGGAACCGCAGCTCGCTTTCCCGTAAGGCCCGCGCCGCGGCATGGCGCGCCGTGACGTCCTGGAACGCCGCCAGCGCGCCGGTGATCCTTCCGTTCTCCCCGTGGACAGGAACGATATCCACCAGCGCGACGACCCGGCGGCCGTCCAGCGCCGTGAAGGCGTGCTCGTAATCCATCACCCGCTCGCCACGCAGCGCCCAGGCGCAGGGCAGCCGGTCGCGAGGGATTGGCGAACCATCAGCCGCAGCGATCTGCAACCACTCGGAGTCGTGGCGCAGGCCAGTCATGCCGCCCGGCGGGGTGCCCACCATCCGCTCTGCCGCCGCGTTGGCGTAGGTCACGCGACCCCCCGCATCCAGCTCGACCACACCCACCGGCGTCGTATCCAGCAATCGGGCAAGGCGGGCATCGCTTGCGCCTCGGCACCCTCCGGCCTGGCAGCGGTCGTTCACGTCTTCCGTCGTGTCATTCCAACGTAGGACCGCGCCGTGTTCCAGGTCGCACCATGGCATGCCGCGCGAGCGCATCGAATGATAAGGGCCGTCGCGCAGGCGAATGCCACGCTTCACGCCATGGGGACCGCTGGTCCCCGCAGGCTGCCTCCAAGCCGCGGTAGGGAGTGGCGAATCGTCCGGGCGCGGCACTTGAGTCCGGCCTGCGTTCCCCAGCTCATTGCACGTGCTCCCCGTGAACTCCGTCCAGAGCGGGCTGAACCCAATGGCACAGCTTATCGCATCGGCGGTCCACGTTACCTGCGGCTTTAGCTCGGCTGCCAGTTGAAGCCCGGCATCCCCCTGCAAGGTGTTCTTGGCCCGGCGCCCCTGCATCACCGCGGCTGTCACTTCCTCGACCGTGTTCAAGATGGCAGCGACGGTTCCCTCACCCGTGGGAATGGGCGTGTTGACGACGTGCCACCAGCGGTCGATGAACCCGCCGTCCACACGTCGAGTTGGGTAGAGCTGTGCTTCCAGCCGATCCGGCGACTGGCTCTTTAGGACTGCGGCCAGGGATGCGCGAAGACACCGCTCGCCGCCTGCCCCGGCCCGGCCAGGACCATCCGGGAATGCCTCGAACAGGCCATGCCCAAGCAGGTTCTCGCGCCTGACGCCGAGCGTGTTCAAATAGGCCGCATTGGCATCCAAGATCGTGAACCGCGGCGCATCGGGTGCGAGCAGGAGGCTGGGCGCGGGCAGGACCTGGAACGCTGCCGCCGCGATGTCCGGCAATGGTCGGCTGTCAAATACATTCGGGCCGGCCATAGCGCATTCCACCTTGATGCCTGAGGTTTATGGGAGGAGGGGGAGCAAGGAAACTAATCCCTCGTGCATCCGGCCCGCGTCCATCCCTGAACGGCCAGCGCGGAATATAGTTCGAATGCGTACACTTTACATATACGCTGATCTCTATGGAACGCGTCACGAATTCGGTGCCGAGCGGACGGTAGTGACCGTTGCAATACTCTGCCGCCGATCCGGAAAAGGCGCGAAACCGTGCTGTCGGGCTGCGGCAGCTAAGGAATGTAACAAGACGGGAGTGGATGTCCGCCCCCCGACCTCGCTAGGGTTGCCACTTCACAGGAGGCCTTTCCATGCCGGACACCTTGACACCGCGCACCACGGCCCTGACGCCTGACGAACTGGCAGGCATGAATGCCTACTGGCGCGCCGCAAACTACCTGTCGGTCGGCCAGATCTACCTGATGTCCAACCCGCTGCTGCGGGAGCCGCTGACGATCAAGCACATCAAGCCGCGCCTGCTGGGGCATTGGGGAACGACGCCGGGGCTGAATTTCCTGTATGTCCACCTGAACCGGGCGATACGCGAGCGGGACCTGAACGCGCTGTTCGTGACGGGGCCGGGCCATGGCGGACCGGGGATCGTCGCCAACACCTGGCTTGAAGGCTCCTACACCGAACACTTCCCCGCCATCCCGCGCGACGGCGCCGGGATGCACCGGCTGTTCAAGCAGTTCAGCTTCCCCGGCGGCATCCCGAGCCATGCATCGCCCGACACGCCGGGCAGCATCAACGAGGGCGGCGAGCTCGGCTTCTCCCTGCTGCACGCCTATGGCGCGGTGTTCGACACGCCGGACCTGCTGGCCCTATGCGTGGTGGGCGACGGCGAGGCGGAAACCGGCGCGCTGGCGACCTCGTGGCACAGCAACAAGTTCCTGAACCCGGCGCGGGACGGCGCCGTGCTGCCGGTGCTGCACCTGAACGGCTACAAGATCGCCGGTCCCACGATACTGGCGCGCATCCCGGAGGAGGAGTTGCTGGCGCTGTTCACCGGCTATGGCTACGCCCCGCGCATCGTCTCGGGCGATGATCCCGCCGTCATGCACCAGGCGATGGCAGCGGCGATGGACGCCTGCCTCGACGAGATCGCCGCCATCCAGGCCGCCGCCCGCGATGGCGACCCGGAACGCCCCAATATGGAGCGCCCCCGCTGGCCCATGCTGATCCTGCGTACCCCCAAGGGCTGGACCGGCCCGAAGTTCGTGGACAACCTGCCGGTCGAGGGCACCTGGCGCGCCCACCAGGTGCCGCTGGACAAGCTGTCCACCCATCCCGAGCGGCTGGCACAATTAGAAAGCTGGATGCGGAGCTACCGTCCGGAGGAGCTGTTCGACGAGGACGGCGCCCCGGTCGCTTCCATCACGGACCTTGCGCCGTCCGGCCAGCGCCGGATGGGCAGCAACCCGCACGCCAATGGCGGCCTGCTGTTGCGGGACCTGACCCTGCCGGACTTCCGCGAGCGCGCCGTTGCCGTCGCCTACCCCGGCGCAACTGACGGCGAGGCGACGCGTGTGCTAGGCGGCTGGCTGCGCGACGTGATGGCCGTCAACATGGACCGGTTCCGCGTGATGGGTCCGGACGAGACCGCCAGCAACCGGCTGGAGGCGCTGTTCCAGGTCACCGACCGCGAGAGCATGGCCGAGCTGCTGCCGACCGATGACCACGTGGGTCCAGAGGGCCGGGGCATGGAGGTCTTAAGCGAGCACATGTGCGAAGGCTGGCTGGAGGGCTACCTGCTGACGGGGCGGCACGGGTTCTTCAGCTGCTACGAGGCGTTCATCGCCATCGTGGACTCCATGTTCAACCAGCACGCCAAGTGGCTGGAGGCCTGCAACCGCATTCCCTGGCGGCGCCCGGTCGCCAGCCTGAACATCCTGCTGACCAGCCATGTCTGGCGGCAGGACCACAACGGGTTCAGCCACCAGGACCCCGGCTTCATCGGCCATGTCGCCAACAAGAAGGCGTCGGTCGTCCGCATCTATCTGCCGCCGGATGCCAACACGCTGCTGAGCGTGGCGGACCACTGCCTACGTTCGCGCAACTACGTCAACGTGATCGTGGCCGGCAAGCAGCCGTCGCCGCAGTGGCTGACGATGGACGAGGCGGTGCGCCACTGCGCGCAGGGCGCCGGCATCTGGTCCTGGGCCAGCAACGACGTCGGCGGCATTCCGGACGTGGTGATGGCGTGCGCCGGCGATGTGCCGACGATGGAGGCGCTGGCCGCGGTGGACCTGCTGCGCCACCACCTGCCGGACATGACCGTGCGCGTGGTGAACGTCGTGGACCTGATGGCGCTGCAGCCGCCCACCGAGCATCCGCACGGCCTGCCGCAGCAGACGTTCGACAGCATGTTCACCACGGACCGCCCGGTGATCTTCGCCTTCCACGGCTACCCCTGGCTGGTGCACCGCCTGCTGCACGGGCGCAGCCGGGCGGAGCGGTTCCATGTGCACGGCTTCATCGAGGAGGGCACCACCACGACGCCCTTCGACATGACGGTGCTGAACCGGCTTGACCGATTCCACCTGGCGCTGGCCGCCATCGAGCGCGTCGAGCGCCTGCGTGACCCGGCGGCCCACCTGTCCCAGCACCTGCGCGACCGGCTGCAGGAGCACACGGTTTACGTGCGCGAGCATGGGGAGGACCTGCCGGAGATACGCGACTGGCGCTGGCCAGGAGGGGCGTAGTTGCCGGGCGCCGTCCTGACGCTCAACGCCGGGTCGAGCAGCCTGAAGTTTTCGGTGTTCGATGGGACGCGGGAGGTGCTGCGCGGGCAGGTGTCGGGGATCGGCACGCATCCGGAGGCGGAGGCGAAGAAGGGCGAGCGGCATTTGGACGCGCCGACCCTGCACGGCACGACGCACGAGGACTTCTTGCCGGGCCTGCTGGACTGGATCGGCGGCCACCTGGACGGAACCCCCATCGGGGCGGCCGGGCACCGGATCGTGCATGGCGGCACGAAGTTCGTGGCACCGGTCCGGGTGACGGCTGAGGTGATCGCGGCGCTGGAGGCCCTGGTTCCGTTGGCGCCCCTGCACCAGCCGCACAACATCGCCGCCATACGTGCGGTGGCGAAGGCGCGGCCGGACCTGCCGCAGGCCGCGTGCTTCGACACCGGGTTTCACAGCACCATGCCGGAGGTGGCGACCTGGCTGGCCCTGCCGCGGGCGATGCGCGACGCCGGGATGCGCCGCTATGGGTTTCATGGCCTGTCGTATGAGTTCATCGCGGGACGCCTGCGGGAGTTGGCGCCGGGCCTGGCCGCCGGGCGCGTGCTGGTGGCGCATCTCGGCAATGGCGCCAGCCTGTGCGCGATGCGGGATGGGCGGAGCATGGACACGACAATGGGCTTCACCGCGCTGGACGGCCTGGTGATGGCGACCCGCTGCGGCAGCCTGGACCCCGGCGCGGTGCTTTACCTGATGCAGTCCCACGGCATGTCGGCGGACGAGATCGAGGATGTGCTTTATCACCAGTCCGGCCTGCTGGGCGTATCCGGGGTGAGCGGCGACATGCGGGACCTGGCGGCCAGCGGCGACCCGCGCGCGCGTGAGGCGGTTGACCTTTTCGTGCATGGGATCGTGCGGTGCGCTGGCGGTCTGATCGCCGGCGTGGGCGGCTTGGATGGCATCGTGTTCACGGCGGGCATCGGCGAGCATGACCCGGCGGTTCGCGCGAAGGTGTGCGCCGGGTTGTCATGGCTGGGCTTGGTGCTGGACGATGCCGCAAACGCTGGTGGCGGGACGGCCCGGATCAGCGCGCCTGGCAGCCGGGTCGAGGCTTGGGTGATCCCGACCGATGAGGAGGCGGTGATCGCCCGGCATACCCTGGCGGTCTTGGCATAGCTCCCGGGACGAGGTGCGGCGGCGGGGCGGCGCCTACACGATGGGGCGGATCGCGACGGCGTGGGATGAGGTTAGGGCGCCGGTCTTCCTCGCGAGCGACGCCGCAAGCCCGCCACGGACGGACGGCCGAACAAGCTGCCGAGCCGGGTAGAACGGCTTGGGACTCCGGCAACCCAAACTGCTACCTTCCCCGCGAAGGAGGGGCAAGCATGGCAGCGTTCAAGGGCAAGGCGCCGGGCAGCGGGTCCGGGGAAATGTCGCACCGGACCGTACTACTGCGCCCCCACATCGGGCTGACACCGGCACAGCAGACCCAGGCCCGCCGCCTGCGCCGCGGCGGCGCGGAGCCGGAAGCCATTGCCGAGGCCCTATCCCTGCCGTACGAGGAGGTGGAGAAGGCGCTGCTGCAGATGCGCTCCCCCCGCCCGGAAACCACGCGCGGCACGCTGAACGTCACCCTCGCGGCGCATAAGCTCATCATGAAGGAGCGCGTCGGCGACGAGCCGATCTGGCAAACCATGGACCGCATGCTGGACGAACTGCTGCGCCTACGCGCCGCCGCAGCTCCGCCAAAACGCCGTGCCGTCGCCGCGCCGCAGGAAGACCTGCCCCTGCTGGCGCCCGACCCCCGGCAACGTGAGTAGCGCCGCCCTATCCGCCGCCTCAAAAACGTGACACATCGGCACCATGCTGTACCTGCTCCATGATGCCGCCGCCGCTGCCATCTTCCCGATACGCGCCTGGGCGCAAGCCGCCAGTTCCGTGATGCGGGCCGCCCCCGGTCCTGACTTCCTAACCGTCGGCACCCGTTCCATGGTCGCCTGGGCGGATGTCGCCAACGACGTGCTGCGCCCGCGCGGCAAACCCGCGTGGAACATTAAGCTGACGCGCAGCTCGGACGAGCCGCTGCACGAAACGGTCGAGCTGGACCTGCCCTTTGTGCGGCTGATGCGCTTCCAGGCCCCAGGCGCCACCGGCCCGCGCGTGCTATTGGTGGCGCCCATGAGCGGGCATCACGCGACGCTGCTGCGCGGCACCGTGCAGGACATGACGGACGCCGGGTTTGAGGTTTACGTCACCGACTGGCGCGATGCCCGCATCGTGCCGTTGCTGCACGGCGACTTCGACCTGGGCAGCTACGTGGAAACCGTGATTGGCTTCCTGCAGCACCTCGGCCCCGATACGCATGTCGTCGCGGTATGCCAGCCGGCGCCGGCCGTCGTCGCCGCGGTGTCGCTAATGGCCACCCGCAACGACCCGGCGCAGCCGCGCAGCATGACGCTGATGGGCGGCCCGGTCGATACCCGCTGCGCCCCCACCGTCGTCACCAAGCTGGCGCAGGAAAAGCCGATCACCTGGTTCGAGCGGCATGTCGTGACCACCGTGCCGCCGTGGCACCCCGGGGCGTTCCGCCGGGTTTATCCGGGTTTCCTGCAATTGGCGGCGTTCATCTCCATGAACCCCGACCGCCATATGGAGGCGCACCGGCGCATGTTCGACCACTTGGTGAAGGGCGATGAGAGCAGCGCCGCGTCGCACCGGCGCTTCTACGACGAATACCTGGCGGTGATGGACGTGCCGGCCAGCTACTACCTTGAAACGGTCGAGACCTTCTTCCAGAAGCATGACCTGGCCGACGGTCGCATGACGGTGCGCGGCGAACTGGTGGTGCCGTCCGCCATCCAGCACACAGCCCTGATGACGGTCGAGGGAGAGCTGGACGACATCTCGGCGCCGGGCCAGACCATCGCGGCGCAGACGATGTGCAGCGGCATCCCAGCGGAACGACGGATGCAATACTTGCAGCCGGGGGTGGGCCACTACGGCATCTTCAATGGACGGAAATGGCGGAGCGAGATCCTACCTCGCATTGGCGAGTTCATCCGGGCGCAGTAGCCGCCGCCTGTTCCCAACTGGGAAACGCTAGACCGGTGTGCGTCTAGGCTGGACGCACACCGGTCTAGCGTTTTTCTGCGGGCAGAGACTTAGACCCGCATCGGGTCACTACGCCTCCGCACCCAACTACAACCTACTCTAAATCTTGTCCGGCCCAAACGATTCCATTCAGGGCAAGCAAACACCGGTGAGAACCTAAGACCGGAGCGTATTTGGTATCTCCGATATAGCTGGACATACTCTAGAAGCAGGTAGACGGTAGCCGCTTTACCTGGCCATCCCGCAATTAGTTCTTCCACCAACTTGGTTCGACCCGAGCAGCTTTAGCTACGCCGGCGCTGCCGTGGCGGCTCGAACACAAACAAAACCGCTCCACGTTCCAGGCAAAAAAAGAGGCGGTGCCCGAAGGCACCGCCAAGTTTAGGGAGGAAACGTCCTGCAGACATGCGGCAAGGCCAGCATGTTGCGATGCACAATCTGGCGGAACCCCCTCGATTCTACAAGTATGGATTAGGTTAACTTATGTCACGAACCCGTGTGTGGAGCTGCCGGGTCTTACCGGTCGGGGGCCGCCACTCTCCACGCTGCCGCGCAGTCCAGGTGTAGCGGGCATCTCCCTCCAGCAAATGCAGGCTATCTTGCAGCCGATTGCGCTCCAGCCATCCAATCGCCGCCTCCAGCTCAGGCAGCGTCATCGCAGCACGGCTCTTGCCCAACACGCGCTTAAGCACGGCGTTATAGCGGTGGTAACCGCCCTGCCCGCGTGTCGTCAGCAGTGCACCCTCGTCCTCCACGACCTGTGCCGCCACCATTTCGCCCACACGGGCACGCAGGCGACGCTCGGCGATGCTAGGCGGCTCCAGCAGCACGCCCTGAGGATCAGGCTCGGCAGGATGTAAGGTCAGCTCGGGGCCTGGCTTCAACAGGTCGTAGCGCATTGCCAGCGCATTGCTCTCCAGCGGCACAATGCCGCGGTCCTCGTCCTTCTCGGCCCGCAGGTCCTGCAGCCATAACGGCAGGTACCCCTGCTTGCGCGGCGCCGGCCGCTTGGCCAGGGTTCCCTGCTCCGTCTCAACCCGGCGGCGGAACCGGGCGAACAGCGGATCGTCGGGATGGAACACCAGGGCGCGCTGCGAGTCGTACGGCCCTGCATTCGGATCAATCCGCGTGGCGCGGGCAACCATCTGCTCCAGCCAGGGGCGGCTGCGTATGTGGGTCAGCGCGGCCACCACCGCGACCTCCGGCGCATCCAGCCCCTCATAGGCCATCGCCACCGTCACCAGCACCGTCGGCTCCGCCCGCAGGCGGTAGCTGGCAAGCGTTTCCCGCGCATCCCGCTCGTCGCTGGTGGCGAGGCGCACCGTGTCCTGCTGCGCCCGTGGCACCCAGGCGCGGACGACCTCCTGGTAGTGCCGGGCCGCCGCCTGATCCGGTGCGACCACCAGCAGCTTGCCCAATCCGCGCGCCCCGCCCCCCAATTCCCGCCGCCGGCGTGCCCGCAGGTCGCGTGTCGCGACGAACGCCTCTCGCAGCAACTCTCCAGCGAAACCGGTCCGCAGGGCGGTGAACAGCGCGGGCCGGGTCTGCTCGGTCGGCCAGTGATTGAACAGCCGGTGCGGTCCGACCTGGGTAGGTGAACCATCGGGCTGCTTGATGTCGTAATCGAGCCAGCTCGCCTCGCCATCCAGCGCCCCGAACATGACCGGCAGCACCGCCCGTTCCGCCAAGGCCTGGGCGCGGCTGTAGCCGACGACGGCCCAACCCGGCGCCTGCAGATCCACCTCCCGCGTCGCCGAGCGTGGGCCAGGCCGGTAAGGCAGCCACAGGATGCCGCGCCCGTCCGCCCGCTCCAGTGTGCCGGACAGCAGTAGGCGCAGGCGGGCGGTCTCCAGCAGCGGTTGCAGCGCGAGGCTCCAGCCCGACGCCTCGGCGGCCCCTGGTTCGGCCAGCGGGTCGGGCGCCGATTCGGACAGGGCAGGCAAGTGATGCACCTCGTCCACGACCAGCAAATAGCGGTGGCGGGAGAACTCGGCGAGGTGCAGGTCCGGGGCGGCGGCGACGCCCTGATACGTCGTGACGTAGCCCGCCAAGCCGCGGCACGGGTCCGGCTCGTTACCGGCGGCGCGCACCGACAAGGCATGATCCAGGCCAATGCGCCAGGCCGGGTCGGCAAAGGCTTCCTCCGCTTGCAGGCGCAGGCTGTCGCGCGGCACCACCCAGCATACCCGGTCCACCACCCCGGCACGGATCAGCGCCGCAGCGGCGATGACTGGCAGCAGGCTCTTGCCGCCGCCGGGGGTGACAGCGGCCAGGATGTCGGACATGCCTTCTGCTTCTCCGGCCGCGACGGCCTGGACGATGGCGGCCACCCGGGCCTGATGGGTTCGCAGCGGGCGTGACACGCAAGAATGCTCCAGGCATTGACGCGCCCTACCATCAGTCCGCCGGAACACTTTGTGAATCCCCAAAATGCGTCATTACCGGCGTCGTATGCCCGGTCCAGCGCGAGACGGACCCGGAGGCAGGGGACCAGCCGGCGTCTTCGAAGGCGCGACATCACCCTACAGCGCCTGCCATCGCGCCCGCCTCGCCTGGACGCAGAGCCGTGCAGGCTAGACCGGTTCAGAAGTTCGCTGCACGGGCGACAAAACACGACGACTTGGTGCTGCTGATCCTGCCGCTGCCAGGAAGGAACTTGAAATGCAGCGAACCCAAGGTTCAGAACAGTAGCCTTTCGCTCGCGAGCAGAGGACGCAATCGGGTCTGATGGCTGCGCCTCCGGACCCAACTGCAATCTGCTCTACTCCTTGCCCATGTCCATCAGCAGACGCTCGGCCTTCGCGTCCTCGATGCGGTTCACCATGCGGCGGGTCTCGTGGCGGTCACGTGCCGTCTTGGTCAGCGTCACGCAGGACTGGACCAACATGACGATGCCCATCGCCAGGTAGCCTTTGAGCCAGATGTCGATCGGCATGAAGAACACCCCGGCGGCCACCATGACGGCAGCGCCGATGAACGAGGCATAGGTGAAGCTGACCCAGGCCGAAGAATGCTGGGCAGTAGGTTGCGAGGTCATGGTGCGTTCCTTGGATGAAAGGTGGGATAACGTGGGTTCAGGCTGCAGCCGCCGGACCGGCGCCGCGTGCCTTCCCAACGAGCCGGTTCATGACGTCTTCGAGCGAGGACGTGGCCTGCGCACCAAATCCATGCGCGCCGAGCCGCGCCGCAACCGAGCTCGCCGTGACCTCTGCGGGGACACTTCCAATGGTGCCGAGCGCGGTTTCCATCGCCATCTCCCGGCATTGACGGGTCCGCAGCCGGGCAAGGGTCGCCTCCCCATCGGCAAGGGAGCTTGCAGCGCCCAGGTTGCCATGCCGAGCGCCGGCCCGCAGGCGCCGGACCGCCTCCGCCGCCTGGGCGACAGAGCGTCCGCGCTGCAGGGCCGCAAGGCGCCCGATGGCGTCGCGGTAGGCCGTCTGCATCGCTGCGACCTCGGTTGCGAAGCCCGCGTGCGAGCTTCGAGCTGCGTCACGAT
>CAXTOB010000038.1:0-24273 GCA_964245505.1 uncultured Acetobacteraceae bacterium | reverse complement strand
GCCAGTCCCGGCGCACCACGCGCCGTTTATGCGCGGATTCTCACCGCCGCTAACACAGGGGCACAAACGTAATCCCACAAGGCCACGGCTGTCTGTCAGCCCTCGACCATCGGTAGGAAGTCCCACGCCGACCCTATACGGATTCGTGCTGCCTGCTAGCTGAATAAGGTTTTTGACGCGCCTGCCTGTCGTCCTCAATCTGGACCAGTTGCAACGCGTCTCAACCCGCGAAGCAACAAGAACTGGGTCCAACCAGAATGAAATAAGACTGGGGGAAGCATGACGCATGACGAAGCTGCGCCGGATAGCGTCGAAAAGGCTGTGGTCAGGAAGATCGTCTTCCGCCTGTTCCCTTTCATGATCATCCTGACCATGATCAACTTCCTTGATCGCGTGAACATCGGCTATGCGGCGCTGACCATGAACCGCGACCTTGGCATCGACCCCGCGGTGTTCGGCCTGGCCGCAGGCATGTTCTTCATCGGCTATGTCCTGTTCGAGATTCCGAGCAACATCCTGCTGCACAAGGTCGGCGCCAACGTCTGGCTCTGCCGCATCATGGTGACCTGGGGCTTCGTCTCCATGGGCATGGCCTTCGTGACCGGGGCGACGAGCCTGTATGTGCTGCGGCTGCTGCTCGGCCTCGCCGAGGCCGGGTTCATCCCCGGCATCACCCTTTACATCCTGCTCTGGGTGCCGTTGCGCCAGCGGGCGCGGCTGACGGGCCTGTGGATCCTCGCCACGCCGTTCGCCGGCATCCTCGGCGGGCCGCTGTCGGGCCTACTGCTGCAACTGGACGGGGCGTGGGGCCTGCACGGGTGGCAGTGGCTGTTCATCGCCGAGGGGCTGCCGGCGGTCATCATGGGCATGGCAACCTTCTTCTATCTGACGCCGACGCCGTCCAGAGCACGGTGGCTGAGCGAGGACGAGCGCGGCTGGCTCGTCGCCAGGCTCGCGGCAGAGGGCGAGGTCATCAGGGGCGCCGCGCAGCGCGGCCACTCGATCGGCAAGGCCCTGCTCAACTGGCGCGTCCTGGTGCTCGGCCTGCTGTACATCGGCATGAACATGGGGCTGTCGGGGATCAACAACTGGCTGCCGACGATCATCAAGTCGCTGGGCTCGCTGAGCAACCTGGAGGCGGCCAGCCTGACGGCGGTGCCCTGGGCCTGCGCCGCCGTGGCGGCGGTGCTGTGGGGCCGGCGCTCGGACCGGCGCGACGAGCGCTACGTGAGCCTGGCCATACCGCTCCTGATCGGGGCCGCCGGTTTCGCCGCCAGCGCCTACACGTCCTCGCCGCTGCTTGGCATCGTCTGCCTGTCGGTCGCCACGATGGGGATCATCGCGGGCTACGCCGTGTTCTGGGTGCTGCCCGGCACGTTCCTGACCGGGGTCGCCGCGGCGGCTGGGATCGCGCTGATCAACAGCATGGGCAACGTCGGCGGCTTCATCGCGCCGTTCACCATCGGCTGGATCCGGCAGGAAACCGGCTCGTTCACCTACGCCCTGCTCGTGCTCGCGTTCGGCATGGCGGCGGCCGGCGTCCTGGCCATCGTCATGCGCCCGGCGCGGCACTCTGGCGCGGCCTTGGTGCCGGGCGCGCCGGCCGAAGGCATTGGCGAGCGCGCCGGTGCAGTTGGGCTGACGCATACGAAATTTCAAAAGCAGGAGGGACCCGCCACCATGACCAGCAAAACGCGAAATTGCTTCGTCGCCGCGCTTGCGGCGTTGGCCGGCACGGCAGGCGGCACCGGCAGCGCGCAAGCTCAGGCCGCGGCCCAACAGCAATACGTCGTCATATACGGCGAACTCGCGCCCACCTTCAGTGCCCGGCTCAATGGGGAGTTTGTGCTGAACCAACTGGCCAGGCTCGCCAGGACCACGTTCGGCGCCCAATACTTCACCGTCAACTTCGAGATCGGCCGGCCGAACTTCTTCAACATCACGGAGGTTTGGAGCAGCGCCACGGCCTACGCCGCCTTCACCGGCGCCAGCAACACGCAGCATTCGCTTGCGAGCCTGCAGCCGCTGCTGATCGCTCCGTTGGACGAGCGGGACGGAAACCTCGTCACGCCGTAGCAGGGCAATCCTTGAATCCAGGAGGACCAGACGATGAGGACCCTTTTCGCCGCCCTGCTTGCGTCCGCCATGTTCGCCGGCCCTGCCTTCGCCGAGCAGGACGGACCCGTCACCGTCATCGCCCACATAGACTTCATACCGCCCTACCTCGCCCAGGGGCTGCCGGCCCTCGAGCAATTCGCGCAACAGAGCAAGGCCGATCCAGGTGTGCTGTCATTCACGCTGATCACCTGGGCGCCGACGACCAACCATTTCCAGTTGATCGAGATCTACGATTCGCTGCAGTCGTTCAACAACCACGTCCAGGCTTCGCACACCGTGGCCTTCCGCGCCACGCTGCAACCGCTCATCGGCGCGCCTTACGACGAGCGCCGCTACATGCCCTCCGAACTAGAGTCTCGGCATTGAGGCGGGGGTTCACGGTGCGGCGCCGGCTGGCTGCGGGCGCCTGGGTTCGTCACCTGACCATCATGAGAGGCTAGCGCGATGGCTGAAGGCGGCTTTGTCATCCTTGCCTGGTTCCGGCCCCATGGGGACCACGCTGCGGAGTTCGGCCAGGCGATGCGGCGGGCTTCCGAGAGGGTCCGTGCCGGAGGCGGCGTGCGGCAATTCGAGTTCCACTCCGACGCCGGCGCCGAAGGGGAGTACCTGCTGTATGAGGAATTCGCGAGCCAGGCCGACTGGCAGGCCCACCATGACACCCCAGAGATGACCGAGTTGCGGGCCGCCATCGCCCCGATGCTCGCCGGGCGGGAGCGGTCCGTCTGGACGCAGGTGGCCGGGTTCGTCAACCGCGAGGCCGCGCCGGGCCATACGACGCTGGTCAAGTTCCGCATGGAGCCGGAGTCTGTCGAGCCGATGCTGGCCGAGATGAAGGACGACGTGGCGACGGCGGGCGGCATGCTGCGGTTCGATCTGAACCGGAGCGAGCAGGACTCGGGCGACTTCTTCATCTGCGCGCGGTGGGCGGACCGCGACGCCTGGCAGGCACACCAGTCCCGTCCGGACTACATGGTGTTCCGGGAGCGGACCGCCGGCTTCTACGCGACCAAGCCGGACCGCACGCTGTGGCGACCGTTGCGGTGACGGGGCGCGCGCCGGCGTGCTGAGGTTCAGGCGGCCCGAGCCGCTCAGCATCGGCGACTTCGAGCGGCTCGCGCGCCGGCGCCTGCCCCGCGTGCTGTTCGAGACCATCGAGAGCGGCGTCGAGGACGAGCTGTGCCTTGCCACCAACCGCGACGGGTTCCGCGGCCACCGATTCGTCCCGCGCGCCTGCGTGGACGTGACGGTGCGCAGCCAGGCGATGCCGCTTTTCGGGATCGACCACAGCAGCCCCTTCGGCGCCGCGCCGACCGGCATCGCCGGCGTGTTCCGCCGCGGTGCGGAGCTGTTCCTGGCACGGGCCGCGGTTGCCGCCGGCATCCCGTTCATCCTGTCCGGCGCCTGCATGGCGTCGATGGAGGAGGTCGCGGCGGTCTCTCCGTCCACCACTTGGTTCCAGCTCTACCCGGCCCGCGACAAGGCGATCGCGGACGCCATGGTGCGGCAGGCGGAGGCGGCCGGTATCGCCGGGCTGGTGCTCACGATCGACAACCCCGTGCTGCCGAAGCGGGAGCGCGACGCCCGCAACGGCTTCTCCCTGCCGCTCCGCCTGTCCCCAGCGATGCTGCTCGACGCCCTGGCCCACCCCGCCTGGGTCGCGCGCTACCTGCGGGACGGCGGGCTGCCGATGATGGAGATCTGGCGCCCGCACGCCCGGCCGGGCGCGGACGCCGGCGAGGTCGCCCAGTTCTTCAGGTCGCAAAGCCCGACGATCCAGACCTGGCGCGATGTCGAGCAGTTCCGCCGCACCTGGTCCGGCAAGCTGGTCGTCAAGGGCGTCATGCACCCCGGGGACGCCGCGCGCGCCGCCAGCCTGGGCGTCGATGGGGTCATCATATCCAACCATGGCGGCAAGGCGCTGGACCGCGTGCCGGCGCCGCTGGAGATGCTCCCCGCGGTACGCCGCGCCGTGCCGGCCGGCGTGGCGGTCATGATCGACAGCGGCATACGGCGGGGCAGCGACATCGTGCTGGCGCGCTGCCTGGGTGCGGACTTCGTCTTCGCGGGGCGGGCCTTCCTTTACGCCGTCGCCGCGCACGGCGAGGCGGGAGCCAGGCAGGCCATCGCCATCCTGCGGGATGAGATCGACCGGACGCTGGCACTCATCGGCTGCGCCGGCTTCGCCGACCTCGGCCCCGAGTTCCTCTACGAGCCGCCGGAGGTGGCCGCCCCGGCGCCCTCGTCGCCGAGGTTGGCGGCTGCGCGCAGCCTGGTGCGATAGGTCTCCAGCGTCAGGCCGAGCAGGCCGAACCGCACGAGGTAGCCGAGCAGGAACGCGTTGGCCCCCAGCCGGAACAGCTCGCCGACCTCGCCGTGCACCAGCGCCTCACGCTCGGCGGGCGTCAGGTCGAGCCCGGCGACCGCCGCACGCGGGTCGGATCGCATGGCTTCGCGAAAGCCTGCATCCCGCAGCGTCTGGCGGCACAGGTGGTTGACCGCAAACGTGCTCACCGCCCGGCCTCCTCCCAAACGGCATAGGAGTGGCCGAACTGCGGTTGCGCCGCGATCCAGTCGGCGGGCCGTTCGCCGGTCGCGCCGCTCATCGCCAGCCAGTTCAGCAGCTCGCCCGCCACGTTGCCGGCCTGCAACATGCGCTGCTCGGTCGCCTCGGGGACGAGGCGGGAGACCGCGCCGTCCCGGAAGCAACCGTTGACGTAGTCCGCCCATCCGGGGTCGGGAACGCCGTTGCTGCGGCCCGGCGCGACCTTGGGGCCGAACACCTCCAGCGAGAAGCTGCCGCTGCCCACGACCGCCACCCGCCGGTCGCCCGGGAACAGGTCGATCGCCTCCCGCACCGCGCGCCCGAACGCGACGGCGCGCCGCGCGGAGGGCAGGGGCGGCACGTGGCCGTTGATAAAGATCGGCACGACGGGCACGTCGAACCGAGGCGTCAGAAAGTGCAGCGGGATCATGACGGAATGATCGACGTCGAACGACTCGGTGGAGGCGAGGTCGTAGCCGTCGGCGACGCACAGCCGGCGCAGGTGGCGTGCCAGCTCCGGATCGGACCGCACGGATTGCACGTCGAGCGCCGGAGGCTCGTCGTTCGGCCCGCGGAAGGACTCCGCAACGCCGATCGCGAGCGTCGGCAGGCAGTCGAAGAAGAAGGTGTTGAGGTGGTCGGTGTCGAACATGACCAGCACGTCAGGGCGCGCGCGGTCCAGGGCTTCGCGGACCCGGCCGAACAGCGCCCCCGTCTGCGACGACAGCCCCTCGCGCAGCACCATGTCCGCGAACATGGGGATATGCGGCACCCCGAACCCGCCGACGAACTTCGCCATCCACCCTCGTCCCGACCATTGGGGCTGCCGATCATGCGTGGTGCCCGGGTGCAGTCTAGGGCGGCGGAGCGACCGGCAACCAAGACCTTTTCGCGTTAGGAGGCAGACCACGTCCAGAACAGCTAAGCAAGGACCCGACGCTCCAGCGCTCGGTGCATGGCTGCCGGCACCGCCGCAGCTTAGCCAGGCTTGCCTCAGCCCAGGCTTTTGACCCGCTGGTAGCGGCTTTGCTCCTGCGTGACGATGTCGGCCACCAGCCCACGCAGCAAGACTTGTGCCTTCGAGAGCGGCCGCCGGGGCGAGCGGACCAGGGCCAGGGTCAGTAGCACCTCCGGCTCGATGATGGCACGGGCGACGACGCGGCCCTCCGCAACATGACGCTCGACCGCCCCGAATGGCAGCACGGTGCAGGCGATGCTCTGCTCGACCATCTCCAGTATCGTGCCGATGGCGCCGATCTCGTATCGCACGGACAGGTCCAGGCCCGCTTGCCCCGCCAGCGCCTGCACGTGCTGGCGGAGGTGGTGCGGGTGCGCCGGCATGACGAGCGTGTGCTGACAGACTTCGGCCAGCGTGATCGTCGGGTTCGTCGCGGGCAGCGCCGTGCCGTGCAGGAAGACGGCGTTCTCGTGCAGCAAGGTTTCGCTGACGACGTGCTCGGGGACATCACTGGAGATGTAGAGCAGGCCGAGGTCGACGCGCTCGTCGCGGACCCAATCAAGCAGGGTCGCGGTCATCGCCTCCTGCACCTCGATGCGTATGGTCCGCAGCTCGGCGTCGCAGCGTTGCATCAGCCGGACGGGGATGGACGCGTGCGTGCTCGGGGTGATACCGACCTTGACGGTGCCGCTCGGCGGCCCCTCGAAGTCCCGCACCGCCTGCTTCGCGTCCTGCATCTGCTCGATGATCGCAAGGGCCCGCTTCTTGAGCAGATGGCCGGCTGGCGTCGCCTCCACGCCGCGGCTGTGGCGTGACAGCAACTGAGTGTGCAGCTCGTCCTCAAGCTTGCGTATCTGCATCCCCAGGGCGGGCTGCGCGATGCGCAGCACTTCCGCCGCCCTGCTGAAGCTGCCGAGTTCGACGATCTTGACGAAGTTGCGTAGCTGGCGGACGTCCATGAGCTTCTCCGACCCAATTGACCGAGCCTAGCATTTCTTCGTCTGGCAGGTAGCAGCCAAACGTCCTGGACGTGCCGGGATGAACGGCACAGTGTGGCCGGGCAAGCCGCGGGAACATGCGGCTGGGTGGAGGATGCCGATGATCCGCGGGATGCTGGCCGGGCTGCTTCTGCTGGCCGGTGCGATGGGCCAGGTCCGGGCCGAGGACCGGCAGCCGATCCGGATCGCGATCGTGTCGAGGACGGTGTTCTACCTTCCCGTATGGCTCGCCGAACGTCGCGGCTACTTCCGCGACGAAGGACTTGACGCGACCGTGGAGGTGTTCGACAGCGCCGAGCGGATCAACGCCGCCCTGCGCGACGGGTCGATCCAGATCGCGGTATCCACGCCGGAAAGCATCATGACCGATGCGTTGCATGGGGGCAGGCTGCGCGTCGTGGCCGGCAACGCCGGGCGCCTGCCGCACTTCATCATCACACGGCCAGAAATCGGCAGCATCGCGGAACTGCGCGGCAAAACGATCGGCGTGCTTTCCAGCGAGGAGGGCACCACGCACCTGGTCCCGCAGATGGCGCTCAGCGCAGGCCTGAACCCGGGCGACTACACCATCAAGCCCGTCGGCGGGGCGCCGACCCGGTGGCGCTTGCTCCAGTCCGGCCAGATCGACGCTGGCATGCAGCCCTTTCCGCTGAGCTACGAAGCGGAGGCGGCCGGCTTCAACAACCTGGGTCCGCTCGCGGCGTTCGTCCCTGACTGGCAGTTCACGAGCGTGAACGTCGATGACGGCTGGGCGGAAAGCCACCGGACGGTGCTCGTCGGCGCGCTGCGGGCGCTGCGCCGCGGCCTGGACGACATCGCCGCCGATCCGGACGGCGCAGCCGCAGTGGCCGTGGAGGAGCTGCGGACAAGCAAGGCCCTTGCGGAACGGACCCTGGCGGACACCGCGCGCATGGGCATCCTGACACCGGGCATGGACGTGACCATTCCTGGCCTGGAGCGCGTACATGCGGCCCTCGTGGCGGCAAAGCTCGTTCCGGACCGGCCATTCTCGGCCGCCCAGGTGACGGACCTCCGCTTCCTGCGCGACAGCCGGGACATCGTACTGCGCGGGCAAGGCAGCTTCATGGCCGGCGGCACCCAGGCGGCCGTGACGGGACAAGGCATCAAGGAGGTCCGCGTTGCCGCGGGCGCGCCGCCGGTCCGAACCGATCCGAACGGCACCTACCAGACCGGCCAAGCCTACGTGCAATGGGAGAGGCTCGCCCATCCTACCGGCTTGCCGGTCCTGTTCCTCAACGGCGGGACGGCGACAGGGGCCATGTGGGAAACCACGCCGGACGGCCGCCCGGGCTGGCGCGACATCTTCCTGCATGAGGGGCACGACGTGTGGCAGGTGGACGCGCCGGGCAAGGGCCGCGCGGGCTACCAGCCATTCCCTGCCGTCCTGCCCGGCGAACCAGTGTTCCGTTCCAACGAGGCAACCTGGATGCTGCTCCGTATGGGGCGGCACTACGATCCTGACCCGTCCAAGCGCCAAGCGTTCCCGAGATCGCAGTTCCCAATCGACTCGTTCGACGGCTTCATGAAGGGCGCGGTGCCACGGTTCGCCGGGCAAGACGACGTGGAGCTGGCGTCGTACGGCGCCATCATCGACCGGGCCTGTCCTTGCGTCATCGTGGCGCAGAGCTCCGGGGCCTACTTCGCGACGGTGCTCGCGGCCCGGTATCCGGACCTGGTCCGTGGCGTCGTCGCGGCCGAGCTGACCGTGACGATGGACCCCTCGCAGCCGGACGCAGCCGCGCTGGCCCGGGTGCCGCAACTCCTGATCTGGGGGGACAACCTGCAAGCGACGGAGTACTGGCGCAAGACGCGGGCGGCCGCGGACGCATATGCCGCCGCGTTGCACACCATGGGGGCACGCGTGGACGTCTTGGACCTGCCGGAGCTGGGCCAAACCGGGAACACACATCAGCTCATGATGGACCGCAACAGCGAGTTCGTGGCCGAACAGGTCGTCGAGTGGCTCCGAGCGCATGCAGCGGCCCAGTGACGCGCCGTCCAACGCGCCACCCCCACCGGGCTTGATGCCCCGCGGGCAGCCGACCGGGAAGCCGCGTTCCAACGCAGGCCTATGCCTGTGCAGTGGGTGGTCGCTTGAGGCATGGAGGCTGGACCGCATCGCTGTGATGCGCCTTTAGGCCGACAAGACCCCGACCAGGCGACGTTCGTGGAGCGTTCTGGCCAGGCAAATCACGCCGGCCAGGACCGGGAGCAGCGACATGACGGCCAGGATGCGGGCAGGTCCCCACTCGGCGCGGAGCATGAGGCCAACTAGGAGGGGACTGCAGACCTGCCCGAAGCGGCCCATGCCCATCGCCCAACCCACCCCTGTTGAGCGGATCGCGGTCGGGTAGGACGTGGCGGCCAAAGCGATGCCGCCCGATGCACCCAAGAGCACGGTTAGGCCAAGCAGGGCCATGCAGATCGCCGACAACGTGGCCGATCCCGCAACGGACCCAAGCAAGGCGAGGATAGCCGCGCCGATCCAGAAGGCGGGAAGCAGTATCAGCGGGCCGAACCGTTCGACCAGGCGGCCTGCGCTGGCCATCCCGGCCACGCCGACGAAGTTGTTCAGCCCGACCATGAGCGCCGCCGTGGACAGCGAGAGTCCGCTGGCCTTGAACAAGGTCGGCGTGAGCAGCACGATGATCGTCGTGGTCCCGAACGCGGAGAAGAAGATCGTCCACAAGAGGACGGTGCTCAGCGCCCGGCCCCGCGTGAACAGGTGCTTGACGCCGGTGCCCGCCGTGGCCTCCGTCGTCGCGAACAGCCGCATCTCAGTGCCGCCCAGGGTGTTATCCAGCCGAGCGACGATGGCGCGGGCGCGGGCGGGTGCGTCGCCACGCGTGACGAGGTAGCCGAGCGACTCCGGCAGCAACAGGACCATCGCGGCAGCGACCAGAAGCGGCAGCCCGCCGCCGACGTAGAACACGGCCCGCCATCCGAGCGCCGGAATGACATAGGCGTTCACGACCCCGCCCAAGCTGGCGCCGAGCGGATAGGCGGCCCAGAGCACGCTGGCGAGCATGGCGCGGCGGCTCCGTGGCGCGTACTCGGCTGCCAAGGTGATGAAGCATGGCGTTGCGCCGCCGAGACCGAGCCCGCCGAGGAAGCGGATCGCGAGAAGTTCGGAAAACGACCCGGCGAATGCTGTCAGCAAGGTGAATGCGGACAGCAGCAGCATGGCCAGGATCAGCGCGCGCTTGCGGCCGATCCGGTCGCCCAGCGCTCCGAAGGTCAGGGCGCCGATCGTCGCGCCAAGCAGGCCGGCGGAGAGGGCGGGCGTGAACGACGCCATCGTCATTCCCAACTCCGCAGCGATAAGCGGCCCGGCGACGCCGATTGACTGGCTGTCGGCGCCGTCCAGCAGGGCCGCGAGCGAGCACAGGCCGAATACGAGCAGCTGCAGCCGCGAGATCGGCCTGCTGTCGATGAGTTCGGTGACATTGACGGCCTGGGACATCGGAGATTTCCGCCTTGGTTAGGAGTGGGCAGGCCAGCGGCCCTGACGCTAGACGCCCCGTCGCTCGGCCGACTGCCGCTTCCAAAGATCCCACGGACGTTGGACCTGACCTTCGACCCGATCGACGCAGGCGCGGCCTTCTGCCTCGGTGAGGTAGGTTATCTCGCCGAGTTGGCTGGCCTCTAGTTGGTAGCGCGCGTTCATCTCGGCGTAGACGGCCCGGTAAACGGCCAGCGGGACGGACCCCGCCACCACGGTGGAGCCATGCCCGCGCATCAGCACGATGTCTGCCGCATCGAACTTCTCGGCAAGCGCGCGGCCAAGTGCGTTGTCGCTGATCAGCAGGTCCGTCCCGTCGCCGCCGGCCTCGCGGATTTCGAAGACAGGTGCGTCCTGGCCGATGAACCCGGCCATGTGAAACAAGGCGCGCAGCTTGGCGCCCTTCACGACGCTGAGCGGAACGATGGAATGGGAATGGCTGTGCACCACCGCCATCACGTCGGGGCGCCGGCGGAACAACTCGCCATGAATAAATCGCTCCAGGTAGACCTTGCGACCGCTCGCGTTCACGGGCTGGCCGTCGAGGTCGAATTCGACGATGTCATCAGCGGTGACGGAACCGGGCGCCATGTTCCGCGCCAACAGGAACCGGTCGGGCCGCTTGTCGTGCCGGACGCTGACGTGCCCGAATGCATCGACCACGCCTTGATCGAACAGGATGTGATTCGCGCTGACGAGTTCCTCAATAAGGGCTGCTGAGACCTGGCTTCCCGCTTCGGCTCCGTCTCGGACGGTCACGGCCATGGGGTAGTGGCCATGGCCTTGATCGGATCGTGGATCCATCGGGTATATTCCTTCGGTTTGTGAAGCAGGGCCGTTCGTTCATGGCGGCGCGAGCGGCAAAGCGCCGGACGAGCAATCGTCGTCCGGGAGGATGGGATGCGCCGGACCTGGCCATCCTCGTATCCTGTCGGGCGTCCCCCCACCCGCGCAGCTTTGTGGCGTGGCGAAGCCATGAGGAAGGCTATTGCGTCTTGGTGATCAGCGGACAGCCACCATCCGCCATGGGACGGAACGCCTCCATCGGTGGGATGGTCGCGACCACGTTGTAGAGGTCGTAGCGCCCCTTCGACTGGACCGGCGTCTTGACCTGGAACAAGTACATTGCATGCACGGCCCGGCCGTCCGGCCGGATTGTGGTCGGGCCGAACAGCGGATCGTCGATCAGGCCGGCGCCCATCCGTGCGACAACGGCCCGGCCGGAAAGGCTGCCGGTTGCCTTGGCTGCGCGCAGATAAGCCAGCGTCTCGGAATAAACGCCGGCATGGTTCATTGTCGGCATCCGCCCGCCGCTGCGCTCCGCAAAGCGTCGGCTCCAGGCCCGGGTCGCGTCGTTCAGGTCCCAGTAGAACGCCTCGGTCAGCAGCAGGCCCTGTGCAATCGGCAGCCCCATCGCCTGCACGTCGGTCAGGAACACCAGCAACCCCGCCATGCGCTGGCTGCCGTCACGGCCGACGCCGAACTCTGACGCTTGCTTGACCGTGTTCACCACATCGTCGCCGGCATTGGCCGTGCCGATCACGTCGGCACCGGATGATTGGGCCTGCAGCAGGTAGGACGACAGGTCCGTCGTGCCGAGCGGCGCCCGCACGTCGCCCAGCACGGCGCCGCCATGCGCCTTGATGACGGCAGTCGCGTCGCGGATGAGGGACGCGCCGAGCGCGTAGTCGGAGCCGATGAAGAACCAGCGCTTTGCGCCGGCATCGACCAGGGCGCGCGCCGTGCCGTTCGCGAGCGCCCAGGTGTCGAACGTCCACTGCACGGTCGTGGGCGCGCATTGCGGCCCGGTCAGGTCCGAGGTCGCGCTGCTAGAGGCCAGGAACGCACGGTCCTTGTCGCGCATGACCTGGTTCACGGCCAGCGCCACGGCGGAGTTCGGCACGTCCACCACGGCGGCGACGCCGTCCCGGTCCACCCAGGCGCGCGCGATGCCGGCGCCGATGTCCGCCTTGTTCTGGTGGTCGGCCGACAGGATCTCCACCCGCGGCGCCCCAGGCCCGGCCTCCGCCGTGAAGTCCTCCGCCGCCATTTGCGCTGCCAGCATGGAGCCCTTGCCGGACAGGTCGGCATAGGGGCCGGACATGTCGTTCAGCACTCCGACCTTGATCGTGACGGGCAGCTCGGCCCTTGCTGCGCCCGACGCCAGCAGCAGCGCGGCAATCAAGGCGCCGGCCCCCTTACCTCGTGTCATGCCGCTTTCCCCCTTCTTGTGCGTCACGCGGCCGCGCGGGCGCTGGCGGCATCGCGCTTGTCGCCGCCGTAGATCCAGGCAAGCTCGTCATACCATTGGGAAGGCGTCTTTCCGCGCATGATGGCGTTCCGCAGCTGCGCGTGCGCGCCGGCCGGATGGTAGATGTGCTCGCCGATGGCGCGGGACATGAGCTGCACCCGCGCCGTCCGCAACACGCGCCGGGCTCGGTAAGCTTCCAGGGCAGCGTCGAGCCGGCCCGGGTGCGATGCGACCTCCTCAGCCAGCGCCACGCCGTCCTCCATCGCCATGCAGGCGCCTTGGGCGAAGTACTGCAGCGTGGGATGCGCCGCGTCGCCGAGCAGGGCGACGCGGCCATCCACCCAATGCTCGACCGGGTCGCGGTCGCACAGCACCCAGTATTTCCAATCCTTGCCATGCCGGATGATCTCCTGCGCGCGGGGATGGACGTGCTCGAAGCCGCGCATGACCTCCTCCTCCGAGCAGGGCTTCCCGGCGACCGGCTCGGGGGCGTGATTGTGGTAGGTGACGACTAGGTTGAACACCTTCCAACCCGACAACGGGTAATGAACGATGTGGCATTTCGGCCCGGCCCACAGCGTGGCGGCATTCCAGCGCAAATCTTCCGGCATCATCTCCGTGGGAATCACCGAGCGGTAGGTGGTATGGCCGGACACGCGGGGCGTGCCATCGCCGACCATCTGCCTGCGGATGTTCGACCATAGCCCGTCGGAGCCGATCAGTGCCGTGCCGCGGACGGTCTCGCCCGATCGGAGGCGGGCGGTGACGGCGGCGCCGTCCTGCTCATACCCGACAACCTCGCAGCCGGTACGCAGCTCAATGAGGTCGCTCTCCCGGCAGGCGCGGAGGAACACGCCATGCAGGTCGCCGCGATGCACGACCGCATACGGATTGCCGAAGCGTCGGCGAAACGGCTCGTCGAGCGGGATGCGGGTAATCTCCTCGCCATCCGTCGCGTCGATCAGCCGCAGGCTGTCGATGAACACGGCCATCCCCCGCGCGGCATCGCCGATGCCGAGGTCGTCGAAGCAGTGGAAAGCGTTGGGCCCGAGCTGGATGCCGGCGCCGATCTCGCCCAGCACCGGCGCCTTCTCAAGCACCAGGACCGGCACGCCCTTGCGCGCCAGGCCGAGTGCGGCCGCCAACCCGCCGATGCCGCCGCCGGCAATGATGAAGGGCAATGAGCTCGATGCCGACATGGTTCTGGTTCCTCGCTAGGCAGCAATGCTTGCAGGCAGGACGGCGGCGGCGCCCCGTTGCGCCAGGCCGGGGCGCCAGCCGTCCTGGGACGTGCGGTTCGTCAGCCCTTCGTGGCGGCCCGCAGCGGCGCCGGTGTCGCCTCGTTGTGCAGTTCCGCCAGTTGCCTCAGCAGCTGCAGGAACGTGCTCCGGTCCCGGGGTGCCAAGGGGGCAAGCAGCCGCTCCTGCACGCGGCGGACCGCCGGCTCGACTTGAGACAACAGCTCCAAGCCGGCCGGCGACAACGTCACCAGCTTGACCCGCCGGTCTTCTACGCCGGGCCTGCGGCGGACCCAGCCCTTGGCCTCGAGCCGCTCCAGCACGTCGCCGATGGTGGAGCGGTCGAACGCGATCAGCGACGACAGCCGCGTCGCATCCACCCCTGGGTTCAAGCGGATGGCGCAAAGGGCTGCATACTGGACGGAGGTCAGGTCGAACCCAGCGCATTCGTCCGTGAACAACGCCGTAGATATCTGTTGCGCCCGGCGGATGAGATGGCCAGGCATCCGGTAAAGGTCGTCCATGCTGCCCCGTTCGTGGAACCATGCCCCTTATAGGGGTGAGCCGCAGAAGGGACAGGCTATTCAGCATCGGGCTGGCAGTCCGGCACGGCCTGCGCAAAGGCGGGCAGCGCCATGCAGGCGGCCTCGCGCTCCAGCAGCCGTGGGAAGGCCGACACGTCCACGTTGAAGCGGCGCGCGTTGCCGAGCTGCGGCACGAGGCAGATGTCCGCCAGCGTCGGCCCGGCGCCGAAGCAGAACGGCCCAGGCGCAGTGGCCAGCAGCGCCTCGCAGGCCTGCAAACCCTCGGCATTGACGGTGGCGGCCCAGTTGTTCACGGCCTCCTGGTCCTGGCCCCGTTCGCGCAAGGCCCGGAGCACCTTGAGGTTCTGCAACGGGTGCGTGTCCGCGGCCAGCACGAGGGCGAAGGCGCGGATGCGGGCGCGGCCGAGCGCATCGCCAGGCAGGAAGGGCGGCTCGGGATGGGTTTCGTCCAGCCACTCGATAATGGCGACGGACTGGGTCAGCACCGCATCGCCCGCGGCCAGACTGGGCACGAAGCCTTGCGGGTTCAGGCACAGGTATTCGGGCGCCCGCTGCTCGTTGCGGCGGAGGTGGTGCGACACCTGGTCGAACACGAGGCCCTTCAACGCGAGGGCGATCCGCACGCGCCAGGACGCGGCTGAGCGGAAATATCCGTGCAGGACCATGGACCCGTCCATTCCGTTCCCTTTCACGCGATGCTTCTCCCGGCCCGCATCAACTTCTTGACGCTAGGCTAATTGAAAGCATACGGTCAATCTAAGAAATCAGGAGGACGCCATGGACACCGCCCATGCCACGGACACGCCAGAGCGCCTGGCCTTCTACGACCGCATCGGCCGCGACAACCTGACGCCGCTGTGGACTTCGCTCGCCAACCTGGTCACGCCCGAGCCGCGCAGCCCATGCCAGCCCGCCGCGTGGCGCTTCGACACCATTCGCGCCGCCATGATGGAGGCGGGCGGCCTTATCACCGCAAAGGAGGCCGAGCGCCGGGTCTTGGTGCTGGAGAACCCGGGGCTGCGCGGCCAGTCGCGCATCACGACCGACCTGTACGCCGGCGTGCAGCTCGTCCTGCCCGGCGAAGTGGCGCCCGCCCATCGCCACACGCAGTCCGCGCTGCGCTTCGTGCTGGAAGGCTCGGGTGCCTACACCGCCGTCAATGGCGAGAAGACGATCATGCACGAGGGCGATTTCATCATCACGCCCCCCATGGCCTGGCACGACCACGGCAATCCCTCCGATGCTCCGATCTTCTGGCTCGACGGGCTCGACATCCCCGTCGTGCAGTTCCTCGACACCTCGTTCGCCGAGCACCTCGACCAGGACGAGCAGCCGATCACCCGCCCGGTGGGCGACAGCGACGCCCGATATGGCGCCAACCTTCTTCCGGTGGACCACACGGCCGGAGGCGGCTCTTCGCCCGTGTTCAACTATCCCTATGACCGCACCCGCGAAGCGCTGGAGCGCATGCGGCGCCTGGGCGAATGGGACGCCTGTCACGGCCTCAAGATGCGCTACACCAACCCGATCACCGGCAACCACGCCATGGCCACCATGGGCACCTTCATCCAGCTCCTGCCCAAGGGGTTCGCCACCAGCGCCTACCGCTCCACGGACGCGACCGTGTTCGCGTGCATTGAGGGCGCTGGGCGCAGCATCGTCTCCCCGCGGGCAGGCGGTGCGGAAGAGTTCGTTGTCGAATGGGGCAAGCGGGACCTGTTCGTGGTCCCGTCCTGGCACAAGGTGCGGCACGAGGCGCACGAGGACGGCGTGCTGTTCTCCTTCTCCGACCGGCCGATTCAGCAGGCGCTGCACCTGTTCCGCGAGGACCGCGGCAATGCCTGAGTACGTCCTGGAACCGCCTGAGACGGCAAGCGTCGCCGTCGCGGGCAGCGCGGCCCGCTTTCCGGTGCGGCGCATCATCTGCGTGGGACGGAACTACGCGGCCCACGCCCGGGAAATGGGCCGCGACCCGGACCGGGAGGCGCCGTTCTTCTTCCTGAAGCCGGCTGACGCCGTCGTCGATAGCGGCGCCACCATCCCCTACCCGCCGGAAACCAACAACCTCCACTATGAGATCGAGCTGGTGGTCGCGATCGGCACCGGGGGTGCCGACATCGAACCGGGCAGGGCGCTCAATCACGTATTCGGCTATGGCGTCGGCATCGACCTCACGCGGCGTGACCTGCAGTTGGCCGCTCGCGAACAGGGCCGGCCCTGGGATTGGGGCAAGGGCTTCGACCGTTCCGCCCCGGTCGCCCCGTTGCACCCCGTCGCACAGGTGGGCCATCCCGAGGCGGCGCGGATCTGGCTGGCCGTTGACGGACGGGTCAAGCAGGATTCCGACATCGGCATGCTGATCTGGCCGGTGCCGGACATCATCGCCATCGCGTCCAGGTCCATGGCCCTGAGACCCGGTGACCTCATCATGACGGGCACTCCGGAAGGGGTCGGGCCCGTCAAGCCCGGCGAGGTGATTACTGGCGGCATTGAGGGCCTCGGCGAGATCATCCTGTCGATCGATGGGGAAGCGACACCTCGATCGTAACTGCGGTCCTACAGCAGCATGAGCGTGAACCCTGCCGGGCAGACAAGGCCAGGGACGCGTCGAGGAGGAAACAATGCCGCACCTTGCACGACCTGCGAACGATGTGCCCGCTGGAAGCGCCGCCGAACGGCATGCTGCCAGCTTGGCCAAGCACGCCTCCTTCCGCGACCTGTTGCGCTCGAGGTCGCGCTTCGTGATCGGATCGGCCGCCGTCCTACTGACGTTCAACCTGCTGCAGCCCATCCTTTCGGTGTTCACGTCCTGGCTGGACCAGCCGGCGATCGGCGCGCTCAGCGTCGGGTGGGTTTATGCCTTCGCGCAGTTCGTCGTGCCGCTTGGGCTGCTGCACCTCTACACGGCCCGGGCACGGAGGTATGACGCCGCTTCCGCCGCTATAACGGCCCGCTTGCCGCCGGCTAGCGGCTGACCCATGGCACAATACCTCACCCTCGCGTTCCTGGCAGCGATCGTCCTAGCGGGGTTCGGCATCGCAGTGTGGGCTTCCCGCCGCAGCACGACGACGGGCGGCTTCTATGTGGCCGAGCGGGGCATCTCGGCCTGGCAAAACGGCCTTGCCGTCGCCGGTGACCTCCTTTCGGCTGCGGCCTTCCTCGGCATCATGGGCGCCACCGCGCTGACGGGCCTGTCCGGCTTCTATATCGCGATCAGCGTGCCGACGACCTTCGTGCTGATGGCGCTCATCGTAGCGGAGCCGTTGCGGAACCTGGGCAAGTTCACCTTGTCGGACATGCTCGCGGTCCGCTTTGCCGGGCGCAACTTGCGGGCCATCGCAGCCCTGAACGCGCTCGTTGTCAGCGGCTTCTTCATGGTCGCCCAGTTCGTCGGTGCCGGGCTGCTGGTGACCCTGCTGCTGGGGACCAGCTACACGGTGTCCGTCATCGCCGTCGGTGTCCTGATGATGGTCTACGTCTTGCTGGGCGGCATGGTCGCCGTTACCTGGATCCAGGTGCTCAAGACCGGCTTGCTGCTGTCCGCCGGCCTGCTGCTCTTCGTGTTGACGATGGCCAAGTTCGGCTGGAGCGTGGACGAGTTGTTCGGACAGGCCCTGCAGCGGGTCGGTCCCCGGTTGCTCGCGCCGCCCCATCCACCCGGGCTCGCGGCCAAGCTCGACTACATATCGCTGAACCTCGGAGTGGCGCTCGGGCCGCTCGGGCTGCCGCACGTCCTCATCCGGTTCCTGACGGTGCGGGACGCGCAGGCGGCCCGCCGGTCGATCGTCATCGCGAGTTGGATCATCTGCACGTTCCTGCTGTGCATCGGATTCATTGGCCTGGGCGCCGCCGTGCTGGTCGGGCCGGACGCGATCCGGGCCGCCAACCCGGCCGGCACGCTGGCGACCCCGATGCTGGCCCAGGCCGTTGGCGGGCCTGTCCTGCTCGCATTCACCTCGGCCGTCATATTCGCGACCATCATCGCCGTGATCGCTGGAGTGGCGATCAGTGCGGCGGGCACTTTCGCCCACGACCTTTACGCCAACGTCTTCCGGCCCCGCTCGGGCGAGCGGGAGCGCTTGGTCGCCGCCCGCATCGCCGCGTTCGCCGTCAGCGTGATCGCCATCCTCGCAGCGCTCGGTGCGTCGCACCTGAACCTGGCCTATATTGGGATCATCAGCTTCACCATCGCTGCGAGCGGCAACGTGCCGGTGATCCTGCTGACGATTTTCTGGCGCGCCTTCAACGCGACGGGTGCCGTGACGGCCCTTTGCGTCGGCCTGGTCTGCTCACTCGGGCTGGTCCTGGCCGGTCCTACCGTGCTCGGGACCGGTGCCTTGTTCCCACTGGCCAATGTCGGGATCGTGTCGATCCCGGTCGGTTTCCTGGCTGCCTGGCTCGGCTCCGTTGCCGGCGCCCGGCGTGCCGCCCCCGCGGGGGACTATGACGACATCGTGGTCCGCGCAACCTTGACGAGCTGAAACATGGCAAATGACCTCAAGCGCCTCGGCCTGATCATACCGTCCGTGAACGTCGTCATCGAGCAGGATCTGCACCGATTTCTGCCCGCCGGGACGGCCGCCCACGTAACCCGTGTGCGTCTGACTGGAACGACCGCAGCTGAACTGGCCCGCGTGCTCGACGACGTCCCAGCCGCGGCAGCCTTGCTCGCCGACGCTGGCGTGGACGCGGTCGGGCTGGCCTGCACCGGCGCCAGCATGATGGGTGGCCCGGGAAGCGAGCGCGCCTTGTCCGAGACGATCCGTTCGGCTTCGGGCGTGCCGGCGACGAACACGGTGGAAGCACTGCTGGACGCCTTCCACGCGCTCGGCGTCCGCCGCATCGGCTTGTTCAGCCCCTTCGACGACCGGTTCAACGCGGCGGAGGCGGGGATGCTGGAGCGTGCGGGCATCGAGGTCGTCAAGACCGTCGGGCTTGGCATGACCGACCCGCGGAAGTGCGCCGACATCCCGCCTGAGAGCATCGCCGCGCAGGCTGCCGCCGCGGACGCGTCGCAAGCCGATGCAGTATTCCTGAGTTGCGCGAACCTGCGCGGCTTCGAGGCGGCGGCGCCGCTCGAACGGGTGCTGCGCAAGCCGGTGTTGACCAGCAACCAGGTCATGCTCTGGGCCATGCTGCGGTTGGCCCGCGCCGGATGCGACTTGGTGGAAGGCGGCCTGCTGTTCGACATGCCGCTCCGGGAGATGGCGTGATGGGAGAGCGGTTACGCCTGGGGATCGTCGTTCCGGCCTTCTTCTACGTGCCTTACTGGGCGGGCGAGGAGCGCGGCTTCTACCGCGACGCAGGGTTGCAGGTCGAGATCACCTCCTTCGGCGGGATCGACGCCGTGACGAAGGCGCTCAAGGACGGCGCCATCGACGTCGGCATCGGCTCCCCAGAACACGTGATCCACGACGTGGAGACCGGCGGCCAGTTGCGGATGGTGGGCGGCAACGTCAACCGGCTGACGCACGACCTGATCGCGCAGCCTGAGATCAGGCGCCTTGAGGACCTGAGAGGAAAGGTGATCGGCGTGTCCGCCTTCTCTGGCGGCACGTCCTCGCTGTTCATCGAGATCCTGAAAGGCGTCGGCCTCAACTACCCCGGCGACTACGAGATCGTGGAGGCCGGCGTAGTCCCGCCCCGGCACGAGAAGCTGATGCGCCGCGAGATCGATGCCGGGATGCAAACCGACCCGCATAACTACATCGCGGTCGATGCCGGCCTGTCGAACTTGGGTGCCGTGTCGGACTGGATCCCCTATTTCCAATTCACGTCCGTCAACGTCCGGCTCGACTGGGCGCAGGGCCACGCCGACCAACTGGTGCGCTTCTTGGCGGCGTCGATCCAGGCGTCGCAGTGGATGGCGCAGAACGAGGAGGCAGCGGTTGCACTGGCGCAGCGGCGAATGGCCGTCGAGGAGCGTTATGCCCGGCGCGCCTGGCACGACCACGTCGACGGCGACGCCCTGCCGCTCGACCTGCACCTGAACGCCCGATCGATCGGAACCGCGATGGACATGATCCGCAAGGACCGCAGCGCGTCGTTCAAGATATCCGAGCAGTCGGCGCCGGAGCGCTACGTCGATGTCAGCTTCCTTTGCGAGGCCCAGCGGCAGGCGAACGTGCCCGTCCGCCCCATCGTGCAGCCGGGCGAGGCTGCTGGCTGAGACGGCGCATGTGCCTGACGACAACGCAAGACGAGGATGACGCCATGAACGACGTTGACGTGCTTTCCGATTGGCCCGTCGTGCTCCCGGCGCAGCACGGCCTGTTCTACGGCGGCGGCTGGCACGATGCCGCGGACGGCCGGACAGTCGACGTGGCAAGCCCGGCGACCGGCCAAATTCTTTGCACCATCGCCGATGCAGGCGTGGGGGACGTGGAAGCCGCCATAGTGGCCGCCAAGGCCGGCTTCCAGCAGTGGCGCCGCGTGCCGCCGCTTGAGCGTGGCAAGATCCTCCGGGAAGTTGCCGCCGTGCTGCGCCGCCATGGACCGGAGCTGGCCGCTCTGGATGCCGCGGACGGCGGCAACCCGGTGACCGAGATGCAGGGCGACGTGGCCATCGCCGCCGGGCAGATGGAGTTCTTCGCCGGCCTGGTGACGGAGATGAAGGGCGCCTCCGTCCCGATGGGGCCGGATGCGGTGAACTTCTCAGTGCGCGAGCCGCGCGGCGTGGTGGCCCGGATCATCCCGTTCAACCACCCATTCATGTTCTGCGCCGGCAAGTCCGCCGCCCCGCTCGCAGCCGGCAACAGCGTGATCGTCAAGCCCCCCGAGCAGGCGCCGCTCTCCGCCCTCCGCCTCGCCGAGCTGATCGGGCCGCTGCTTCCTCCTGGCGCGTTCAACGTGCTGCCCGGCGGACGCGAGGTCGGCGCAGCGCTGAGCTCGCACCCCGATATCGCCATGGTGGCATTGATCGGCAGCGTGCCGACGGGCCGCGCAGTCATGCGGGCGGCGGCCGAGACGATCAAGCCGGTGCTGCTGGAACTGGGCGGCAAGAACGCCCTGATCGCCTTCCCCGACGCCGATCCGGAAACCGTGGCAACGGCGGCTGTCTCGGGCATGAACTTCACCTGGTGCGGCCAGTCCTGCGGATCGACCAGCCGCGCGTTCATTCATGCCGACATCTACGACGCCGTGGTCGAGCGCATGGCCGCGAAGGCGGCGCGGTTCCGCCCCGGCTTGCCGACTGACCCGGCGACCACGATGGGCGCGATCGCCAGCCGCACGCAGCGGGACCGCGTGTTGCACTACATCGGCACCGCCAGGGCCGAAGGGGCACGGCTGGTCTGCGGCGGCGGCCCGCCCGATGACCCGGCGCTCGCGAACGGCTTCTTCGTCGAGCCCACGATCTTCGCCGACGTGACGGCGGAGATGACGATCGCCCGGGAGGAGATCTTCGGCCCGGTGCTGGCTGTCCTTCGCTGGTCGGACGAGGCGGCGATGCTGGAGCAGGTGAACCGGCCGGAATATGGCCTGACCTGCTCCATCTGGACCAACGACCTGCACCGGGCGCACCGCGCGGCCATGGCGGTCGAGGCCGGCTACGTGTGGGTGAACGAAACGTCCAGGCACTTCCTTGGCACGCCGTTCGGCGGCTTCAAGCAGTCCGGCCTTGGCCGTGAAGAGTGCCTGGAGGAGCTGCTTGCCTTCACGCAGGAAAAGAACGTCCACATCCGGTTCAAGCCGGCCTGAGACGACCGTCACGGATGACAGGAGGCGACCTCAATGCCTGATACGAACACTTCAGCCGCAGCAACGCATCTGTCGGCGGCGATCGAGCGCCCGGCCTCGCTACCAGCCGGCAATAGGCTGTTCGGCAGCGACGCGGTGGCGGAGGCATTGCGCGCACTCGACATCCCTTATGTCGCGCTCAATCCCGGCGCCAGCTACCGCGGGCTGCACGACAGCCTGGTCAACCACCTCGGCAACAGCGCCCCGCAGACGCTGCTCTGCCTGCACGAGGAGCACGCGGTCGCCATCGCCCAGGGCTGGGCCAAAGTGACCGGGCGGCCGATGTTGGCGGCGGTGCATTCGAACGTCGGCCTTTTCCACGCCACCATGGCCATCTTCAACGCTTGGTGCGACCGCATGCCGGTCATCGTGCTGGGCGCCACTGGCCCGGTGGACGCAGCGCAGCGCCGGCCCTGGATCGACTGGATCCACACTTCGCAGGACCAGGGGGCGATCGTGCGGCCCTACGTCAAGTGGGACGCGCAGCCGGCTTCTCCAGCGGCCGCACGGGAGGCGCTGTTCCGCGCCGCCTGGCTGGCGGGGACGGGGCCGTGCGGGCCAGTCTACGTCAACCTCGACGCTGCCATGCAGGAGGCGCCGCTGGAAGGGCCGCTTCCGGCGGTCGATCCGGCACGTTACATGCCGCCCGTGGTCGCCGGGCCGTCCACAGCCCTGGTGCAGCAGGCGGCCTCCTTGTTGCAGGGTGCGGAGCGGCCGGTGATCCTGATGGGCAGGGTCGGCCGCGGCGAGGCAGCCTGGTCCGAACGTGTCCGCCTGGCCGAGGCCCTCGGGGCAAGGGTGGTCACCGATCTCAAGGTGGGCGCCGCGTTCCCGACCGAGCACCCGTTGCACGCCGGGGTTCCCGGCGTGTTCCCCGGGGGAGATGCGCTTGCCGCAATCGCCGGGGCTGACGTCGTGCTGAGCCTGGACTGGGTGGACCTGGCCGGCGCTTTGCGAACCGCGTTCGGCGGCGCGGCGCCCACGGCCAAGATCATCCAGGTCTCGCTCGACCACGTGCTACACAACGGCTGGAGCGGCGACCACCAGGGGCTTCCAGCGATCGACCTGTTTGTCGCCGCCGACCCGGACGAGATGGCCGCAGCCCTGTCCGCGCTGCTTCCGCCAGGCACGGCAGCAGCGCCGGCCCACACCGAGGCGCCACGGCCTGATCTCGCATCGCCGCTTGCCGTGCCCCACCTGGCCGCGGCGCTCCGGGAGGCGGTCGGCGCGCGACCGGTTGCGCTGCTGCACCTGCCGTTGTCGTGGGATGGAAGCTTCTGGCCGTTCCGGCACCCACTAGACTACCTTGGTTCCGACGGGGGAGGCGGCATCGGCGGCGGCCCGGGCATCTCCGTCGGTGCGGCGTTGGCGTTGCGCGGCACCGGGCGGCTACCCGTATCGATCTGCGGGGATGGCGACTTCCTGATGGGCGTGACCGCACTGTGGACGGCTGCCCATTATCGCATCCCGTTACTGCTGGTGGTCGCGAACAACCAATCCTTCTACAACGATGAGGTGCATCAGGAGCGTATGGCCCGGGAACGCGGCCGACCGGTCGAAAACAAGTGGATCGGCCAGCGCATGACCGACCCGGAGATCGACCTGGCCGGGATGGCCCGTGCACAGGGTGCGGTTGGCTACGGTCCTGTGCACGACGTCTCTGCCCTGCCCGCCGTGTTCGCCGAGGCTATCGCCGCCGTCGAAGGTGGCGCGGTGGCCGTGGTCGATGTGCGGGTGGCGCCCGGCTACACGCCGGCCATGGCGTCGGCGCTCACGCGGCACACTGGCTAGCTGGCCGCAGCCGGCCTTGCGGTCGCCCTACTCAGCGGCACCATCTGCGCGGCTGGCCGGCGCACGGATGAGGTAACGCCCGCTTGCGGAGCGAAGCGCTTTGGACCGGGTTCCTCTTTACGTCCGTGAAAGCCGCGGCGGCAATGTCGTGCCATTTGGCCTGCCGGGCCGCCGTGGCCCCGACGGAGTACAGTTTCTGGGCTACGAACTACTGGACCAGTTCCAGCGGCGGCCCGTGGCCGCAGCCGCCACGCCGCTTATCAGAACGCTCGCGATCAGCAGGAGACGCTGCCAGCCTCGAACGGCACCGCCGTCCCGGCTGCCCCGCGCCGGCCATACATCTGCGGACTGAAATATTAATCCTGGTGCGATGCCACTCATGACGCCTTTCTTTGTAAGTCAGTGGTGGGTTTCGACGCTGATCAGCGCCGCAATACACTGGATGTGCGCATCTCTCCTAGATCCGGCATCTGCGCTGAACAACAGCGTGGCCAAAAGCGTCTTGGTCTCAGCGAGTATGAGGCCGATCCCCGCGAGCGTACTGACCACCCCCGGCCGGCTGAACGTCACCA
>CAXTOB010000037.1:14342-24299 GCA_964245505.1 uncultured Acetobacteraceae bacterium | reverse complement strand
CGGCGCACCCGTGCCCATGCCGCCTGGGACGCCCGCCTGCACGAAGCCCTGCGCCTGGATATCCCCGGGGAGGGCATCCCGGAAGCCTGGTTCCTCGGCCCCCGCGCCGAGAACGCAGACCTGCTGCGGGATTTGGTAGTGGCCGCGCTCGATAGCCACATCGGCTTCCGCAGGAGCTTCCATCCAGAGGACCCAGCCCACATCACCCCGGCCATCCAGGCCAGCCCTGGCTACGTCGCCGGCGCCGAACGGCTGCGACGGGACGCCGAGGTGCTGTTCAAGGCGCTGCGCCTGTCTGCGCCCTTTGCGTCCATGCGCTACCAGGGGCACATGCTCTGGGACACCGCGCTGCCGGCCCTGGTCGGGCTGATCGCGGCGCTGCTGTATAACCAGAACAATGTCGCCGCCGAGGCTTCCCCGGTCACCACCCGTCTGGAGATCGAGGTCGGCAACGACCTGTGCCGTATGCTGGGCTACACGGTGCCGCCGCATGGCAAGCCGCCCGCGCCGGGCACCATCGTCCCCTGGGGCCACATCACCAGCGGCGGCACCGTCGCCAATATCGAGGCGCTGTGGGCCGCCCGCAACCTGACCTTCGCCCCCGTCGCCCTGCGCGCAGCGCTGAAGGAGGTGCCGGCCCTGGCGCCGGGCCGCGCAGTGGAGGTGCCGGTCTGGGCCGGCGGCACTGCCCGGCTGGTGGACTTGGACACCTGGACGCTGCTGAACCTGGATGTCGATGCGGTCGCCGGCCTGCCCGCAGCGCTCGCCGCGCTGGGAGTGGAGCCGGACGTGCTGCAGGCGGCCTTGGCGGGCTACGCCGTGCAGAACACCGGACTGGTGGCGTTCTACCGCAACTTCATGCCCGACGTTCCGGAGCCGCCGGTGCTGCTGGCGGCGGCCACCAGTCATTATTCCTGGCCCAAGGCAGCCACCGTGTTGGGCCTGGGCAGCAACGCGGTGCTGGTGCAACGGGTGGACCAGGACGCCAGGCTGGACCTGGACCACGTCGAGGCAACTCTGACCATCCTGCTGCGCCGCCGAGTACCGGTGCTGTGCGCCGTCGCCGTCCTCGGCAGTACGGAGGAAAGCGCCGTGGATCCCCTGGCTGGGCTGCTGGACCTGCGGGACCGTTTCCGGGCGCGGGGCTTGAACTTCATGGTGCATGCGGATGCGGCCTGGGGCGGCTACTTCCGCACCACCCTGCGCGACGAGTCCGAGCCGGACCAAGTGTGCGGCGTGCCGACCGCCGCGATGGGTCCCTACGCGCGGACGCAGTATGAGGCGCTGGGCCGGGCCGACAGCATCACCGTGGACCCGCACAAGGGCGGCTACGTCCCTTATCCCGCCGGCGCCCTGTGCTACCGCAACGCGGCGATGCGGGACCTGGTGTCCCTTCGTGCCCCGGTCGTGTTCCATAGCCAGGCCGAGCCGACGGTCGGCATCTACGGCCTGGAGGGCAGCAAGCCCGGCTCCGCCGCCGCCGCCGTCTGGCTGGCCCACCGGGTGATCCGCCCAGACAGCAGCGGCTACGGCCGCATCCTGGGGCAGTGCCTGTGGACCAGCAAGCGGCTGTTCTGCCGCCTGGCGACGCTGCGCGACCCGCGGTTCCGTATCACCTGCTTCAACCGCACCCCGGCGGAGCGGGCCGGCGCCGGGCAGCGTGCCTTGGCGGCGGAGCGGGCGATGATCCGGTCCTTCGTCGGCCTGGACAACACCGCTCTGGCCGCCCGCCTGCAGGCCAACCCGGCGGCGCACGAGCTGTTCAGTCAGATCGGCTCGGACCAGGTGATCCTGGCCTTCATGCTGAACTTCAAGGGTGCGGATGGGGCGTGGAACACCGACCTGCTGCGCGCCAACCTGTTCAACGACCGCGTGTTCGCCCTGTGCAGCGTGGTCGAGCCGCGTGAGGACATGGGTCGCGCACCCATCGGCGGCGGCAGCCTCGACCTGATCCTGACCAGCAGCCGGTTCGACCGGGCGACCTATGGCGCCGGGTTCGTGGACGCGCTCTGCCGCCGGATGATCGTGACACCGCGGCCGGACACCGGGGTGGACTTCCTGATCTCGACCACGATGGACCCGTGGACGACCGACGCGGCGGGGACTGATTTCCTGCAGGTGATCGAGGACGCGCTGCGCGACGCGGCGCACCGGGCGTTGGCGGACCTGGGATTCTAAAGCGGTTTTCGTCCAGACTGGCCGCAAACCGTTGTGTTTTTTGTTTGCAAGCAGAGACTTGCAGTTTCAGGTCGCCGCGCGTCCGGACCTGACCGCAGTCTGCTCCGGGTGGGATGGCGCGGCTTGGCATGGGAACGGCCCAAGCCAAGCCGCACGGTCCTGCTTCCGCTTCATGCGGCTGCAGACCTCAGAAGGGCGGTTGGGCCAGGGCCTTTCCGGCCCGCTGCTCCTAACCGGCAGGAAGAAGGACGCAGGCGCAGCACCGAATCCCTTTCTGATACGCGTTCGCACGATTGACCCGGCCTACCCCCGTTTCTAGCTTGCACCCATGTCCGATACAGTTCGCAACACCGCAGACCCGCTCCCGAAGGCATGGCCGTTCGAGGAAGCGGCCAAGGTCGCCGCCCGAGTGGAGGCCAGCGGGAAAGCAATCGCCCTGTTCGAAACGGGATACGGCCCCAGCGGACTGCCGCATATCGGCACCTTCGGCGAGGTCGCGCGCACCACCTGGGTCCGCAACGCCTATACGGCGCTGACCGGTAGGCCGTCCCGCCTGCTGGCGTTCAGCGACGACATGGATGGGCTACGCAAGGTGCCGGACAATGTGCCGAACGGCGACATGCTGGCCCGCTACATCGGCCAGCCGCTGACCCGGGTGCCCGATCCCTTCGGCACCCATTCCAGCTTCGGCGCCCATAACAACGCCCGGCTGCGTGCTTTCCTCGACGGCTTCGGCTTTGATTACGAGTTCGCGTCCAGCACCGACTACTATATGTCCGGCCGTTTCGACGCCGCGCTGATGCGCGTGGCCGAGCGTCATGCGGAGATCGTCGCCACCATTCTGCCCACCCTGGGCCGCGACCGCCAGGCGACCTACTCGCCGTTCCTGCCGCTGCATCCCCGCACCGGCCAGGTGATGCAGGTCCGTATCGACGAGGTGGACGCGGTTGCCGGCACCGTGTCCTGGCAGGACCCGGACAGTGGCGAGCGGTATGTCACCCCCGTCACCGGCGGCGCCTGCAAGCTGCAGTGGAAGGCCGACTGGGCGATGCGCTGGTACGCCCTGGATGTGGACTACGAGATGTCCGGCAAGGACCTGATCGACAGCGTGAAGCTGTCCAGCCGGGTCTGCGCGGTGCTGGGCAGCCCGCCGCCGATCAGCCTGACCTACGAACTGTTCTTGGACGAGCACGCTCAGAAGATCAGCAAGAGCAAGGGCAACGGCCTGTCGGTGGACGAGTGGCTGACCTATGCCCCGCCCGAAAGCCTGGCCGGCTTCATGTATCATCAGCCTGGCCGCGCCAAGCGCCTGTTCTTCGACGTGATCCCCCGTGCCGTTGACGATTACCTCGCCAACGCTGCCAAGCTGCCGGAGCAGGACGAGGCAACGCGCCGGGCCAACCCGGCCTGGCATATCCAGGCCGGGCGCAACACCGGCGGCGGCGCCCCCGTCAGCTTCGGCATGCTGCTGAACCTGGCCAGCGTCGTGAACGCCGAAACGCCGGACATGCTGTGGGGCTTCCTCCGCCGCTACAGCCCGGACACGGCGCCCGGCGCCAACCCGTTCTTCGATGGCCTAGTGGATAACGCCATCTCGTACTACCGGGACCGCGTCCGCCCGGCGAAGCAGTATCGCGCCCCCACCGACGCGGAACGCACCGCGCTGGAGGACCTGGCGCGCGAGTTGGAGGCGCTGGCCCCCGGCACCGCGCCGGAGGCGATCCAGGATGTCGTCTATGAGGTCGGCAAGCGGCATCCGCTGCCAGACCTGAAATCGTGGTTCGGCTGCCTGTATCAGGTGCTGCTGGGCCAGGCGGAGGGGCCGCGCTTCGGCGGCTTCGTGGCACTTTACGGAATAGCGGAAACGGTTGCGCTGATCCGGGCACGCTTGGCCGCCACGGCCGTCGTCCCGAACGCGGCCTGACGATGGAGTTCCTCAAGAAGGCCGTCCGCCAGGTCCCGGCGGTGCTCGGCCTGTTGCTGCTGGTCGGTGCGATCTACGTCATCTGGAAAGAGTTCCGCCACCTCAAGGTCGCCGACATCAAGGTGGCGCTGGAAGCGATCCCGTCGCGGGCGTTGATGATCGCCTTCGGCTGCACCATCCTGTCCTATGGAGTGCTGACGTTCTACGACCGGCTCGGCACCATTTATGCCGGGCATAAGGTCAGCTATGGCCGGGTGTCGTTCGCGTCGTTCTGCGCTTATGCGTTATCGCACAACCTAGGCTTTGCCGCGGTGTCGGGCGCGGCAGTGCGCTACCGGCTGTATTCGCATTGGGGCCTGACCCCGTTCGAGATCGCCAAGGTCGTGGCGTTCTGCAGCCTGACCTTCGGGCTGGGCGGAATGGTGCTTGGCGGCGTCATCCTGTTCTGGGAGCCGGACGCCATCCCGTTCTTCGGCGCCATCGTGCCGCGCTGGGGCATGTATGCCATCGGCCTGGCGCTGTGGGGTATAGTGGCAGCCTATGTCAGCCTATCCCGTTTCGTCGGCACCATACGGCTGTTCGGCAATCCCGTGACGCTGCCCGACTACCGCATGGCTGTGGTGCAGGTGGCGCTGGCGACGGTGGACGTGGCAGTCACGGCGGCGATCTTCTACCAATTGCTGCCGGACACGCCGGGCCTGACCTATATCCGGTTTCTCGGCGTGTATGTCGCTTCCTACACGGCGGGGCTGGCCGCCAACCTGCCCGGCGGCCTCGGCGTGTTCGACACCGCCATGCTGCTGGGGCTTGAGCCATACTTGCAGCCGCCCACCATCCTGGGCGCCATCGTCGTGTTCCGGCTTTACTACTATATCATCCCGCTGTTCCTGGCCGGCAGCCTGTTTGCCGGCAACGAAATCCTGCTACGCGGTGGTGCGCTGGTAAAAAAGGGCGTTCCTCAACGAGCGTCGGGGCGGGCCGCCGCCCAGTCCCTATCGCGCTGGAGCGAACCGAGCCTGGCCATCGGCGCTTCAACCGGCGCCGTTGCCCTTTGCGGGGCGCTGCTGATGGCGGTGGGGCTGTTGGACAACCGGCCTGACTTTTCCTGGATCGACCCGGACTTCGCCGATTTCGCGGCCGATGCCGGGCAATTCGTGCCGTCCCTGATCGGGGCGGCGCTGATCGTGCTGTCAATTGGGCTGTCGCACCGGGTCACGCTGGCCTGGGGTGCGACCTTGGTGATGCTGCTGCTGGGTGCCGGGTTCACTGGCGCGCAGGGCACTAACCTGTGGATACCCGGCGTGCTGGTGCTGGCGATGCTGCTGGTGGCGCCGTTCCGGAATGCCTATTACCGGCACGCCCGGCTGTTGTCCGGGCCGCTGAGCCTGGGGACTGCCCTGCCGTTGCTGGCGCTGGTGTTGTGCGTGGCGGTGCTGGCCGCGTTCGAGCCGAAGCTGCGCGGCTTGTCCGAGAACGGCTGGGTGGACATCGTGCTGTCCCCCGACCTGCCCAACAGCTTGCGCCTTTCCATCGCCTTTGTCGTGGGGATGGCGCTGATGGCGCTGTGGCGGCTGATCCGGCCGAGCCGGGTCCGCTGGCTGCCTTGGGCCGGGGAGGGGAGGGCGCGTTACGCTGCGTTGGGCGCATTGCCGCCGGCGGTCGCTGACGGCATCGTCATGGGCGAGCTGGGGCGGGCTGGCATTCCGTTTCGCCGGGTGGGCGGCGTGCTGCTCGGTCTTGGCGACCCCGCGGGGTCAGTCAATGACCGTGCCTCGACCGTCTGGAACCTGCGCGACCTGGCGGCACAGGAGGGATTGGACGCGGCGGTGTGGCGGGCTGGGACCGGGCTGCTCGATGTGTATGCCGACTTGGGCATGACGGCGCTGCCGCTCGGGCCGGATGGGCTGCCGTTGCCGCCGCGGGAGGCAGACGCGCCACCGGCCGGGCAGTATCTGTGCTGCGTTGCCGAGCGCGACCTGCCGCGCCTGCTGCCGCTGCTGCCGGAGCTTGCAGAGGCGGGGCTGGCCGATGCGGCGGAGTAGCGTCCCCGAGGGCGGCTGCACGATGCGCCGCCCCGTTGCTGGGTGGCTTGGCGCTGCACCTTCGTAGCTGGCTGAGCCTTGGTAGAGCAAAGGCAAACGCATCCGGCGTGTTCGCCGGGGTCCGAAATGGGGGGCACTGGCCCGGTAGCGTCTCCATTCCGTGCGGGGGAACAGCACGGCGACGGTCGCAGGCTACCAAGGTGCAACGCGTCTCCGTTCCGTGCGTAGGAACGGTTTGGGCCAGCCAACATAGGTGAATGCCCGGCCGGCACTTAGCGAAGGTCAAAAACTCCCCACGTCTGTTGGCGCAAGCCGGACGATAGGAGATAATAGAATGGGTGACCGATGCTGGTTTTGATGTGCGCCGTGTTTCTGCTGGTCGTCATGCCGGCATTGCTGCTGTGGCTAGGCCGCATGATCGAGGCCAATACGGACGGACGTCAGCGGAGCAAAGCAGACCGGTTCCGGGATGGGGCTGTTCCAGCGGCGGCCGGAGGGCAGGATGCCAGCAGAGGTGCCTGGTATCGGCGTCCGATGCAGCCGCCGTTCGGCAAGGCCCGGCACACTGCCTGATAACAGCTTTCCGAACCGACCGTTTGTCATCGGTCACTCTGAACCGCCTTCGGTGCCGTCGCCCGAAAACCGTGACAACTACGCCGGCCGGTATAAAACCAACTGGCCTTCCCACTGACCCAGACGTTGCCGGGCCGTCATCGCGAGCCGCGCTTGCGGCGCGGCAATCCAGGGCCGCCAGCATTGTGCTTGCCGCTCTGGATTGCCGCGTCGCTGCGCTCCTCGCAATGACGAAAACGGTTAGGGCGAAGGGCGTTTGGTATAATACCAACGGCCTCCGCTTTGACCGTTCTTGCTGGCACGTTTCAGGGTTGGATGTGGGCACAGGAACGGTCAAAGCAGGAGGCTGTTGGTATAAGAGTGCTGCGCTAGATTAACCCTGGCGATCACAGGTCAAACTTGGTCACCATACGCCATGGCCCGAACTACGAAGCGCTGTCCTCCCAATGAATGCCAAAAAGCCCACGTCCAAGTCTGGACGCGGGCTTCCCGGTAACTCTTGTTGGCAGAACAACGCCGACGACTACAGATCCGGCTGTATAGCGCTGGGATCTGAGTGCGGTCCGCCTTATACCTGCTCGGTCTGCCCCGGCTCACGCGAGGTGCCGGTCCGCCGGCGCTCCGCCATGAAGCCATCGAATTCCGACTTGTCGCGGGCACGGCGCAACCGCTCCAGGTAGTCGCGGAACTCCCGCTGCTCTTCTTCCAACCGGCGAATGGTTTCGGCGCGGTAGTCGTCGAACGCCTTGTTGCCGCTGGGGCTGCCGGCCCGCTTCTCGTCTCCGCGCAGGTTGAACCACTGGCCGGGGCCAGTGCCCATGCGGGAGCCGGCCACGCCCGCCAAACGCCCAGTCCAGGCCAGATAGGCGAGGGTCGCCACGCCCAACGGCCAGAACAGCCAAAACGCTACAACCGTAGCCAGCACCCAGGCCGGCCGTCCAAATTCGTCCATACGCGACAACATAGGCACCCTCCTGTGTATGTGAGGGATACTTACACTCGGCAGGCCGGATTACTAGACCCGGATTTGCACGGGTGCGTGAAAGTGCTGTTTCGCCGCTACGGCGCGTCCACCAGACCCAGGGAATTGAGGTAGATCAGCAGTCCCGCTTCCAGCAGGTCCTCCGGCGGCATCGGCAGGCGGCCGGCCCCGGTGCCCGGCGTCACGAACAGCGTGGCGATGCCGTGGGTCAGCGACCAGACATGCAGCGCCACCATCTGCGCCGGCACGACGCGTCCACGGCCGGGGACGCCGGGCTTGGTTCGCGCACAGGCGACGTCAGCCGCACGCCGGAGCACGGCGAAGGCGGCGTCAGAGGCCTCCTGGACCGCCGGGTCCATGCTGCCGGTCGCAGGATCGGTGCCAGGATCGAACATCGCAGCGTAGGCAGCCGGGTCTCCCTTGGCAAAGGCGAGGTGCGCGCGGCCGCACCGCTCGATGGCGGTGACAGGGTCGGGGCGGCCGCCGGCCCATGCGGCGTCCAGGTCGGTCGTCAAACGCTCGAACCCGCGCCGCGCCACCTCGGCGATCAGGGCGTTGCGGTCGCGGAAGTGACGGTAGGGTGCTGCGGGGCTGACGCCGAGTACCCGGGCGATCTCGGCGATAGCCAACCCAGCCAAGCCGCGCTGCCCGATCATGTCCAGCGCAGCCTGCACCAGGGCTTCCCGCAGGTTGCCGTGATGGTAGCTGCGCCGGCCCGGACCATCTCTGTTCATCGAATGCTACTTACGGCGGCACAGGCCCTCTGTCGCGGGCATGGCCGGTCACATACGCTTGCGGGACCGGTGTTAAACCGGGCGGCGCGGCGCCAGGACCGATGCGGTCATCTCCTGCACCGTCTCGTCCCGCTGGTTCAACGTCGTCGTCTTCAGCGTCAGCAGCCCGCGGTCAGGACGCGAGCCGGACGGGCGTTTGGCCAGCACCTCGACCTGGGCGCGAAGCTCGTCGCCCGGGCGGACCGGGCGGCGCCATGCCAGGGTGTCTATCTGGGCGCCCAGGGAACCGCCGGGAAAGCGGCCCATCATTGCCTCCAACTGCAGGCGCATGGTGACGCTGGCGGTATGCCAGCCGCTGGCAACCAGCTCGCCGAACAGGCTGCCGCGGGCGGCCTCCTCGCTCAGGTGCTGCGGCTGCGGGTCGAACTCCTCTGCAAAGGCGATGATGCGGTCCCGCGTCATCATCTGCGTGCGGGACGTCATGACCTGGCCGACCCCGATATCTTCCCAGTATAGATCGTCCGTCATGCCGCCCCTTTTTTGAACCATGCGCCGCTTGCGACGGCTGCCGCATTCACCACGCCCATCATCAGCAACCCGGCGCCCAATGCCAGGAACACGGGGGTCAGCGACCCCGTCAGCCGCAGCGCCAACCAGCCGCCGCCTACAGCAACGATCATGCGCAGCACCGCCGCCGCCAACGGCCACGATAGCCGTCCCGCGCCCTGGGAAGCAAAGTAAAGCGCCATGCCGCCGCCGAAGAAGCCGAAGAATGGGCCGGCCGTCCGCAGGTAGGTTCCACCTGCCGCCAGCATGGCCGGGTCATGCCCGAACAGTCCGAGCCATGCGCCGGGCCAGGTAGCGCCGGCCAGGCCGATCGCCTCCGTCATGGCAAAGGCCAGTGCCGCGCCGATCCAGGTCACGCGCAGCGCCCTGGAGCGTTGTCCCGCCCCCAGGTTGGTGCCCACTAGCGCCACCAGTGGCGCACCAAGGCCGAACACCAGCGGCACCAGCAGGAACTCCAGCCGCGACCCGGCGCCATAGCCGGCGATGGCCGCCGTACCGAAGCCGCCGGCATAGGCCGTCGTGGCGGTGACAACCAGGTTGGTCTGCAGGCTGACCAGCGAGGCCAGCAATCCCACGCGCAGGATGGTCCAAGCCGGCGCCCAGTGCAGCCGGACCAGCCGCAGGCGTATTCCCGCGCGGGGCCCCGCCAAGTAGGCCGTGAACACGGCAACGCCCACCGCATAATACAGCAGGAGCGCCACTCCGCCGCCCGCGACGCCCAGCGCCGGGAAGGGACCCCAGCCAAAGATCAGGCACGGCGACAGCGGCACCAGCACGACGACGCCGCCGACGATCACGACCGCCGGGACCAGCATGTTGCCGGTGCCGCGTATGCAGCTTGCCAGGCCGTTGAAGACCCAGATCAGCACGGCCCCGCCGAACACCACGTTTGAATACAGCAGCGCCGCCGCCAGCACCGGGCCGTCGCCGCCCATTGCGCGATACAGCGCCGGGCCG
>CAXTOB010000037.1:0-14332 GCA_964245505.1 uncultured Acetobacteraceae bacterium | reverse complement strand
ACCCAGGCAGAACAGCAGCCCCAGCGTCCCGTTGATCGCCAGCGCGTGCGGCACCAGTGCGTCCGCCTCATCCTGCCGTCCCGCGCCCAGCGCGCGGGCGATGGCGGACGAGATGCCGCCGCCCATTGCGCCGGACGACACCATCTGCATCAGCATCACGCCCGGGAACACCAGCGCCATCCCCGCCAAGGCCGCGGTGCCGAGCCGCCCGACGAACGCCGCCTCGATCAGCCCGGTCAGGGACTGCGCCAGCATCACGAGCACATTCGGCAGGGCGAGGCGCAGCAGCGTCGGCAATGCCGGCGCATGCAGCAGCGCCAGGGTACGTGCGCTGTGCATTGGCCGGGCTGCGGCGGCCGTCCCAAGGGGCAGGGTGGTGGACATTGGGTGCATATGCACCTAGTCTGTGCCGATGCTATCGGGATGTCGAGCCTGAAAACCGCCCCATCCACGACCTGCCACTGCCAGGCAATCCGCCAGGCGGCCCGGCGCGTGTCGGCGCTTTATGACGCCGCAATGGCGCCGCTCGGGCTGCGGGTGTCGCAGTATGGCATCCTGGTGCGGCTGCAGGCCGGCGGTCCCCGCGGCGTCCAGGTGTTGGCGGCCGAGCTGGTGATGGACCGCACCACGCTGGGCCGCAACATCCGGCCATTGGAGCGCGACGGCCTGCTATCCGCCATTCCTGATCCGGCGGATCGGCGCGGACGCCTGCTTGCTATCACCCCTGCTGGCGCCGACTTGGTTGCCCGTGCCGCGCCGGCCTGGCGTGCCGCGCAGGCAAGTTACGAGGCGCAAGTCGGCAGGGAGTCGGCCGCAGAGCTGCATGCCGCCCTTGCCGATGTCGTGGCTGCGCTACATACCCCAGAGTAGTTACGGCGCACGGCGGAACCCCTTACCGGCAACGGCGCTGTTGTACTACGCCATACGCCGCGCCAAGGGGATTACGCACGTGTTCGACGCCGCCACCCGCACTTCCAGGATCACCGAAGGCCTACCGCACCCGTTGGGGGCCACGTGGGACGGCGTGGGAGTCAACTTCGCCCTGTTTTCCGCCAATGCCACCAAGGTGGAGCTGTGCCTGTTCGACCAGGAAGGCACCACCGAGCTGGAGCGGATCGAGCTGCCCGAATACACTGACGAGGTTTGGCATGGCTATCTCCCGGACGCCCGGCCCGGCACGGTCTATGGCTACCGTGTCCATGGTCCCTGGGCGCCGGAGCAGGGACACCGCTTCAACCACCACAAGCTGCTGCTGGACCCCTACGCCAAGGGGCATGTCGGCGAACTGAAGTGGGGTCCCGAAGTCTTCGCCTACCAGATGGAGAGCGGCGACGACACGACCTTCGACGAACGCGACAGCGCCGAAAACATGCCGAAATGCGTTGTCATCGATCCCGCCTTCACCTGGCTGCGTGACCGCCGACCGGAGGTGCCGTGGGAGCGGACGATCTTCTACGAGGTCCATGTCCGCGGCTTCACCAAGCAGCATCCGGAGATCGCCGAGGACCTGCGAGGCACCTTCTCCGGTATGGCGGCGAAGGAGAGCGTGGACTGGATCAAAAACCTGGGCGTCACCAGCGTGGAGCTGTTGCCGGTCCACACCTTCATCAACGATGACCGGCTGCTTGAGCATGGCCTGACCAACTATTGGGGCTACAATACCATCGGCTTCTTTGCGCCAGACCCGCGCTATAGCAGCAAGCCCGCCTTTGCCCATGCCGAGTTCAAGGAGATGGTGGCGCACCTGCATGACGCCGGGCTCGAAGTCATCCTGGACGTGGTTTACAACCATACCGCGGAAGGCAATGAGCGCGGGCCGAGCCTGTCGTTCAAGGGCATCGACAACGCCAGCTACTACCGCCTGCTGCCGGACACGCCCCGCTACTACATCAACGACACCGGCACCGGGAACACGCTGAACCTGAGCAACGCCCGAGTGCTGCAGATGGTGACGGACAGCCTGCGCTACTGGGTGGAGGAAATGCATGTGGACGGCTTCCGCTTCGACCTCGGAACCATCCTAGCGCGCGAAACTACCGGGTTCAGCGACAGCAGCGGCTTCTTGGACAGTTGCCGCCAGGACCCCGTGCTCAATAGCATCAAGTTGATTGCCGAGCCCTGGGACTGCGGCCCCGGCGGCTATCAGGTCGGCCACTTCCCACCAGGCTGGGCCGAGTGGAACGATAAGTTCCGCGACGAAACCCGCCGCTTCTGGAAGGGCGATGATGGCATGGCTCCCGCGCTGGCTGCCCGCCTTTCCGCCAGCGCTGACATGTTCAACAAGCGCGGCCGCAAGCCCTGGGCCACGGTGAACTTCATCACCTCGCACGACGGCTACACCCTGCACGACGCCGTCAGCTACAACGACAAGCATAACGATGCCAATGGCGAGAAGAACCAGGACGGCCACAACGCCAATTACAGCTGCAACCATGGCGTCGAGGGCGAGACGGACGACGCGGAGATTAACGACACCCGCCGCCGCCACATGCGCAACCTGCTGGCCACCTTGTTCCTGTCCCAGGGGACGCCGATGCTGCTGGCTGGGGACGAATTCGGCCGCACTCAGGGTGGCAACAACAACGCCTACTGCCAGGACAACGAGATTTCCTGGCTGGATTGGAACATCCCCGAATGGGGCATGACCCAGGTTAAGCTGGTGCAGCAGCTAGCCAAATTGCGCCATGACTATCCAATCCTGCGCCGCGGCCGCTTCTTCACTGGCACGCCCATCACCGACATGGACGTGAAAGACGTGACCTGGATCAACGCATCCGGCCATGAGATGGAAGGCAGCGACTGGGGCGACGCTGCCATGAAGTGTTTCGGCATGCTGATTGACGGGCGCGCGCAGGCCACCGGCATCCGCAAGCCCGGCAGCGACACCACCATGCTGATCGTCGTCAATGCCTACCACGACATGGTGACCTTTACCCTGCCGGACTGCACCAATGGCCAGGAGTGGGAGCTGGTGTTCGATACCAACGTGCCGGAACGGGATGATGCCCAACGCTTCGCCATTGGCGGGACTTACGACGTGACGGGCAATTCGCTGCTGCTGTTTGCGTTGAAGTCGGCGTGACTGGCGTCTCCGTGCAGGGCGTGGCGACGTTTGCCGGCGTGCACAGTGGATGCCTAGGCAACGGACGGTTCCCTAGCCGACCGGCATAATGCTGTCCTTCTCCCTCTCCCTCCGGGAGAGGGGAAGGGCAAGTATTGCGCTGTCCCATGCGGTGACAACGCTTACAATGCCAAAGTTGTGCTAACCGCTTCCCTCACCCCAACCCTCTTCCGGAGGGAGAGGGAGCAGGCTCAGGGTCGGCTTCCAGTTCCAGCAGTGCGTCAGAGTCTTCTGCTTCCAGCGTGCCGATGCCTTTCAGCTTGCGGCTTACGGCCCGGGTCCGGGTGCGGGCATCGTCAATCGTATTGCTGAACGTGCTGGCCTGCTTGGCCAAGCGCTCCAGCACCCCGTCCATCTTACCCATCTCGGTCCGTGTCGCGCCCAACAGGCGCTGGATTTCCTCGGTCTTTTGTTCTAGTGATAGGGTGAGCAGCCCAAGTTGGATTGTCCGCAGCAGCGCCGGCACCAGGGTCGGCCCCATCAGCAGCACGCGATGCTCGCGGTTCAGCTCCTCAATCAGGCCGGGCATCCGCGCGGCCTCGACATACAGTCCGTCGGTCGGCAGATACATGATGGCGAAGTCCACCGTGACCGGCGGGTTGATATACTTGGCGCTGATCTTCTTGGCCTCGCCACGCAGCCGGGTTTCCAGCCCGCGGCGGGCCGATTGCTCCCCGGCCAGGTCTCCGGCCTCGGCGGCCAGCAGCAGGCGATCGAAATCCTCGGCGGGGAACTTGGCATCGATTGCCAGCATCGGGCGCTGCGATCCCTTGGCCGGCATCAGCAGCGCGAACTCTACGGCGTCGTCGCTGTCCTCGCGCAGCTTGCGGTTGGTTTGATATGCGCCGGCCGGCAGCACATCGTCCAACAGGGCGCGCAGGTGCATCTCCCCCCAGCCACCGCGCGTCTTCACATTGGAGAAGATGCGCTTCAGGTCGCCGATCTGCGCCGTGACGGCCTGCACGTCGGTGACGGCCTTCTGCACCTGGGCGAACTGGTCCACCACCCGCTGGAAGCTGCCGTGGACGCTGCGCTCGACCGCCTGGTTCAGCCCCTCCGTCACGCTGCGCTGGATCTCGGCTAGGCGGAGCGCGGACTGCTCGCCCATCTCGCGCAGCTTCTGCTCCATCAGCACCCGCGCTTCGCCGCCGTCGCGGGCCAGGGTGGTCGAAAGGGCGCCGAGGGTCTGTTGCATCTCGACCAGGCGCTGGCCGGACTGCTCGCCCGCTTCGCGCAGCTTCTGCTCCATCAGGGCACGGGCGTCGCCGCCGTCCCGCGCCAGGGTGGAGGACAGCGTCCCGAGGGTATGCTGGAGTTCCAGCCGGGATTGCTCGGCGCGAGTGGACAGGGCGCGCTCGGCATCGGCCAGGCGGGCGCGGGTGGCCTCCGCCTCCGCGCGCTGCCCGGCGGCGGCCTGTTCCGCCAGCAGCAGCAGGTGCTGCACTGCTTCCGCCCCTGGCGGGCGGCGCAGCAGCACCAGGACGGACAGGACACACTGCACCATCAGCAGGGCGCAGGCGATCAGCAGCAGCGAATCGATGGACATGGATGGCAGCTTACAGCCGATTCCCATAGGCCGCGGCAGCGGGCCTGCGAGGAATTGTCACCGTGGAACGAGCTTGACGCTGCCAGGGCGTGAAGAACACATCGGACCAACCTGCATCCGCCTGGGATCGGCTTTTGTATCAGTCGCCATCATATCAACAGCCCTTCGCACTGACCTTTATGTTGCCGAGGCGTCATTGCGAGCCGCGCTTGCAGCGTGGCGATTCAGGGCCGTCAGGACCGTGCTTGCCGTCGAGGATTGCCGCGTCGCTGCGCTCCTCGCAATGACGGAAACGGTCAGGGCGAAGGGCGTTTGATATCATTCAAGCGGGGTCATTCAGGCAGGTCGGTAGCCGACCTCGTTGCAGGTGGTCTCCACGGCGCCGGCGCGTCCGCCCATTGCCTTGCGCCAATGCTGGGAGTCGAAGTTGCGGGTTTCATGCACCTTGTTGGCCTGGGCGCTGACGCGGAACTCCGCCCATTCCAAATCGTCCGGCAGCGCCGGGTCGGGCACGTCGTGCAGGGAGGACTGGCCGGAGTCCTGCGCGACCCACATGGCGCGCACACGTTCCAGCATGTTGTCCACGGCGTGCAGCGCCTCGGGCAGGCCGGGCTGCGGCGTGTATGCGGCGGTCCAGGGATCCCAGACCTGGAAGTCGAAGCGGGCAGTGCCGTCCTTGGCGTCGTGGCGGATGATGCGGAGGGCTGGGCGGCTCATTTGGGGGTCCTGGGTCACAATTCGCCCCTTATCAACAGGGCTGGGGCACGGCGCAACTGGAAATGCCGGACTTGCGGCGCGGCGGGGAGCAGGACAGGGTTGTGCCATGGAACACGATTTGCGGCGCGTGGCGGTGATTGGGGCTGGAATGGCAGGGCTGGCCTGCGCGGGGGCGCTGCACGCGGCGGGGTTCGAGGTGACGGTATTCGACAAGGGACGCCGTGCCGGGGGACGGATGGCGACGCGCCGGGTGGACGGCATGGCATTCGACTACGGCGCATCGGTCATTACCGCGCATACGCCGGCATTCAGCGCCACACTGGGCAGTATGGCCCACGCGGGGGCCGCCGCGCTATGGCCGGTTGCAGGACCCGAGGCATGGACCGGCGTGCCCGGAGCATCGGCCTTGGCGCACCATCTGGAAGGGATGGGCGCCGGCAGCGTGAAAACTGGGCGTCATGCTGCCTTCCTAGATCGAGGCACGCAGGGCTGGACGGTGCGCCACCTGGATGCCGCCGCGGCGCGGCCTGGGCTGGTCGCGCGGGAAGGGGGCGAGCTGGCCGGGCCGTTCGACGCCGTGCTGTTGGCGTTGCCGGCTCCGCAGGCGGTGGGTCTGCTTCGTGAGATGCCGCACCGCTTCGCGGCGGAAGCGGACCGCGCCGGCATGTCGCCACGCTGGACGCTGATGGTCGGCTTCTCCGCGGCCTCGAAGGCTGCGGACCTGCTGCTGCCCGGCGGAATACTATCAGTTGCCACACGCAATTCTTCTCATCCCGGCCGGGCAGCGCTTCCGGAATGTTGGGTGGCGCACGCCGGGCCAGACTGGTCGCGGGCGCATCTGGAGGACGATGCCGCCACGGTTCAGGCTGCGCTGGTGCAGGATTTCGCTGCGGCGACGGGGATCAGCCAGGCGCCGTCTTATGCTGCTGTCCACCGTTGGCGCTATGCGTTGACGGAGTCGGCGTTGGATGTGCCGGCACTGTGGGACGCCGAGGCCCGGCTTGGTGTTTGCGGCGACTGGTGCTTGGGGGCCAGGGTCGAGGATGCGTTTACCTCAGGCCGGGCACTGGCCAGGATGCTGGGTGCCTGAAATGCAGAAGGCCCCGGAACTGCTCCCGGGGCCTTCACATTGTTCGACAGCTTCCGCTGCCGGACTCGGGCGATTAGCCAGCCGCTGCCATGTGGGTTGCGACGGGCGTCCAGGTCACGGTGCGAAGCCGTAGAGTCAAACAATGAGACACTGGATCACCTCCTTTCGATAAGTTGCCTGCATAGGATGGATGCGATCTTGCGATCCTGCAAGGGTGGACTTACCGGCGATTTCCACCCATGTCAGCGGTATGGAAAATAGCAGCATTTCTGCCACAACTGCACCGTGGCAGCAGGTCGCCCTCGTGTGTGGAAAGTGCAGCCGCAAGCTGGGCGGCGGCTTCGGCAAGAAGGGCAAGCATGACTTGCTGGACGTGTTGAAAGACGCCACTAAGGCCGCCGGTCAGCGCCGGGTCATGCGGGTGATGGAGGTGGAGTGCCTGGGATTGTGCCCTAAGCGGGCAGTTTCGGCGGTAAGCAGCGTGAGACCGGATGAGGTGCTGGTGGTGCCGGCCGGCGCTGAGGGTGCGGCCGTGTTGGCGCGGCTGATGGACCCAGCTGTAACCGCTCCTTCTCCCTCCGGGAGAGACGCCCTGCATCTCGGCTGATGCGCTACCCTGGATGAAAATTGGCATTTTCATAGCAGGGCCGGGGTGAGGGAGGCCGCATAAGCGTGTACTTCGATAGCGGCAGGGTTGGCTGAGCAGGGCCGGACCGGTGCTCGCTATTTTCTTGACCCAAACCAACTTCCGGAGGGAAAAGGGGGAGAAAGCCTGCTACTTTGCAGGCAGCATCAACTCGGTGGCGCGGCCGCCCTCAATCACGTGCGTCTGCAACACGGTATCCACATCCGCCGGGCTGCCAATACGATACCATACGCCCTCGGGGTAGATGACCAGACATGGTCCCAACTCGCACCGGTCCAGGCACCCCGCGCTGTTTACGCGCAGGTTTGGGATGCCTAGTTCCTTTGCCCGCGCCTTCATGTAGTCCCGCAGCGCCTCGCTGCCGCGTGCCGCGCAGGACCCGCGGCGGTGACCGTCCGGGCGGCGGTTGGTGCAGACAAACAGGTGGGCGTCAAAAAACGGCGCCGGGTCAGTTGGCAGCGGCTTCCCCATGAATGGATCCTAGAAATAGCGCAGGGTCAGGCGGATACGGCCGCCGCCGGCACCGAGTTGGAATGCGGCGTCGCTATAGGACGGTGGGCCGAACCGAAACGGCGCATCGTTGCTGAAGCCTAATCCGACCGTTGGGATGCCCAACAGGTTGCGGTCCACTTTGCCGCTGTCGTGCTCGTCCTGATAGGCCTGCACTGCCCAGGTGCCCGGCGGCACTTCAAGCCGCACCACCGTTTCACCGGCCACGGACGGCATCTGCGCGTCGTATGCACAGCGTTCCTTCAAGAACGTCGCCTGGGTACAAACAGCCACGCGGACGTGGCCCTTGTTGTTGCGAACGTTGGCGACAGTGACTTCCAGCGTGGCGGCAGGTGCGGCCGTGGAGGCAAGGGTGGACGTCAAAATCGCTACTGCGCCGTATAGGCACGCCCGCGCCAGGTGGCGGGACGTCCGCGCAGGGCGCGTGCCAGGGCTGACCACTGTACCACCAGTACCGCCATGATGCCCAGCGGATGCAGCAGCGCCGCCAGCCACGGCTGCCGGAACCGTGCCGCCAGCAGCAGCCGCAACCCGTATGACGCCGCCAACGCCAGCGCTGCGGGCAGGCTCGGCGCGGTGAGCATCAGCACCGCCGGCAGCACTTGGCCGCCGAACAGGATTACGGTCCAGACCGGCAAAGCCCCAGGCTTCGCCATGCCCTCGGTCGCGTTCTTGCATAGGCCCTCCCAGACTTGCGCGGCGTCGGTGTACATGCGGCAGGTGGAAAACGGCGTCGCGTCGAACAGCCCGGTCATCAGCCCGGCCCGGCGGAACGCCCGCGGCAGCGTCAGCCCGTCATGCAGCGATGCCCGGATCGCCGCATGGCCGCCCGCCTGTAGATACGCGCCGCGCCGGGCGATGAACAGTTGACCGCACCCGGCGCCCAGGCCGGGCGAGCCGGACCGCAGCATCGCCGCCATCGGCAAATATCCCAGCAACAGGAAGTGGATCAGCGGCAGCAGCAACTGCTCGGACCAGGTGACCGTGACCTGGCGCGGGAAGCCGCTGGCGAGCCCGACCGGGTGGCGCGCCATGTATCCGGCCATGCGGGACAGCGCGTCAGGCGCCAGGCGCACGTCGGCGTCCACGAACACCATCAGCTCGTGCCGGGCTAAACTGCCCAGGACGTTGCAGGCGTGCTGCTTGCCTGACCAGCCCGGCGGCAGCATCGGCGCGGACGCGATGCGCAGGCGGGGATCGTCGATGGCCCGCAGGATGTCCGGCGTGCGGTCGGTGGAGGCGTCGTCTAGCACCACCAACTCGATCTCAACGCCGGTGCTGGCCAGGATTGCTGCGCAGGCATCGCCGATGTTGGCCTCCTCGTTGCGTGCAGGGATCAGCACGGACACCGTGGGGCGGCCAACCGCGGGTCGCGGGACCCGGAACAGCATAAGGTTCCATAGGCCGAGCAACAGGGGACCGAACGCCAGGACCAAGGCTAGGGAGACAAGAAGGTTCACAAATACAGTGTCCTGCTCCCTCTCCCGGAGGGAGAGGGGGAAGGAACGCCTGTTCATTCCCGCTCCTCGTGGCGCGGGTCGAACCGGCGGCCTGCCCCGAGCGCCCGTCCCCGGCGCCATAGGTCATAAATTCCGCCGACACCGACCTGGCCGCGCAGCAGCCGCTCGAACAGGGCGGGGTCGCGCTGCATGGATTCGGCGCTCAGGGCGTCCATCGTCCGCGCCAACTCCGTCTCCAGCCTTGCGGTCCACTCGGCGACAGAGCCACCGCCGCTCTCGATCGGGGCGCCGAAGCGGGCCAGCGCCTCCGGCTTGCTCTCGTTCCAGAAGGTATACTCGATGGCGAGCGGCAGGATGACGGCGCCAGGGACGCGCCGGGCCAGGTGGGCGATGCCGGATCGGAGCCGGACAGGGCGCCTGCGCGGGTCGGTGAACTCGCCCTCGGCGGTGATCCACAGCACGTTGCCGGGATCGGATAGGACATGCAGGCTGGTGGACAGGAACCGCGCCGCTCCGCGCGGGCTGTCGAGCGCGATGCCGAATACGCCGAGACGCTCGAACAGGCCATACTTCCCCAATGCCTTGGCGTCCATCGGACCAAAACTGCAACGACCAGGGAATAGCAGCGTGTCGAGCAGGATGTAAAGTGCCGGGTCCCACCAGGACGGATGGTTGCTGTAGATGATGACGGGGCGTCCAGCGACTGCCGCTGGCAGTGCCTCCCGCGGCAGCCCGGTGCGTGACAGGCGGACGCCATGGAACCGCCGGTAGAAATACCACCGGAGATACCAGCCGAACGCCCGATACAGACGCGCAGACCGCGCTGCAACCGGGTCGGTCCCGCGATCAGACGTAACGGGGCGGCGACGGTGCGCCGCCTCGCCCGCCAGTTGTCCGATGTCAGGCACTGACTGGTGCGGCCGTCCTGGCACCGGCCACATCCCCGTGCAGGCTGTCAGCGGCGATCCAGCCGGACATCAGCACCATTGGCATCCCTGGCCCTGGATGGGCGGCACCGCCGGCCATATAGAGGCCGGTCATGTCGCGCGACCGGTTGCCTGGCTTGAAGGCACCGTTGACCTTGCCGTGGCTGGCGAGGCCGTAGATGGCGCCGTTCAGCACACGGTAACGGTCATGGATGTCCTGCGGGGTCAAATGATGTTCGAACTTGATCCGCTCCTCGATGTCGCCCATGCCCGCGCAACGCTTCAGCTTGTCCAGAATCACCTGGCGGTATGGGGCGAACATCTTGGACCAGTCGTGGTGCGGGCGCAGGAACGGGGTGTGGACCAGAATATACAGCGCCTCGCCCCCAGGTGGCGCCACCTCCGGCTCGGTGCCGGACGGAGCGGCGACGTAGCAGGTTGGGTCTGGTGCCGGCTCGCCCTTGCCGTAGATCCAGTCGAACTCCTCCTCTGGGTCCTTCGAGAACACGAAGTCATGGTGCGCCAGGTGATCGTAGCGCCGGTCGAGGCCGAGGTAGAGCACGACGCCGGAGCATGCCGGGTCACGCTTCCAGCGGCGGTCGAAGCCGGCCTGAGCCTTGCCGCCGACCAGCTCCTTCATGGTGCGGACGGAGTCCATGTTGCTGACCACGGCGGACAGGGGAACAGTCTCGCCGGCTTCGGTCAGCACGCCCGACACGCGGTTGCCGTCGGACATGATGCGGCTGATGCCGACTCCTGGGCGCAGGTCCACGCCCAGTTCGCCCGCCAGCCGCTCCAGCGCCAGCGGCACGGCGCGGGTGCCGCCGATGGGATACCACACGCCCTTTTCCGTCTGCATGTGGGCGATGGAACACAGGACTGCCGGCGATTGGTAGGGCGAGCTGCCGACATACTGCACGAAGTGGTCCAGCATCTGGCTCACCCGCGCATCCGGCACGCGCTTTCTGATCTGCTGGGCGACTGAGGTGCCCATGCGGAGGCTCATGACGTCGCGCAGGGTCGCTAGGTTCATGCCCTTGAACTCAAGGGTATCACCGATGCCCTCGACCGACTTCCAGAAGAAGAACTTCTCGCTGACCTCGTGCAGCTTCCCGGACATGCCGATGAAGTCGCGGTAGCCCTGCTCGTTGCCCGGTGCGAACTTGGCGATTGCCTCGGCCATCTTGGGCACGTCTTCCTGCAGGTCGAGCACCTCGCCGTCATCGAAGAAGCAGCGCCACTGCGGGTCCAGCCGGCGCAGGTCCAGGTAGTCGGACATCTTCCGCCCGGCTTCGGTGAATACCCGCTCCAGCACGTCAGGCACGGTGAGGATGGTGGGACCCATGTCGAAGCGGTAACCGTCCTGCTGCAGCAGCGCCGCCTTGCCGCCGAGCCAGGGGTTCTTGTCGAATAGGATGACCTTGTGACCGCGGGCGGCCAAGGTGCAGGCGGCGGCCAGGCCGCCCAACCCGGCGCCGATGACGCCAACGGGGAGTTCAGGGCGATGGGTGATCGCGTTCATAGGGCCTCGGCAACAGATGGTTGCGGGTGCAAGCACGACGTCTGCTCCCTCTCCCTCCGGGAGAGGGTCGGGGTGAGGGAAGCAGCAAGCGCTGCCTTCAGCCGTGGTGGCGCGGACTGGCGCTCAAATTGGGAAAGGTTAGCCCATGCGGCCTCCCTCACCCCAACCCCCTCCCGGAGGGAGAGGGAAGAGCAGGCACTCACAACGCCTCCGCAATCGCGGGTTCGTAATGGTCGGAGGCCATGGCGGATGGCGCCTCCCAATGGGCGTCTAGGTGCAGGTCCTCCGCCATAAGGCGGGAGGTGATACGCGCGCTCTCAAAGATCACCGGCAGTCCGCTGCCCGGGTGGGTGCCCCCGCCGACAAGGTAAACGTTCTCCAGGTCCTCGAACCGGTTGCGTGGGCGGAAGTGCAGCATCTGGCCTAAGTTATGCGCCAGGTTGAAGGTGGCGCCGCGGTAGATCTGCAGCTCGTGCTCCCAGCCTTCGGGGGTCAGCACCTTCTCGAACCGGATGCGGCTCTCCAGGTCAGGGATGCCAATCCGCTCCAGCCGCTTGAGCGTCAACGCCCGGTAGCGGGCGACGTCCGCAGCACTCCACTCCGCCCCGCCGTCCATGCGGTGGCCGACGGGCACCAGGACATACAGCGTCGAGTGGCCCGGCGGTGCCAGCGCCGGGTCGGTCACGCAGGCGTTCTGCACGTAGAAGCTGGGATTTTGCGGCGCCATCCCTGCCTCGATCTCCGCGATGTTGCGGCGGTAATCGTCGGCCAGGTAGATCGTGTGGTGCGACAAGTCGGGAATGTCACCCTCGATGCCGAGATACATCATGAAGGTGCTGCACGAGAACTTCTTCGAAGCGATCTTGCGGTCGGACCAGCGGCGGCGGATGGCGTCCGGCACCAGCTTGGTCATCGTGTGGGCGAAGTCGCTGTTGATGATCAGGGCGTCATAGCGCGCCTCACCCGCGGCGGTGCGGACCCCGACCGCGCGCCGGCCCTCGAACAGCAGCTCCTGAATCGGCTCACCCAACTTGATCTTGGCGCCCATGGCACGCGCCACACGCGCCATCGCCGCCATCACCGCACCGGTGCCGCCGCGCGGATGATAAACGCCGTACTCGTATTCCATGAACGACAGGATGGTGAACAGGCTGGGGCAGCGGAACGGCGACATGCCGAGATACTTGGATTGGAACGAGAAGGCGAGCCGCACCCGCTCATCGCGGAAGTAGGTGCCGAGGTCGCTGTCCACGCTGCGGTGCGGGCGCAGGCGCGACAGCCCGCGCATCACTTGCGGGCGCATCAGGTCGCGCATGGAGTTGAAGGCATTCTCCAGCACCGGGCGGAACACCTGCAGCTTCTTGCGGTTGTCGGCCATGAAGCGCGGCAGCGCCAGGGCGTCCGCGGGCGAGAACCGTGCCACCTCGGCCGCCATGCGCTCCATGTCGCCGGTGGCCTGGATGTAGCCGCCGCCCTCGAATATCAGGTGATACTGCGGGTCGAGCCGGATCAGTTCGACCTCATCCTCCAGCCGTCGCCCGCACGCGGCGAAGATGTCGGCCAGCACCCGGGGATACAGGAAGAAGGTTGGCCCCATGTCGAAGCGGAAGGTGCCGACGTCGGTGGAGCCTTGGATGGTGGAGGAACGGCCACCGACGCAATCACGCGCCTCGTAAACCGTTACGTCCACGCCTGCCTTGGCCATCAGCATCGCCGATGCGAGGCCGCCTGGGCCTGCACCGATGATGGCAACTCGGCGGGTCATCGGGACACCAACTCAAACAGCAGAAAGAGAGACACGGATGGAAAGGTGTTGGGGAGCAACATGCTGCGGAACGTAGCCTCTCTCTCGATGGGCGGATAGGTACAGGGTAAAGGTGGGGCCATGCACCAATCTGTCATCCCACACGCCCCGACGCATGACGCCGATGTGGCCGCCGCACTTGCCCGGGCAAGATCAGCAGGCCGCGCCTGGGCCGCCTGGCCGGTGCGGGACCGGCTGGCGGTGATGGGCCGGGTCCGCCGCTTGATTGCCCGCAACGCCGCTGTGCTGGCCGCTACCGTCGCACGCAATCCGGCCGATACCCTGGTCGCGGAGGTGCTGCCCTTGGCGGAGGCGGCGCGATACCTGCAGCGCCATGGCCGCGCGATCCTGGCCCCGGCCCGGCTGCGCGGCGGCGCGCCCTTGTGGCTGCTGGGCGTCCGTGCCGAAGTGCGGCGGGAGCCGTGCGGGACCGTACTGGTGCTCGCGCCCTCCAACTACCCGCTGTTCCTGCCGGGCACGCAAGCGTTGCAGGCACTGGCCGCCGGCAATGCGGTGTGCGTCAAGCCGGCGCCGGGCTGCGCCGCGCCGATGCAGGCGCTGGCGGTGCTGCTGGCCGAGGCCGGGCTGCCCGGCGGCGTTTTGTATCTGCTGGACCCTGCGGCCGGGGACGCGGCCAGCCGTGCCGGGTTCGACCGCATCGTGCTTACGGGATCGGCGGAAACCGGGGCGCGGGTGCTGGCGGCCTCGGCCGAGCGGCTGACGCCCACAACGATGGAGCTGTCCGGGTCGGATGCCGTGTTCGTGCTGCCCGGCGCCAAGCTGGACCTGGTGGCGCGCTGCCTTGCCTACGGGCTGCGGCTGAACGGCGGCGCTACCTGCATTGCGCCGCGGCGGGTGTTCGTGCCGGAGGCGCAGGCGGCGGCGCTGGAGGCGCATCTGGTGGCGCTGCTGCCGGGAGTGCCCGATGCTGCCGTGCCTGAGTGGATTGCATCGCGGCTGGCCGGGCTGGTGCAGCGCGCGGTGGGGGAC
>CAXTOB010000036.1:0-24828 GCA_964245505.1 uncultured Acetobacteraceae bacterium | reverse complement strand
CCTACAGGACGGCCAACTGGCCGAGTTGCAGACTGCCTTGGCCGAACTGACCTAGAACGCCATCATGGCGCGTATTCATGTGTTTGCCGCAGAGGCGCCGGCGTCGCTGGACGGCGCCTCCAGTGCCGCCGGGCTGCGCGGAGCGCAACTGCTTGGGGCGCTGCGGGCTGGCGGGCACGAGGTCAGCGTGTCCATCCCCGCCGAGGCCGCGCCCGGCCGGGACGTGTCAGACCATACGCTCCGGCATGACCGGCGCAGCTGCCTGGACCTACTGAACCGGCTGCGGCCCGGCGTGGTGGTCTGGATGGACCCGCTGATCCGCACCACGCCGTTCGGCGCCGGCGCGCTGCACGTTTGCGATCTGTATGGTCTGGGCGCACCCGCGGGCGAACTGCGCGGCACAACCGCGCGGCATGTGGCCGGCGCCGGGCTGGTGCTGACGGGCTCGGCCGGCCAGGATGGTTTCTGGGCTGCGGCACTGGGGCAGCCCGCCGGTGCATCGACCGCCGCTGCATCGGTCGCCGCTGTATCAGCCATTGTGCCCTATGCGACGCCGCCCGCCTTCATCGTGCCGCTTCGGCCCGGTGCGTCGGTCCTGCGCCGCCTTCACGTCCCGAGTGGCCTGCACCTGCGCCCGGGCGGCCTGGCCTGGCTGGCGCGGACTGCGGCGTGGTGCGCCGTGCGCGGCATCGGCCTGCACATCGCCCCGCCGCCAGGTGGCGTGACGGACCTGGCGGCGATGCAGGCGCTCCGTGCCTTGGAGACCATGCCCGGGGTCCACCTGCTCCATGCGCCGGACCTGCGAACGGTGCTGAGCGGGTATGGCCCCGGCAGCCTGCTGCTCGACCTCGCGGATGACAGCACGGAGCGCCGGCTGGCCAGCACGGCGCCGGTGGTGGACGCGCTGACCCATGGCGTGCCGCTGCTGACCAATTGCGGCGGCGACCTGGCCTGGCGATTGCTGCGGGCCAACGCGGCCGTGACGCTCCCACCGGGCGGCGCACCGGAGGATGGCGTGCTGGACGCGGTGCTTGACGGGGTGGCGGCGCTGCCGGCCGAGGGCCTGGCCGCCATGTCCAGTGCCGCCCGCGCCTACGCCGCCGACTGGTTCGACGCCGCGGATGCTCAGGCTATCCTCTTGGATGCGCTGGACCGGACCGCGCAGGCTGGGAGGCCCCGTGCAGGCCGGCGCGTCGGGCCGTCCGCCCTGCCGCCGCAGGTGCTGGTGCTGACAGAATACGAAAGCTACATGCGCCGCCTGCGCGTGGACCTTCCTTTGGGCGCGCTGCATCGGGAAGGCGGCATCGGCGGCTACGCAGTCTGGAGCAAGGGCCGCCTAGGCTTCAGCACGCGCGGCGGGGAGGCTGACCCGGCGTTCGACGCGATCTGGGTGCAGCGGGACCTGCCGCCTGACCTGGTGCTGGCGCTGGGCGCGCTGAGCCGGCCCTACCTGCTGGACATCGACGACAACCTGCTGGTGTCCCCCGCCTACCGCGCGCCTTTGCCGCCGGCGCAACTGCAATCGGTGCGCAGCCTGGTTCGGGGCTGCACGGCCATCACGACCGCCAGCGATCGGCTGGCCGGGCTGCTGCAGGAGTATGCTCATACGGTTTTGGTGGACCGCGCCGTGACCTGCCGCAACCTGGCGACGGAGCAGCCGCCCTGGGTCGCGGCAGGAGCGCCAAGCTGCGTGGTTTGGGCATCCAGCGACGTACCGGCCCTGACCGGCAGCTATGCGGGCATCGTGCGAGCGGTGCGCGACTTCTGCCTGGCGCAAGGGCTGCGGCTGGTCTGCATCGGCGCGCCGCCGCCGGGGTTGGCGCTGGAGGCTGGGGTCGCCACCGAGCACTTGGGCCTGATGCCCTATGCCGCATACCTGTCGCACCTGCGTGCCCTGGCGCCGGCCATCCTGGTGGCGCCACTGGACACCGGCGCCGACCCGGTGACGCAGGACTTCATAGACGGCAAGAGCGACATCAAGGTGCTGGAGGCGCTTGTCACCGGGCTGGTCGGCGTGTTCAGCGATGCCAACGCCTACCGCGACACCGACCTGCCTGCGCCGATCCTGTGCCGCAATGACTACGCGGGCTGGCTGGCCGGGCTGGAGCAGGCGCGGCAGGCATGCCTACAGGGTGGCCCGCGTCAGGAGCTGCCGGCCAGCCGGATCGCCAGCGGCCCGGGCCTGTCCGGTTGGGCGGAGGCGCTGGACCGGGTGCGGCTGCGTCATCCGATGCGCTTGTCCGAGTTGGAGCAGGCCGTGGCGCTGAACCGCACGACGCTGCTGCGCCGGATGCTGGGTCCGGAGGAGTTCGATGCGGGTTGGTATATGTCTGTCAACCCGGACGTGAAAAAGGCCGTGGCTGCCGGGCAGATATCAGCTTATGGCCACTACTCCGCCCACGGCTTTTTCGAGGGCCGGCCGGGCAATCCCGACGAGTTGGCCAGGGAGGACGGCGAGGGGTTCTGGGGCAATGTGCTGAACACCTTGTCCGACGTGCGGATTTCGGTCGAGGGACGGGCGACGGCGCTGGACGCGCTCCAGGCGCGCCGCCGCCGGCGCCAACGGCCGGGGTTCAGCGGGGATTAAGGGATCGGCGGGTATGCGGTCGAGAAGACTCGAACTTCCACAGGGTTTCCCCCACAAGCACCTCAAGCTTGCGCGTCTACCATTTCGCCACGACCGCATCGTGCCGTGGGCGGTATAGCGGATGGCGGAGGCCGCTTCAATCCCGTCTTCTGGCCCGTCTTCTGGCCCAGGCGTGGAGTGGCGGGTGGAGGATGCTCCCCTGCCCTACCCGGCGGCGCTGGCCGCGATGCAGGCCCGTGCGGACGCGATCCGCGCCGGCACGGCGGCGGAGCGGGTTTGGCTGGTCGAGCATCCGCCGCTTTATACCGCTGGGACCTCGGCGCGGCCCGAAGACCTGGCCGATCCCGGCCGGTTCCCGATCTATGCTGCGGGCCGGGGGGGGCAGTGGACCTATCACGGGCCGGGGCAGCGGGTAGGTTACGTGATGCTGGATCTGCAGCGCCAGCACGGCACGGTGCCGCCGCGCGACATACGGCGGTTCGTGGAAGGGCTAGAGGAGTGGCTGATCCGCGCCTTGGACCGGTTCAACGTGCGCGGTGAACGGCGGACGGGCCGGGTCGGCATCTGGGTTGCGGACCGTGCCGCCGGGACCGAGGCGAAGATTGCCGCCATCGGTGTGACCAGCCTGCATGCCTTGGGGCTGCCGGTCACGATGGCTGATGCCGACGTGGCGCTGCGGGGAGCGTGGGGAGAGGTGTTCGGGGAGGATGCTTCGCGCCTTCTCTCTCCGGAAGAGGGTGTGGGAGGCTAACCCTCACGCATTGCAGGCTGGGCAGCAGCATTCATACTTGGATAACGGCGGCACTTGGCGCTTCCCTCACCCCACCCGTCTCCCCTAGGGCATTCACCCATTTCTCCTGCAGGAGACTTGTCCGGCTGGCTGTTTGAGCCGTCCTCGTGAGGTGGGCTGTGTGGTGGGTGGGCTTGGTGTGCTTGGTTACTTTGGCGACGCCCGCCGGGCAGCGGCTGGGACGGCGTTGCTGAACCGGATGATGGCGACGGGGTCCCTGGTCCTGCGTACCCTTGGGGTGGACCGTGCGGCAGCAGAGCCCTCACGCGCCCAACTCGCTCGCCTGGCTGGCTGGCCTGGATCATCGCACGCCTGGGCGTCTGGAACGGCTACTATAACCCCCCAGGGCCAAAAAACATCTGGGCGGGATGGGACCAGTTCGCTGCAATGGCCGCCGGGGACCCGCTCGCAATCAAGCGAACCCAACCAACAAGCCTGTCCAGCCAAACACAGTCAAATGTGTGAGTCCCGTAGCCCGGAGAGAGAAAGGGAGATGGGCGGCATTGGCACATGCCGTCATGCTGCACTGCATTGCAGTCTCGTTGACCCCGCCCACTTCCCCTCTTAGGAACCCTGGACGACGCACCGGAGTCTTGACAGCCCATGAAAGACGTACGCGACGCCCTGATGATCGGGCATGACAGCGACGGCCAGCTAGTCCGCCGCCCGCTGTCGCCGCACCTGCAGATCTACACCCCGCAGCTCACCAGCATCCTGTCCATCATGAACCGGGTGACCGGCATCGCCATTTCGGTCGGCACGCTGATGATGGTCTGGTGGCTGGTGGCGGCGTCGCAGGGACCCGGCGCTTATGCCAACGTCAGCGCTTTCATGCGCTCCCCCGTCGGCCTGTTCGTGCTGTTCGGCTGGACCGCCTCGCTGTTCTACCACTTCTTCGGCGGAATCCGGCATCTGACCTGGGACGCCGGCTACGGCTATGACCTGCCGCAAACCCACGTTTCCGGCTGGGCCACGGTCATCGCAACGGTCGTCAGCACCATCCTGGTGTGGGCGGCGGCGCTCTGGATGCTGAGGGGGTAGCCGCCATGCGCGAGAAAATGGCCATTGACGTGATGCGGTCCCAACTCGGCCGGGCGCGTGGGACGGGCGCGGCGCATTCCGGCGTGCATCACTGGTATGCCGAGCGGATCACCAGCATTGCGCTGGTGCCGCTGACCCTGTGGTTCATCTTCGCCGTGCTGCGCCTGGTGGGCGCGCCGCAGGAGGCCGTGGTCGATTGGGCCGGACGCCCCGTGAACGCGGCGCTGCTGCTGGCCCTGATCGCAATCACCTTCCACCACATGCAGCTGGGTTTGCAGGTCGTCTATGAGGATTACATCAACGCCAAGTGGCTGATGAACATTGCCATTCTCGGCACCAAGGCCGCAGCCCTGCTATTGGGCCTGCTGGCGTCGGTTGCGGTGCTGAAAATGGCGTTGGCCTGACTATATCAGCGGGGTCACTCCGGGTACCCCTGCACCCTTGTAAGGCGATGTAAATGAACGCGATTTCGATGCCGTCCGCACGTGCCTACAACGTCGTTGACCATACCTATGACGTGGTTGTCGTCGGCGCTGGCGGCGCCGGGCTGCGGGCGACCCTGGGCATGGGTGCGGCCGGGCTGCGCACGGCCTGCTTGACCAAGGTATTCCCCACCCGCAGCCACACGGTCGCAGCCCAAGGCGGCATCGGCGCCGCGCTGGGCAACATGGGTGAGGACGACTGGCGCTGGCACATGTATGACACCGTGAAGGGATCGGATTGGCTCGGCGACCAGGACGCCATTGAATACATGTGCCGCGAGGCCATTCCCGCGGTCTATGAGTTGGAGCACTACGGCGTGCCGTTCAGCCGTACTGAGGACGGCCGCATCTACCAGCGCCCCTTCGGCGGCCACATGAAGGAATATGGCAAGACCCCGGCGATGCGTGCCTGCGCCGCCGCCGACCGCACCGGCCATGCCATCTTGCACACCCTGTATCAGCAGAGCCTGAAGCACGAGGTCGAGTTCTTCGTCGAGTATATCGCCCTCGACCTGATCATGGACGAGGAGGGCGCCTGCCGCGGCGTCATGGCCTGGTGCCTGGAGGACGGGTCCATGCACCGCTTCCGCGCTCAGACCGTCGTGTTGGCCACCGGCGGCTACGGCCGTGCCTACTTCTCCTGCACTTCCGCCCACACCTGCACCGGGGACGGCAACGGCATGGCGATCCGCGCCGGCATTCCCATGCAGGACATGGAGTTCGTGCAGTTCCACCCCACCGGCATCTACGGTTCCGGCTGCCTCATCACCGAGGGATCGCGTGGCGAGGGCGGGTATCTGACGAACTCGGAGGGTGAGCGCTTCATGGAGCGCTATGCCCCCACCGCCAAGGACCTGGCCAGCCGCGACGTGGTCAGCCGTTCGATGACGCTGGAGATCAATGCCGGTCGCGGCGTCGGCCCCAACAAGGACCACATCCACCTGCACCTGGAGCACCTGGGTGCCGACCTGCTGCATGAACGCCTGCCCGGCATCAGTGAAACCGCCAAGGTATTTGCCGGCGTGGACGTCACCAAGGAACCCATCCCCGTGCTGCCGACCGTGCATTACAACATGGGCGGCATTCCCACGAACTATCGCACCGAGGTGCTGCGCCCGACCGTCAAGGACCCCGATGCCGTGGTCCCCGGCCTGATGGCGGTCGGCGAGGCGGCATGCGTTTCCGTGCACGGCGCCAACCGGCTCGGCACCAACTCGCTATTGGACCTCGTAGTATTCGGACGCGCCGCGGCGCACCGGGCCGGGGAGATTCTTAAGCCCGGCAGCAGCCAGGCTCCCCTGCCGGCACGCGCCGGGGAAGCGACGCTGGACCGCTTCGACGCGGTGCGGAACGCCAACGGCGGCACTAAAGTCTCAGCCATGCGGTTTGAGCTGCAGAAGGTTATGCAATCCCACGCCGCGGTGTATCGCAACAGCGCAAGCCTCAAGGAGGGCGTATCGAAAATGCAGGGCCTATGGTCCGGCATGGCTGATATGAGCGTCACCGACCGCAGCCTGATCTGGAATACCGACCTGCTGGAGGCTCTCGAGTTCGATAACCTGATGGGGAATGCGATGACCACGATGGTCAGCGCTGAGAACCGTCACGAGAGCCGCGGTGCCCATGCCCATGACGACTATCCCGACCGCGACGACGGCGAGTGGATGAAGCACACGCTGGCTTGGTGCGACACGGATGGCAAGGTGGACTTGGGCTACCGCGAGGTGAAGATGCAGACCCTCACCAACGAGGTCAGCGTATTCCCGCCAAAGAAGCGCGTTTACTAAGGGGCAGTCCGTACGGCGCCGATAACAGGCGCCGCACTCAAGCCTTCGTTTTCACGAGCAGTTGCCCCGTATGGGCCTGTTCTAGACCTCAGGGTTCACAAGACATGGCCGTTTTCACGCTGCCCAAGAATAGCAAGATCGGGCAGGGCAAGACCTACAAAGCAGCGCCTGACGCTACCCGGGTCAAGCAGTTCAAGATCTACCGTTGGAATTCCGATGACGGGCAGAACCCGCACCTCGACACCTATGAGCTTGACATGGACAAGGTCGGGCCGATGGTGTTGGACGCGCTGATCTACATCAAGAACGAGGTTGACCCGACCCTGACGTTCCGTCGTTCCTGCCGTGAGGGCATCTGCGGGTCGTGTTCCATGAACATCGACGGCGGCAACACGCTCGCTTGTCTCAAGGCGCACGACGAGATCGAGGGCGCGGTCCGGATCTATCCGTTGCCGCATATGGCCGTGGTGAAGGACTTGGTGCCCGACCTGTCCCAAGCCTATGCCCAGCTTCGCAGCATCGAGCCGTGGCTGAAGTCCGACACGCCTCCGCCGCCGGATGCCGAACGCCGACAAAGCAAAGAGGAGCGCAGCAAGCTCGACGGAATGTGGGAGTGCATCCTATGCTTCTGCTGCACCACGTCCTGCCCAAGCTACTGGTGGAACGGCGATCGTTACCTCGGCCCGGCAACCTTGCTGCAAGCTTATCGCTGGATCGCCGACAGCCGCGACGAGGCGACCGGGGACCGGCTGGATGCGCTGGAGGACCCGTATAAGCTGTATCGCTGCCACACCATCATGAACTGCACGCAGACTTGCCCAAAGGGCCTGAACCCGGCCAAGGCGATCGGCGAGATCAAGCAGCTCCTGGTGGAGCGCAAGGGTTAGGTTTCTCGATACACCATACCAGGCAGCAAACGACGGCGTTACGGCGGGTAAGTCTCCGATCTTCTTGACAAGCATTACACCGCCTGCTCCCTCTCCCATTGGGAGGGGGCCAAGGTAGGGTTCGCCCCCAACGGTGATATCTGTGGTGGACCAAAGGAGGCAATCCCGGCGGTCCATTGGCGGTGCTTGCCGCTTCCCTTATCGCAACCCTCTCCTGAACGGACAGGGAGCAGAAGGGGTTGGTCCCGCTCGGAACTGGAAGCATGGCGTTCAACGATACTCTCGATACTCACCGTGGACGCGCAGCCGCTTGGGCCGATAGCCTGTTGGTGGACCATGCCGTCTTCCGCTCAGTTTGGACCAACTTGGCCGAGGTGATCCCTGGTAAGCTCTATCGCTCCAACCATCCTACCCCCGGGCACCTCGCAGCGGCAACCCGGCGCTACGGGCTTAAGACCCTGGTCAATCTACGGGGCCATCGCAAATGCGGTTCAGACGCGCTATCGCGTGAGGCTGCAGAGCGTTTAGGCCTGCATCACATAGACATGGCCTTCGAAAGTCGTGGCGCCCCGCATCGCGACCGCATCCTGCGATTTGCCGACATCTATGTCACCTTGCAGACCCCTGCGTTGATGCATTGCAAGTCCGGCGCCGACCGTGCCGGGCTGGCATCGGGCCTGGCAATCATGTTTGAGGGCGGACAAGCTGCCGATGCGCTGCAGCAGCTTTCCTGGCGTTTCGGACACTGGAGCCGTGCCCGCACCGGCGTTCTCGACGCCTTTTTTGTCCGCTACGCTGCGGAAGCTGAGGGCCGCATCCCATTCCTCGACTGGGTGCGGACCGAATATGACGAGCACCGCTTGAAGCGGGACTTTGTCGCCGGCGGCCTCGCAAGCTTCATCACCGACCAGGTTCTGCGCCGGGAGTAGCTGCCTGACACGGACCTGCATCCGTGCCCCCTCCGACTGATATCGTCCCGGCTGGAAAGCGGCTACGCTGCGCGCGTCAAACGTTTCAGGAATGCAGTGACCCGGTGGCGGCGCATCTCGTAACGTGCCTTGTCGTCCGTCGTCATCCAGTTGAGCTGCACGACGTAGCGGCGCCCGACGAACTGCTTGTGCCCATGCCAGGTCGTCGGCCCGTTCGGGAACACCAGCAGGGTGCCGTTCACCGGCGGTACCTCGACGGCATAGTCATCCAGGTTATCCGGGCTGCGCAGCAGGCGCAGGCAACCGTCCTGACGTGCCCAGTCCGCCGTGTCCGGGTTAAGGTAGAGCAGCACCGTGACTCGCTTGGCCAGGCTGTCGCAGTGGATGCGTCCATCCTTCTCCCGCGACTGACCACGGAGCGTCACCATCGTCGGTGCATCGTCCAAATTCAGACCGAACTTCTCGGCGATTGCGTTCCGGAACCGCAGGCCTTCAAGCTCCCCAATAAGCGCGTGGGCCGCCTGGCCTAGCCGCAAGCCACTAGTCGGGAACGAGCCGCCTCTGCTCAGCGACGGCAGTCCACCGACGACTTCGGCTAAGAGACCAGGAGGCACGAAGTTACGTACTACAATATGTGTAAAAGGGTCAGCGGCAACGGGCGCTGCAGCCAAGCCAGCATAATCGAGTTCAATCATGAACTGGATTTAAACCTAGCAGCTACCCAACTCAACGGCGATGTGCATGGGATCAGGTACGCGGAATACGGTTATTCCGCAAAATGCCAGTGGTGGACAGGAACTGGGCGCACCGAAGTTGTCCGTCGCAACATGGAGCCGTCTCGGACGTCATAGCGACGCGTTGCATGCCTGGTTTGGCGCAGGTGAACAGCTGCTTCGTGATCTGGGCCTGGAACTCCACTGCGCCTGCCGGTAGGCAGGACACCGTCAACGCTGCCGTAACTGCCAGGACCAACTTCATCTTGCGCCTCTCCCTCGGACCGCAAACCTCTGACAAAACAACGTCACAATCCACCTCAAGGTTACATGCTCCCGATTCAGTGATCGGCAGGGTTGGTTCTGGAGTGGATGATGACATGCCCGAAACAAAAAAGAACGAAATTTTACCCGGGGCTGGGCCGCTGGCAGCCTATCGCGCGCTGCTGGCCCGTGGAGCACTGACAACTGACCCGGCGCAGGCCGTTGCCGCAGAGCGGCTGCAGGGTCTGTGGTCCCGTCTGCGCGGCTACGATCCGGCTGTCCACGACCCGGAAGGTCAGCCGCGCCGCGGCCTGCTCAGCCGGTTCCTACGCACTCCGCGAGACGACATCCCCAGCAACTTCCCGCATGGGCTTTACCTCGTCGGCGATGTGGGCCGGGGCAAGAGCATGCTGATGGACCTGTTCTTCGAGGTGGCGGAGGTGCCGCGCAAACGCCGGGTCCACTTCCATGCCTTCATGCAGGACGTGCACAAGCGCATCTACGCCTGGCGCCGCACCCCGCACCGCCTGGCCGATCCCGGCCACGACGACCCGATCCCGCCGCTGGCCGACGCCATCGCGGGCGAGGCGGCGTTGCTGTGCTTCGACGAATTCCAGATCAACGACATCACCGATGCCACCATCCTGGGCCGCCTGTTTCGAGCGCTGTTCGCCCGGGGCGTGGTGATCGTCGCGACCAGCAACACCAAGCCGGACGACCTGTTCGCCGGACAGCCCGGTCGCGACGCCTTCCTGCCGGCCATCGAGCTGCTGAAGGCGCACCTGGACGTGCTGGTGCTGGATGGCGCACGGGACTGGCGCCGCCAGCGCCTGCGCGGCAAGCCGACCTGGCTGGTCCCCGCCGACGCGCGTGCGGACGCGGCGCTGGACGAGGCGTTCGCCGGCCTGACCGATGGCGCCCGCCCACGGCCGGAGCGCCTGCAGGTGATGGGCCGCAGCGTCCCAGTACCGGTGGCGGCTGCAGGCGTCGCGCGCTTCGACTTCGATGCGCTATGCGGCACGCCGTTGGGCGCAGGCGATTACCTGGCGCTGGCCACGCACTATCACGCCCTGGTGCTGGACGGCGTGCCGCGGCTGTCGCCTGACAACTACGACGTGGCCCGGCGCTTCATCGTGCTGGTGGACGCGCTGTATGACCACCGGGTCAAGCTGGTGGCGAGCGCCGCGGACGTGCCGGACCGGCTGTATATGCGCGGGGAAGGTGCGCAAGCATTCGAGCGCACGGCGTCCCGTCTGGAAGAGATGCAGAGCACAAATTACCTGGCATCACCGCATCTCACCTGAGCGGGGGCGTCTCGGCGTCAGCCTCTCCCACCGAGAGGAGCACCGCTCTCGCCTGCCCCTTAGCTACATAGGCGACAGGAGGCATAGGCCGCCCCCGGCTTCAGTCCGGCTTCGACCGCGGCATCGGCCCTTCCCGTTTCAGCCCATGCCAGGCCAGCACGCTGTCCGCCATGAACGCGACCAGGGAGCCAACGGTGCAGGCGAGTGCGCCGCCGAACAGCAGATACAGCCAGGACGCGACCTTGGCATCCCGCAGTCCGCCAAAGAACAGCACGAGCGCGGCGCCGCAGGTGCATGCGCCGCCTACCGCCCCCAGCACCACCGCAATGTCCAGCGCCGCCCGGCGACGGCGCAGGCGGATCAGGTGCGCCAGCAGCAATCCGAGCCTGGCCTGGTCCTGCTCGGCGTCCGCCAGCTCGGTCAGGTGCTCGGCATGGTCGGCCACCCGGTTCTGCCGGAGGTTGAACATGCCAAGCAGCGTGCCGATGCCGGACAGCAGGAACACCGGGGTGAGCGCGACCTGAACGAGGTGGGCGATGGAATCAACGCCCCCGGCGGCATCAGACGGCAGCATGATTCACATGTCCCTGCATGCTGCGCCGATCCAGGAATGGCGGGGCATCCGCATGGTGCCGGATATTGCCGGACCGGCGCGGGGATGCAACGGCATTGCGCTGCTTTCATCGCGCTGCCGATACCGCAGTCCGGCTATCCATGCGACCGCTGCGCGCCAGTATGGGCGTCCGGGTGACCCACATCGCGCCATGAAGCAGCCCTGGCGATGCAGTGGTCCGGCGTTTCCCTATTTGCCTGGCAAACCGTTGATCCCCGCTTCGGATCCAACCCTGGACATGATCCGTCGCCAGCTAGCCTGTAGCCAATCCTATTGCCGGGGCGAACCGGTGTTGACGCAAGGCGAACCCGGGCGGTCCAACATACCTGGAAAGTGAACCACGCCCGGCATGCCAGCTTTGGTATGATCGCCATACAGGAGAGGCGATGATGCTGCCGTGGACTCCCCCGGCACATGGCTGGCCGTGGCGTCGGCAAGCGTAACCGGGACATCGCGGATTAAAGGGCGCCATCCGTGAGCAAGCAGAACGTCGCCGACCTGGTCATCCCAGGGCTTCACCAGGCTAGTGTCCGCCGCGTTTACGGCGTCGCCGGCGGTAGCCTAAATTCGTTCACCGAGGCGCTGCACAGCCATGGCGGCATTGACTGGATGCACACCCGGCGCGAGGAGGCAGCAGCCTTCGCAACCGGCGTTGAGGCGGACCTGACCGGGAGCCTGGCAGTCTGCGCCGGCAGTTGCGGCTGTTGGACTTCGTCACGGCCCCGCAGGAGCCGGCGCTGCCGGCCAAGCTGGGTGCGTACCAGACTGCCGGGTTCAACCTATGGGTGGCCAGGGCAGTCATGAACGGCAGGAGCAATGAGGCGGTGGACATCGCCCATATTAACCCTCTGCTTTGATTAGGCAATTTTTGGGCCATAACTCTTCCGAGTGCCGGCCCGTATGGTTCCCGGATCGGCACAGCATAGCTTTCGAGGCCGCCCAGCCCGTTTGGGTCTGGTGGCGTAACACAATTTTGCGGACGGTAGCCTGAACATATGAGGGTAGTGATAACCCGGCGGCGGTTTGAGCCGACCCAGCTGCCGATGGCGGCTTGGTGGCACGATAAGGGAGCACCACCGATGGATGACACCGGCGCGAGAACTCCATCTATTGGTGCAGCACCATACGCAAGCCGATGGTGCCCGCTCAAACCGGTGGTCCGAAGCATGCGTTTCCCGCTTATCCTCGCCTTGCTGGCCCTGACCAGTTGCCAGCCCGGGGTGCTTGACCCTGCAGGTCCGATCGCCGGCGCCGAACGGACGCTGTTGTTTGACTCGCTACTGATTATGCTGGCCATCATCGGCCCGACGATCTTGGCGATAATCGCCTTCGCATGGTGGTTCCGGGCCAGCAATCCCCGTGCCAAACGGCTGCCAGATTTTGCCTACTCCGGTCAGATCGAGCTGGTGACCTGGGGCGTCCCGCTGTTGACGATCACGCTCCTGGGCGGCGTCGCCTGGGTTGGCTCGCACGAGCTGGACCCTGCGAAGCCCCTGCCGATCCGGGCCGGTGAGAAGCCGCTGGAGGTCCAGGTCGTGTCCCTGGATTGGAAGTGGCTGTTTATCTACCCGGACCAGGGAGTTGCCAGTGTCAACGAACTGGCGATCCCTGCCGGCACCCCCGTCCACTTCCAGCTTACGTCGGCCAGCGTGATGGATTCGTTCTATATTCCGCAGCTTGGCAGCATGATCTACACCATGAACCGGATGTCGTCCGACCTCAACTTGCAGGCGGATCAGCCCGGCACCTACTGGGGCCTTTCGACCCACCTGAGCGGCGATGGCTTCTCCGACATGCATTTCGGAGTCCGCGCACTGGACAAGGCTGGCTTCGACGCCTGGATAGCCGCAGCGCACAGCAGCGGCCCGGCGCTGGACGCCGCACGCTACGCGGAGCTTGCCAAGCAGAGCATCAAGGACCCGGTCACAACCTTCAGCAGCGTGGACCCGAAGCTGTATCAGAAGATCGTCACCCAGGAACTGGCGCCAGGTCCCGGACCAGACCCGGAACCCATTCCCAAAACAAAGCCGAAATCGGCATCCAACCCGACCGGGGGCGTCTTGACGGCCGGTGAGCTATCCGCCCCCCCGACCCACGCGATGGAGCACTAACATGTTGGGCAAGCTTTCCTGGGCAGCGGTCCCGCTCGACCAGCCGATCCCGATGGTTGCCTCGGGCGTCGTCGGGCTGGTGCTGCTGGGCGTCATCGGCCTTGTCGTGTTCAAGGGCTGGGTGCCGTATCTATGGCGCGAGTGGATCACCAGCGTGGACCACAAGCGGATCGGCGTGATGTACTGCTTGCTGGCGCTGGTGATGCTGCTGCGCGGCTTTTCGGACGCGCTGCTGATGCGCTCGCAGCAGGCGCTGGCTTACAACGCGCCGGGCTACCTGCCGCCTGAGCACTACAACCAGGTGTTCTCGGCACACGGCACGCTGATGATCTTCTTCGTGGCAATGACCTTCATGGTCGGGCTGATGAACTTCGCCGTGCCGTTGCAGCTTGGCATCCGCGACGTGGCGTTCCCCACCCTCAACTCGGTGTCGTTCTGGCTGACGGCGACGGGCGCGCTGCTGATCAACATCTCGCTTGTGGTGGGCGAGTTTTCCCGCACGGGCTGGCTGCCCTACCCACCACTGTCGGAGCTGGCCTACTCGCCCGGGGTCGGGGTGGACTACTACCTGTGGTCGCTGCAGATTGCAGGCGTCGGCACGCTGCTGTCGGGCGTGAACCTGGTGACCACCATCCTCAAGATACATGCGCCGGGGATGACCTACCTGCGCATGCCGATGTTTTGCTGGACGTCGCTGGCCTCCAACCTGCTAATCGTTGCGGCGTTTCCGATCCTGACCGCGACATTGGGCATGCTGCTGCTCGACCGCTACCTCGGCTTCCACTTCTTCACCAACGAGGCCGGGGGGAACGTGATGATGTTCATGAACCTCATCTGGGCCTGGGGGCATCCGGAGGTTTACATCCTGGTGCTGCCGGCGTTCGGCGTGTTCTCGGAGGTGGTCTCGACCTTTTCGCAAAAGCCGCTGTTCGGCTACCGCTCCATGGTGGCGGCGACGATGGCGATCTGCGTGCTGGCCTTTTCGGTGTGGCTGCACCACTTCTTCACCATGGGCGCCGGCGGCGATGTGAACGGCATCTTCGGCATTGCGTCGATGATCATCGCGGTGCCGACCGGGGTGAAGATCTTCAACTGGCTGTTCACCATGTATGGCGGGCGGGTGAAGTTCGAGGTGCCGATGCTGTGGGCGCTCGGCTTCATGGTCACCTTTGTCATCGGTGGGGCGACGGGCGTGCTGCTGGCGGTGCCGCCGGCGGACTTCACGCTGCACAACAGCCTGTTCCTGGTGGCGCACTTCCACAACGTCATCATCGGCGGCGTGCTGTTCGGCGCGTTCGCCGGCTACATGTACTGGTTCCCCAAGGCGTTCGGCTTCCGCTTGGACGACCGGCTCGGCAGGTGGTCGTTCTGGTGCTGGCTCGTCGGGTTCTACGTCGCCTTCTTCCCGCTGTATGTGCTTGGCCTAGAGGGCATGACCCGGCGGATGCAGCACTACGACGTCCCGGGCTGGCAGCCCTGGCTGCTGGTGGCCGGCGTGGGCGCCCTCATCATCTTGGCAGGCATCATCCTGATGATCGCCCAGCTCGTGGTCAGCATCCGCAATCGCGACAGCCTGCGCGACGAGACAGGCGACCCCTGGAACGGGCGCTCACTGGAATGGGCTACGGCGTCGCCGCCGCCCGCCTTCAACTTCGCGGTGCTGCCGGAGGTGTCCGGAGAGGATGCATACTGGGGCATCAAGGAGCGTGCGCGCCGGGACGCCGTCCTGGGCGAGGAACCTGAGTACGTTGACATCGAGGTGCCGCGGAACAGTGCGACCGGCGTCACCTGCGCCTTCTTTGCGACCATCCTGGGTTTTGCGTTGATTTGGCACATCTGGTGGATGGCAGCCTTGGGCCTCGTTTGCGCATTCGGCACCTTCGTCGTCTTTGCCTGGCGCGACCGGACGGAATATGTGGTTACCGCCGCCGAGGCTGGCCGCATCAACCGGATCAACCGGCAGGCTCGTCAGGCGGCGCTCGCCCGTCTGGCAGCGGCACGGGAGTTGGAGCCGGCCGAATGAGCGCGCCCACTGACGGCCCAGAGGGTCGAAACGCGCCACCCGAGCCGGCGCGCCGGAATGCCTCACGTGTGGGCCTTTGGGGGGCGCTGCTCGGTGCGGGCGCTGCAGCCGCAGCCCTTCTCGCGCTGCGTCCGGCGCCGGGAGGAGCGTTGGCATTGCAGCCGGCCGGTGGGGCCACCCTGCCCCAGCAGCCCATGCGGGCACGCGGGGATAGGCCACCAGCCGGGGACCTGAACCGGACTGGGCAGGGCAACAGCGACTCACATGACAACACCAACCATGCCGAGCGCCACGAGCCATCGAAGCGGATCATCTCAGGCTATGGGTTCTGGATCTTCCTGCTGTCTGACATCATCATGTTTGCCGCCTTCTTCGCCTCCTACACCGTCCTGGTGAACGAGACTGCGGGAGGTCCCAGCGGCCGCGACCTGTTCGACCTGCGCAACACCGGCATCGAAACCGGATGCCTGCTCATCTCCAGCTTCACTTGCGGGCTGGCCAGCGTCGGGCTGCAGGCGCGCAACAACCGCTGGTTCTACGGCGCGATGACGGCGACGTTCGTGCTCGGCGCCGCCTTCATCGGGCTGGAGGTGCGCGAGTTCTGGTCCATGGTGGCGGACGGCAATGGGCCGGGCCGCAGCGCCTTCCTGTCGGCCTTCTTCGCCCTCGTCGGACTGCATGGGCTGCATGTCTCGGCGGGGCTGCTGTGGCTGCTGACCATGATGGCCCAGGTTTGGGCCAAGGGTTATCGTGACGACATCCTGCGCCGGGTGATGTGCTTCAGCCTATTCTGGCACGCGCTCGACATCGTCTGGGTCGCCCTTTTCACCGTGGTTTACCTGATGGGAGTGGCGCCATGAGCTTCGCGGAAACCGGCCCCGACCAGCATCAAGGCGACACCGCACCAGGCGACCGGCGCCCGGAGGAAGAAGGTGACACTGAAGGCATTCGGACCTACGTCGTCGGCCTCGGGCTGGCTGTGCTGCTGACGGTAATATCGTTTCTGGTGGCGCGCACCTCGCTCGTTTGGCAGCCCAGCATCCCGATTGCGCTGTTCGTGCTCGCGATTGCCCAGATGGGCATACACCTCGTATTCTTCCTGCATATCACGAGCGGGCCAGACGGCACCAACAATGCCATGGCGTTGGCCTTTGGAGTGCTGATCGTCTTTCTGCTTATCGGCGGATCGTTGTGGATCATGGGGCACCTCACCCACAATATGCCGAGCATGGATCAAATCATGAGGATGCAGCGGTAAAGACGGCAACGGGCCAGGCCACATGCGGCGTTGTGGGCAAGGACGCCATCAATCGTGTCCAGCCTGCTCGCAGGACCGCGACAGTGGCCTAGGAGGGTCAGCACAGATGCCTTTCGATGTCCATGTTCCTGCGCATGGCAATCGGCGGAGCGTTGGATATGCTTACAGGGCGGATGTTCGTGATTGGTAAGGCTCCTCCCTTCGCGCCATGGTTGACTGGCTCATCCGATGACCGTGCCGTGCGCAAGTATAATAATGGGAAGTGTGCAGTATGTAGCCGGGTTGCAGCGGCTGTGGTCGGCTATGGCGTAAATCGGATGGCACTGCTGCCGGGCATCCAACAGACTTTGATCGCCATGCTTCCAGCCGTTCGGTGCTGGAGAGACAGCGAAACCAGCCACGAACCTATGTGGTTATAAGAGGAGATTCAAATGGTCCGCATTACTGCAATTCTTCTTGTCGCCCTGGTAGCCGCCTGCGCCGACATCCGGCCAGACACCACCGTTTCGCCGAATCTTGACAGCGGCGTAACATCTAGTAACGGCGGCGGCGCGCGTGCGCTGAACAACCAGCCTGGCGTCGGCGTGACAACCCCCATCGGGCCTGCACGATGAAGCGGCTGACGGCGGCCTTGCTGCTCGGGTCCACCCTTGCCGCCGGGGCGCAGACGTTACGCAATGGCCCGGAGTACAACGGCAAGAACCATCAGCCGACCCAAGGGGAGGTGGTCCAGCGCGAGAAGCAGGCTGGAGTGGAGGCGCCACCAGCCCAGCGGCAAGAAAATGGTCAGGCTGTGGACCAACTCGGTCAGCAGCTGCTGCATGACGAAGCAGTGGACCCGCCCCGGAACCCGGCACGGCCGGTTCCGCCATAATACCGGCTGTGCCTTTCCGGACCATCCCACACCAATGGATATGCCCCGCATGACACACCTAGCATGTCGCCTTGCCGCCCTCACAGCCTGTCTTGCGGCTGCGGCCTGCGCCACCCCTCAGCAACGGGCCGCAAACCGGGAAGACCTTCTGAGCGCAGCAGGCTTTATAGCGCGTCCTGCCAATACGCCGGAGCGTGTGGCGTCGCTGCGCAGCCTGCCACCCAACAAGGTGTTGCAGCAAACCCGCGGCGGCATCGTCAGTTATGTGTATGCCGATCCGTTGGTGTGTGCCTGCGTGTATGTCGGCGACCAAGCGGCCTTTGGACGCTACCGCCAGGAAGTGTTCCAGCGCCGACTGGCCGACGAGCAGGCCATGACCGCACAGATGAACCAGATGGACTGGGATTATGGCCCATGGGGCGGTCCGTTCTTTTGATCGTGCCTCAGCCCCGGTATTGCTGGGCTTTCGGCATCTTGAACGCTGGTGATTTTCTGGTGCTCAAGCAGGCTTACCAAAATCTGAACGGGAAATTGAAGCAACCCTGCGATTGCTGGCCTGTATTCACTCCAAGCACCTGAGTTTGCAGGCTGCAGCATGGCAGTAGGAGAAGCCGATGAGTGACTTACCCGACCCTATGACACGGAGTAGTGGACATACAATCCTGCGGTTTCTGTCTGCATTTCCAATTGCGTGCTTCACCTGCACGTTGTTCACAGATCTAGCTTATGTGCAGACAGAGAACGTTATGTGGGTGGACTTTTCCGATTGGCTGCTGGCAGTGGGGATGGCTGGCGGTGTCATCGCCGCCATTGCAGGTCTGCTGAGCCTTATCACCAACCGTCGCCGCCGCACGCCCCGGTTCAACTGGGCCTTGGCGCTCGGCAGCTTGGTGGTGCTCGCAATCGCCCTTCTCAATAACTTCGTGCATAGCCGCGATGCCTGGACCTCGGTCATGCCGACCGGGCTTGCATTGTCCGCGGTCACCGTCCTAGCCGTGCTGATGACTGCTTGGCTTGCCGCCAATGTGGACCGGCGGCGCAGCACGGCGGTGCCTTACTCAGGAGTACGTCAGTGATGACTAGAATGTCCAAGTTGACCCCGCGTCTCGCGTTCGCAGGCGTCGCCATACTTGCCCTTACCGCCGCCGGTCCTGACGACTTCGACGTTAAGACGCAGGTTGGGCCCAACCCTGTTTTGCCGGAACCGCAGCACTACTTGGTACCGCCGATGCATCTGGCCCCGGTCGTTGGCTGGAAAGACGGCGAGACGCCAACGGTGCAGGATGGCTTGAAGGTCACGGCAATGGCCACCGGGCTAGACCACCCACGCTCGGTTTACACATTGCCGAATGGCGACGTGCTGGTGGTAGAGTCGCGCGGTCCCGACCTCGACCCGGTGACCCGCCCAAAGAACATCGTGATGAGGTGGGTCGAGGCGTATGTCACCTCGGCAGGAAGCACGAAGGGCAACAACCGGATCACCCTGCTCCGCGATACCCACGGTGACGGCAAGTATGACTTGCGGACCGTATTCATCGACCATCTGTATTCACCGTTTGGCGTTTCGCTGGTCGGCAACGACCTTTACGTCGCCAATACCGATGCCATCCTGCGGTTTCATTATACGCCAGGTGCCACCAGCATCACCGAGCCTGGCACCGTGCTGACGCCGCTGCCCGGCGGACCGATTGACCATCATTGGACCAAGAGCCTCGTCGCCAGCGAGGACGGCACCAAGCTTTACGCCGGGGTCGGTTCCAACAGCAACATTACCGAAAACGGGATCGGCGCGGAGCTCGACCGGGCCTCGATCTGGGAGATTGACCGCGCGACCGGCGCCCACCGCATCTTCGCCGGTGGCCTGCGCAATCCGAATGGGCTGAGCTGGGAACCTCAGAGCCACGCCCTTTGGGCCGTCATCAATGAGCGGGACGAGCTTGGCCCGAACTTGGTTCCCGACTACATGACGTCCGTCAAGGATGGTGGATTTTATGGCTGGCCCTACAGCTATTACGGCCAGCATGTTGATCCCCGCGTGCAGCCGAAACGGCCGGACCTGGTTGCTAAGGCAATCATGCCCGACTATGCGCTGAGTTCGCATGTCGCGCCGCTTGGCCTGGTGTTTGATACCGGCACTGGCCTACCCGCGAAGTATAGCGGCGGCGCCTTCGTTGGGGAGCACGGCAGTTGGAACCGGCAAATCCTCAACGGCTACAAGGTGGTGTTCGTCCCATTTGCAAACGGCAAGCCGAACGGCATGGCCGAGGACGTTGTCACTGGGTTCCTGGACAGTGATGGCCGTGCCCATGGCCGGCCGGTTGCGCTGGCGCTGGACAAGGCTGGCGCGCTGCTGATCGCAGACGATGTCGGCAACGCGGTGTGGCGCGTGACCGCTAGCTCCCAGCAGCAGGCGGCAAGGACCAACTGAGCCACGCCGGGTTCGGTCAAATGGAGGCGGTTACGGCCGCCTCCATCTGCGACATCGGAGTCTGCCGTGCTCGTAGGTTTTCCGTAAAGTTGTAGCGGTGCTTACATTCGAGCTGTGCAGTCCTATGGCGGCTCCGTCGCTTGAGCGGTGGACCTACGGGTAGTCAGCTCCGCAGGTAGTATCTTGTCCTCGGTGCCGCTTGGCTCAGTGAGCATCTGCAAGGCGAGCCGGCCCTTTTCGGCGTGCGGTTGCCGAATTGTCGTCAGAAATGGCCGGTCAAGGCCATTACCTGCCGTATCATCGAAGCCAACGACCGAAATATTGCTAGGCACAGCAAGGCCCGCCTCGTGTGCTGCGGCCACCGCGCCTAGCGCGAGCCGGTCACTCATGGCCAGGATCGCCGTGGGCCGCCGCTGCGACCCTTGCAGCAACGGGAATAGCAGGTCGCAGGCGCGCCGCTCATCGTTCAGGGCGCATTCTAGGACTGGGACCACGACGGGATCCACCCCGCCCTGCGCCAGCGCCGCCCGGTAGCCGGCAAGCCGCGCGATAGGCACGCCATAGGTTGCGGTGGCGACACGGTCAGGCGAGGCTGTTCCCTCGAACCCATCTGCCGCCAGCTTGAGTGATAAGACTACAAAGCGGCGATGCCCCAAACCGAGCAAGTGCTCAGCCGCCTGCCGCGCCCCGCCCTCATCATCAATGCCAACGAACGGCGCCCCCGGCAGGCGCGGCTGGTCCACCACGACGTAAGGCAGCCCGCGCGACCGCACCGAGGCAACAACCGGGCTGTCCTGCGCCAGTGAATACAGCACGAAGCCGTCCACGGCCGCATCGCGCACCGCCTGCACCCCATAGGGTGCTGCCGGCTCACCGTCGGCCAGGGTGCGTGCGGCAATCAGCAACAGGTTGGTATGCAATCCCCGGCAAGCCTCGGCCACGCCGCCCAAGAACCCGATCGCAGTCGGGTCGGAGAACGCGTAGGGCAGGTCCTCGCTGAACGCGAGCCCGATGGCGCCGTGACGCCCTGTCCGCAGCGACCGCGCGCCGGGGTTGGGGCCGGAGTAACCCAGCGCACGAGCTGTCTCGAACACACGTTCCCGCAGCGGCGCCGAAAGCTGATCGGGCCGGGCGAAGGCGTTGGACACCGTGGTGTGCGACACCCCGGCAGCCTGGGCCACGTCGCGCAGCGTGGCGCGCTTAGGCGCAAAGTCTCGGGTCCCTTCCATTGCAGCAAGAGATTAGGCGCGGTCTCTTGATCGTTCAAGCAACGCTGCTTTTATGGTGTCTTGACCGTTCAAGTTGGAGGTGGCTCATGCCGCAATCGGGTGTAGCGGCAACAGCAAGCCAAAGTCAGGCCGGGCTTCGTCCATGGATTCAGCGATGGGATGCGGCATGGCTGGCGATTGCCGCGGTGTTCCTGGCGGATGGGCTGGCGTTCGGCGTTTGGGTGTCGCAGTTGCCGTTGCTCAAGCGGGGACTCGGGCTGTCCGACCTGGCCTTCGCCGTCGCGCTCGCCGGGTTGGTCGGTGGCGCCTTCGTGGCCATGCCGGTGGCGGGCGCACTGGCGGTGCGGCTCGGCAGCCGCCGCCTGACCCGGGTGGCCTCCGTCGTGGCGGCCTTGGCGCTCGCCCTACCCGGCTGGGCGCCGACCCTGCCGTTGCTCGTCGCGGCGACGGCGGCGTTCGGCCTCGTGCGCGGGATGACCGAGGTGCCGATGAACACGCAGGCCAGCCTGCTGGAAGCCCGGGATGGCCAGGCGCGTATGTCGTCGTTCCATGGCTGCTTCAGCCTCGGCGGCTTCGGAGGCGCCTGCGTCGGCTCGGTGCTGCTGGGGTTCGGCGTCCCGGCCGCGGCCTCCCTGACTGGGATGGGCGTGCTGCTCGCGCTCATGGCCCTGTTTGCCACCCGGCGCCTGCTGCAGGACGACCCGTCACAGGCGCACCACACGGCCGGGCATCCGGCGCTGTCGGGCCTGCTGCGTGACGGCGCGCTGCTCATCCTCGGCGCACTCGCCTTCCTCGGGCTGTTCGGAGAGGGCGCCATGGCCGACTGGAGCGCGTTGCTGCTCGAACGCACGACCGGCGTCGGGCCGGCCGCGGCGGCGCTCGGCTACGCAGCGTTTTCAGTCGCCATGATGTCCGGCCGCTTCTCGGGCGATTGGGTGGTGTCGCGCCTCGGCCGCCGCCGCACGCTCCGGCTGAGCGGGGCCGCCGCCGCCGCGGGCATGGCGACGGCACTGGTCGCCCCATACTGGCTCGCCGTGCTCGGCTTCGCCGTCGTGGGTGTCGGTTACGCCAACCTGGTGCCCATCCTGTTCAGCGGTGGCGCCAAGCGGGCCGGCGCCGGCGGGATCGCCGCTGTATCCATGCTGGGGTATGCCGGCTTCGTCGTCGGACCACCCTGTATTGGCGCGCTGTCCGCCGCGTCGGGCAGCCTGCCGCTCGCGCTGGCTCCGGTGGCGGCTTTCGGCGCGATGATTGCGCTGGGTGCCGGGGCAGTGGGGCCGAGCCGGTGATGGCCTGGCTCCCGGACCTGCACGCCTGGCTGCCCGGCGCCGGCGTTATGCTTGCGGCGGTGCTGGCCGCGGTACTGGCCCATTGGCTCTCGGTGCACATGGTTCCGTATGTGCCCGTGCCTGGACGGGCGCGAGGCTTCGTGCGGACGTTCATTGCCGCCACGACGGGTCCGAGCCGGCTTGCCGTGATCCTCGGCGCCCTGTGGGCGTCCCTGCCCTGGGTCAGCTTCCCGGCTGGCGTCTCATATGGCATCGGCCGTACGCTCGCCGTCGGCCTGATCGTGCTGGCCGGGTGGAGCGCCGCGCGGGCTATCGAGATTGCTGCGACGCTGCATCTGCGACACTTCCGCATCGATGTGGACGACAACCTGCTGGCGCGGAAGCACGTCACCCAGGTGCGTATCCTCAAGCGCGCCGGCGACGTGATGATCGGCCTTGTCACCGTCGCAACCGCACTGATGACCTTGGACTCCGTGCGGGCCTATGGCGTCAGCCTGTTTGCCTCCGCAGGCGCTGCCAGCCTGGTGATCGGCCTTGCTGCACGGCCGCTGCTCGCCAACCTGATCGCCGGCGTGCAGATCGCCGTGACGCAGCCGATCCGTCTGGAGGACGCCGTTGTCGTCGAGGGCGAGTGGGGCTGGGTGGAGGAGATCACCGGCACCTACGTCGTCGTACGGCTATGGGACTGGCGCCGGATGATCCTGCCGCTGTCCTACTTCCTAGAAAAGCCGTTCCAGAACTGGACGCGCGAAACGGCCTCGCTGATCGGATCGGTGTTCGTGCACGTGGACTACTCCGTGCCGTTCGAGGCCGTGCGCGAGGAGCTGACGAAGATCGCCCGGGCCAGCCCGCTCTGGGACGGACGGGTGGTGAATCTGCAGGTGAGCGACGCTACCGAGCGGACCGTGCAACTGCGCGCCCTGGTGAGCGCGCGCAACGCGCCGCAAACGTGGGATCTCCGCTGCGAGGTGCGGGAGAAGCTGATTGCCTACCTGCAGCGTGAACATCCACAGGCGTTGCCGACGGCACGGGTGGACCTGCGTGCGGGAGCCGACGAGGCCGTGCAGCAGGTGGCTGGGAGGGCGGCGGTGCCTCGTCAGGATACTGGTGATATCCACAAGGCTCCGCCGGCGAGAGGTCACGAGTTTACAACCAACTCAGACTCGGGACATGCGGGCTAATGTGGCGTCTTTGCCTGACAAAGACGCCTGGCGTCCGTAACATCCGGCCCCTGCGGGTTCAGCGAACTAGGCTTGGCATACCGCCGGGTCTGCTGCAGCCCTAGCAGTGAATGAGCCTTGTCATATCAACTGCCCACGACCTTGATACGTCATCGTCAGTTGTTTCGGGTGTCGTGCAGCACGGCACTCTCTGCACCGGCAGATTGAAGCTGAGCCCCCCGTATCAGCCCGCGACGAAATTCACGACCCCACATAGGCCCAGGGCCAATGCAGCCTCTGCCACAACGTAAAACAGGCCAAGTTTACCCATCTTCGAGTCTTCGTTCGTGTCGTCCTGCAGCCTGAGGACGAGGTCCTCGGTGGTCAGGGCGTCGGTGATCGGTTGGTGCTGCATAGTCAATTATCCATTCTCAACGCTAGTTCCGCAGGCAACATGTTCAAGCACTCGCGGGAGGCGACCAGTCTATAGACCTACGATGGCCGGAACAGAACGCGGTGCGAGCGGTATCATTCATGCGCGGTGGTATGGCCCGAGCAGCCCAACTGCCCAAAACCCTACCCTGAACGGCATAGGCCATATACCGGTCGGGTCCACTGGCCGCCCGTATGGCCCCCTGCGTAACGGCAGACGTTGGCTGATTTCCTGCAAGCTGACATCCTGAGCCGCCGATCCAGTGCCGAGGGTCGTGTGGCAGACAGGCGGGAGAAAGATCGTTGGACCAGTTGAACGCCTTCGTCGCAGGCGCTCGGTGCGAGGTACCGGGCACCCCAGGTGGCCCATTGGACGGCCTGACCTTCGCTGTGAAGGACCTGATTGACGTGGCGGGCTGGCCGACCGGCGGCGGCAACCCTGACTGGCCGCGCCGCTACCCCACTCCGACGCGCCATGCCTGGGTGGTGCAGGCCCTGCTGGACGCCGGCGCCTCCGTCATCGGCAAGACGGTCACCGACGAGGTGTCCCTCGGCATCCTGGGCGAGAACGCCCATGACGGCACGCCGCTCAACCCGGCGGCGCCCGGCCGGGTTCCCGGCGGATCG